>CAYYRV010000018.1:0-42330 GCA_964474135.1 uncultured Defluviitaleaceae bacterium
ATAAACTTATGGAGTTATTAAATCCGCTTGGAATTGGAAAAGTTTATACAGATGGTAATTATGCATATTTCAAACATTTTTCTTCCGACAAACTTGTTGTAACAAAGAAGAATACGCAAAAAATTGAGAGAAAACACTTATCTTTAAGAACATGGTGCGCAAGATTAGTAAGAAAAGGCATTCGATTTTCCAAAACTGAACAAATGCATAAAATTGTAGTCGGTCTTGTCATAAACTACTGGTTTTTTGCTCGTTTTTCATTGGCTCAATAATTTTAGAACACGACCTTTCATTTACTAATATTTAAATTAAAAAGTGTTGATATAGTTAATATATTGGCTTATAATTCTTAATAATGTAGTTAACTTTATTTTATATGCTTTATGTATAAATTTGATAGGGGGAAACATTAAATGTCGTGGTTACTTAGTATTTTAATAATTTTTGCAGGTATATCAACAATAATTAAGCCTGAAGTTATGGTTAATCAAAAAAACCAAAATTACATAAAAAAAGGAAAACCACCAATAAGTGAAGCAGATATGCCTAAACACATTTCTCAAGCAAGAATGTTTGGAATATTTGTTTTAATATGTGGGCTTGTAGTGCTTGCTAGTGATATAATGATGAGTTTTTCCTAAAATAGCGTGAAAAGTCTTACGATTTTCGGCTTGTTTTACAAGGTGGTTCGACTACGTCGAACTCACGTTAGTTTATAAATCAATTTAATAATGTTGTTTTTTAAGTTAACTGCACCCCCCACAAAACAGATTATAAATTAGTTTTGGGGGGATACTTTAAATATTCTATACAATAGCTAGTTCAATTAATTTGTCAATTAATTGTGGAGTTGTCAATCCGGCATGATTCCAAAGCATAGGGTACATGCTGATAGAGGTAAACCCTGGTAAAGTGTTAATCTCATTAAAAATAATGTTGTTGGTTTCCTCTTCTAAAAAGAAATCAACTCTTGACAAACCTTTCCCGCCTACACCTTTAAATATTTTTATTGCAGCATTTTTAATTTGGTCGGATATTTCGTCTGGTATATCAGCAGGCACAACTGTTTTTGATTCGCTGTTATTATACTTTGCATCATAGTCATAAAATTCGGAAGCAGGCAATACTTCTCCAATTGCAGAAGCTTCTGTATCATTTCCACCTGAGCCTAAAACAGCACATTCAAGTTCTCTTCCGATAATGGCTTTTTCCACAATAATTTTTTTATCATAGCTTACAGCAAGCTCAATAGCAGCTTCTAAATCTTTTTTATTTTTTGCTTTAGAAACTCCTACTGCTGAACCCGAATTAGCTGGTTTTATAAAACAGGGATACCCTATTTTATATCTTATTTTTTTCATAACTTCGTTAATATCGTCTAAATCTTCTTGTTTAAATGATAAATATTCTGCCTGTTTTATTCCCAAGTCAGAAACTACTATTTTTGTATAGTATTTATCCATCGAAATAGCAGAAGCCAAAACTCCACAGCCTACATAAGGAACTCCAGCAATTTCAAATAAGCCTTGAACAGTACCGTCCTCGCCGTTAACACCATGAAGAACAGGGAAAATAACATCGATAGGTATATTTTTAATTTTATTACCAACAATTCTAAGGAGGCATTTATCGCCTCTGTCTGTACTTAAAACTACAGGTGTTCCAAATTTCTCATAATTAATATTTTTTATATTTTCAATATGCCCGTCATATAATAACCATTTTCCTTCTGTTGTTATATAAACAGGTATTATATTGTATTTTTCTTCTGACATGTTTTCTATTATTGTTGCGGCTGAGGCTTTTGAAACCTCATGTTCGGAGGAATACCCTCCATATAATACAACAATGTTTTTCTTTTCCATAATAATATCCCTCATTTCCTAATACTATAACTCATAATAAGCTTCACATCTAAAAATAGGCATTCCTTTATTAGAAAATTTTTCTTCATATTCAGTCATTATATTTCCCTCATAATTACTGTTGTGCAAGTCCAGCGAAATATTTCTAAGTCTCCAATTATTATTTGAAAATTGATTTAGGCTAAATTCAAAAAGTTCTTGATTATCAGTTTTAAAATGAATTTCTCCTTTTTCCTTGCCAAATAACTCTCTATATAAATTCAAAAAACTCTCATGTGTTAGACGGCGTTTATGCCATTTCTTTCTGTTTTGCCACGGGTCACAAAAATTTATATAAATTCTGCTTATTTCTTTAGGTTCGAAATATAATAACAGATTTTTAACATCACCAACAATAAAAGCAAGATGACATGATAACTCACGAGAATTTCTTGCACCTGTTACAATAACATGTGGTTCTCTCTCTATTGCAATATAATTAATATTAGCATTTTTTTCGGCTGTTTGAGTAATAAACCTGCCTTTACCACACCCTATTTCTATATGAATAGGGTTATTGTTAGAAAAATATTCATTCCACTTTCCTTTATATGCTTCGGCATTATCTATTATTCTTTCATTTGATGCAAGCTCTTTTTCTGTCCACGGTTTTCTTCTGGCTCTCATTATTTTCTCCTTTAACAAAAACAACTTTACAAAATTTAAAATTAATTAAAAATATTTTAACATTATGACTTCATTCAAACAAGATAAAATTTAAAATTATTAAAAACACATGGGAATTTTTGTTTATATTGTCTATGTTGAACAAATAATTACACTATGATATAATATAATTAGTTTAGTTAATAAAATGTTTAGGAGGAAGTAATGGAGAATACTAGTTTAACTTTCAAATTACTTGACGTTTTAGACAAAAAGACACTTCAGAATATTCAGGATTCATTTTCAAAAGCAACGGGAATGGCAGCATTAACAATTGATGTTGATGGTGCTCCTATAACCGAACTAAGCAGTGCTAGAGATTTCTGTGTAAAATATACTAGAGGTTCAAAACTTGGTTTGGAAAGATGCCTTAAATGCGATATTGATGCCGGACAGCAAGCTGGAAGAACTGGTAGACCTATAATATACAACTGTCATGCAGGGCTTGTTGATTTTACATGCCCTATTATTGTTAAAGGTAGACAACTTGGTTCTATGTTGGGTGGGCAAGTCATTCCTCAAGAACCTGATGAAGAAAAGTTTATAAAACTGGCTAAAGAACTTAATATTGACCCAAACAAATACATAGAGGCTTTAAGAAAAGTAACTATTATGCCTAAATCAAAAATAGAATCTGCAGCAGAACTTTTGTTTGTTGTTGTGAATACATTATCAAAGTCTATTCATGAACAGATTGTTGTTCAGGAACTTTCGCAAAAAATTATGGTTGGGGTTGACGAACTTACAAGTAATGTTAAAAAGATTTCTAGTTTGATTGATTCAAACTCCGAAAAACTTTCAAATATTATGGAAATTACTGATGAAATAGACACTGTTTCTCAAAAAGAATTGGAACAGGTTAATAAAATAAAAGGTATAACAAGTGATATGAAAAACATATCAACTCAAATTACTATATTAGGTTTTAATGCCTCTGTTGAAGCAGCGAGAGCAAAAGGTAACTCGGCAGCAGGTTTTCAGATAATAGCACAGGAAATAAGGCGGTTAGCTGAAACATATAAAAAATCAGCAGAAATAATTGAATCAGTATTTTCAGAAATAGAAATTTTCTCAAATAGATTAGATTTAGGTTCAGCCAAAAGTAGAAAAGTTGTTGAGGAAAGCATAAAAGCTACAGAAGATGCAAAAGGTTTTCTAGGTGAATTGCTGAAGACTGCGGATGAATTAAAACATAATTCTTAGAATGAAATGTTTAGACAGTATACTCCTTTCTTGAAAAAATAAAAGTGATTTTGCAAACAGAAGATGCCACATATGTGGCATTTTTTTGTTAAAGTTTCTTGAAGGGTTTGAGAGACTTTTTCAAAAAAGTTTCCCAATGTCTAGAACTCACGTTATTTTAAAATAACTCTATTGCAATAATATTGATTTTAAGTTAAAATTTAATGATATTCAATGGAAGGAAAATAAAAAATATGAATAATCCAAAAATAAAAGAGGCATTAAAAAATAGCCCGCCCGATAAGTCTATTGGAGGACAAGCAGTAATTGAAGGGGTAATGATGCGTGGCAAAAAAATGTATGCAATAGCTGTGCGAAGCCCCGAAAATGAAAATGAAATTGTAATGATAAAAAAACACATATCTCCTATATCCAATAAATATAAATTTTTGAAACTACCTGTTGTTAGAGGGGTTGTTGCATTTGTTGATTCACTTATAACTGGAATGAAAATTATAACAGATTCGGCTGAAATAGCTATGATTGAAGAGGATAAAAATAAAAGTGAACCTGATAAATTTGAAGTATTTTTGAATAAAATATTCGGGGAAAAATCAAATGATATTTTGTTATATTTTAGTGCATTTATTGCTATTTTGTTAAGTATAGGGCTTTTTATGCTACTTCCTACATTTATTGCAGGTTTTAGTGGTAAACTTGTAGGTGAGAATACATGGATTTTAAGTATTTTAGAGGGATTTATAAGAATATTTATTTTAGTTTTATATATATTTCTTATTTCAAGATTAAAAGATATTCAAAGGGTTTTTCAATATCATGGTGCTGAACATAAAACAATAAATTGTTACGAAAAATCAGATGAATTAACAGTTGAAAACGTAAAAAATCATACACGACTTCATAAAAGATGTGGAACAAGTTTTTTAATAATTGTAATGATAGTGAGTATGGTAGTTTTCTTTTTTATAAGAACAGATGTAATTTGGATGCGTTTTGTATACAGAATATTACTTGTGCCTGTTATTGCAGGTTTTTCATATGAAATTATAAAATGGGCAGGGAAATCGGATTCTGCTATTGTTAACATAGTAAGCTATCCTGGAATGTGTTTGCAGAAGCTTACTACAGCTGAACCAGACGAATCACAGATAGAGGTAGCAATAGCCGCACTTAAAGAGGTTTTGGAAAATGAACAGGAGTAGTATAAAATACCTTTTGCAGTATGGAAAGGAAAAGCTTAAAGAAAGCGGTATAGAAACGTATTCAATTGATAGTTTGTTTTTGCTTATGAACGCCTCTATGCTTAACAAGGTACAAATTATAACAGGTGAAAACTTAATATTAAGTGAGGATTTGGTTAACAAATTTAATGATTATATTAATAAAAGATGTAATAAAATGCCTGTGCAATATATTATAAATAAATGTGAATTTATGTCTATTGATTTTTATGTTGATGAGAACGTACTTATTCCTAGAGCGGATACGGAAATTTTAGTAGAGGAATGTATAAATACAATAAAAGAAAAGGGCTACAAAAATATATTAGAAATTGGAACAGGTTCAGGCTGTATAGGTATATCATTGGCATATTATTGTAATGATGTTATAATAACATCTGCTGATATAAGCAAAGAAGCTTTAGATATAGCAAGTAGAAACGCTGTATTAAATAATGTTAACCATAAAATAAATTTTGTAGAAAGCGATTTGTTTGATAATATAATTATTGGTGATGAACAATTGGACTTAGTAATATCCAATCCACCATATATTATTCAAGGCGAAATCGAAACATTAGAGGATAATGTAAAAAAATATGAGCCATATATAGCGTTAGACGGAGGAATAGATGGTTTATATTTTTATAGAGAAATATCAAAGAAAGCATATAGATATTTAAAATATGGAGGTACGCTTGCTTTCGAAATAGGCTGCAAACAAGCAGAAGATGTTATAAGTATTCTGCAGCAAAATAGATATAGAAATATTAGAGTATTAAAAGATTTGTCGTGCTTAGATAGAGTAATAACATGTATTAAGTAAAAAGATAAAGAAAATGAGGAAACTTTTGAAAAAGTTTTAACATAAGTTTATTTGTATATTTGATATTAAACAGGTTTAAAGAAAGGATTGAAAAATAGTGTTTGACCGACTGGAAGAAATCGAAAAAAAATATAATGATTTATCGGGTAAGGTGAACGACCCCGAAGTGATTGCAGACCAAAATCAATGGAGAGTATTTATGAAGGAGTATAGTGATTTAACTCCTATTGTTGAAGCATATAAAGAATACAAATCTGTAAAAAATGCAATAGAAGAATCAAAAGAAATGCTTAATGAAAATTTAGAGGACGATTTCAAACAGCTTGTTAAAGATGAGCTGAAAGAAAACCTTGAAAAAATAGAAGAATTAAAAGAAAAATTGAAAATACTTCTTTTGCCTAAAGACCCTAATGATGATAAAAATGTTATCGTAGAAATAAGAGGAGGGGCAGGAGGCGACGAGGCGGCTCTTTTTGCAGGAAATTTATTTAGAATGTATTCAAGATATGCAGAAAGACAACGCTGGAAAACAGAAATAATGAGCATGAATGACAGTGATATGGGCGGTTTTAAAGAGATTGTTTTTCTTATTAATGGAAAAGGGGCATACTCACGCTTGAAATATGAAAGTGGTGTTCACAGGGTACAAAGAATACCTGTTACTGAATCAGGTGGACGTATCCATACATCAACTGTTACTGTTGCCGTTTTGCCAGAAGCGGAAGACGTTGACGTAGAATTAGATATGAATGATGTAAGGATTGATGTATTCCGTTCATCAGGTAACGGCGGGCAAAGCGTTAATACTACCGACTCTGCTGTTAGGGTGACACACGCACCAACAGGTATTGTAATATCATGTCAAGATGAAAAATCTCAGCTAAAAAATAAAGATAAAGCTTTAAAAATATTAAGAGCAAAGCTTTATGACTTAGAAATAGAAAAGCAACACTCACAGCTTTCAGCCGAAAGAAAAAGTCAGGTAGGTACTGGTGATAGGAGCGAAAGAATTAGGACTTACAACTTTCCTCAAGGAAGAGTAACCGACCACCGTGTTGGGCTTACATTGCATAAGCTGGATATTGTTCTTGATGGAGAACTTGATGAAATAATGGATACGCTAATTACAACCGACCAAGCAGAAAAATTAAAAGCAGTTAATAGTTAGTTACTAATTACCATGAGTTTGACGAGACAATTCACGTTGAATCCATGGTAATAATATTAATGGAGGAATATAAAATGAATATTGAAGAAATAAAGGAAAGAATGAAAACAAAAAAACTATATTTTTGTGATGACAAAAACTTAATTGATGAACAATTACAATGTCTTGACAAGGTTTTTGAATACAATAATTTACCTCCAAGTCAACAAAATAAAAAACAACAACTGCTAAAAAATATGTTTGCGGAAATTGGCGAAAATTGCTATATCGAAACACCATTTTATACAAATTGGGGTGGAAAGTATGTTCATTTTGGTAAAAATATTTATGCCAATTTTAACCTGACATTAGTTGATGATTGTGATATATATGTTGGAGATAATGTCATGTTTGGTCCTAATGTAACAGTTTGCACGGGTACACATCCAATTCATCCCATACTGCGTAGTCAACAGGCACAATATAATTTGCCGATTTCTATAGGCGCAAATGTATGGATTGGGGCTAATTCAATAATTTTACCAGGAATAGAAATAGGAGATAATTCTATAATCGGAGCTGGAAGTATTGTTACAAAAAATATTCCTTCTAATGTTGTTGCAGTTGGAAATCCTTGTAGAATATTACGGAACATAGATGAAAGAGATTTGAAGTATTACCATAAAGACTTAGAAATAGACATCTTACCCAAATAGTCATAATAATTACTACTAACCGCTAAATTTTATTAAAAGGTTTTGTATGCTTTTCAAAGGTTGGTTACAACTCACTGTATACAGATTCTAAATTTGAACAGAAAAAATTACAATTTTATTCTTGCTAAATTAACGTGAGTTCCACACAATAAAAATTGTGTCGAACTCACGTTAATTTAGTAATTTATTGCAAAAGCAGATGAGCTTTTTAAGATGAGGGGAAGTATATTATGGGAAGTAAAAGTATTTTATTATTGGTGATAGTTACTTTATTGCTATATTACTTTTTTAAAAATAAAAACAAGAAAATTTTTTATTATATATCTTACATTATTTCTGCTTTACCGGTATTAGCATACCCAGGCGTTATTGTTGCAAATATAATGGCATTACCTGTGTTTTTTGAAACCCCAAAATCTATACAGCACATAATTATGATTTTTATAGTTATTACCTCAACAATTTATCCGATTATTTATATATACTGTCTACTTAATACAATAGTGATGTGCAAAAAAAATGAAGACGCAACGAAAGTTACTCTTGTACCATTATTTGTTATTCTCATGATAGCAGGACTTATCTTTTGTTCAGCTCTTTTTGAAATAAATAACTTATAATCCTTTACGGTTAGTTTACCTTCTTTTCCGCAAAAATAAAGTTATAGCGATTATAATAATAATGCAGACTATTAAAGTGGAAAAATGATGAATATAAGTAAAATGATAATAGACCATTAATCAATTTTAGGCGAGTTACCATCGGTTGAAAGCAAGCGTTTTGCTCTGTTTGCTCTATGACAATTTTAACATCGCCTTTAATTTTTTGCATTAATATTTTTAATTCAATCTTGAAGCATTATTATACAAAAAAATCTTATTAAAATTACTCAGCAATATCGTATCCGGAATTTCTCAAGACCAATAATGCCCTATTAAAGTTCTCTGATTTTGTAAGAATATAATCGGTATTATATGTAGATATTGCGAAAATTCCAATTTTGTTGTCGGCAAGTATAGCAGATATCTTAGATAAAATACCTACTAATGAAAAGTCCAATATTCCTTCTATCCTAAAAGCTTTCCAGCCATTATCCTGTTCAAAAGTATTTTCTGGTACAAAATCTGTAGGGCACACTAATGATATTTCATTATCTGTTTTCGAAACAAAACAAAAATCAAAATTAAAATCAATGTTTTTTGTGTCCAACAGTTTACATATAGAAAATTCCTTATCAATTACTTTTAAAATCATTTATGTCTCAACTCCGTTATGTATTTAATTTTAAGTTCAGCAAAACTATCGATTAAAAAACTCATAAAACTTACGTTTTTTAATAAACTTATTGTTATTTCATAGATTATTCTATAAAATAAAATATGTAAGAATGTTTAACACAAGCAAGCGAGATATTAAACAGTCTCTAACTCACGTTATTTTAACACATAAATAAAAGAGGAGGAAGATATTATGAGAAAAAATATTTTGGTAGGGCAATCAGGTGGGCCAACATCAGCTATAAATGCTACACTATATGGTGTCATAAAAGAAGCACAAAAGCAAAATGATATTAGCGAGATATATGGTTTGAGGAATGGAATAGAAGGTGCTTTGAACGACAATATAATAAATCTTAATTATTTTAAAGATGATGAAATGTTAACCCTTCTTAAAACTACTCCTTCTGCATATTTAGGTTCTTGCCGTTATAAGCTTAAAGAAAATGATTTAGAAACATATAGCAAAATTTTTAAAACTTTTGAAAAATATAATATAGGATATTTTTTCTACATAGGCGGAAACGATTCTATGGATACAGTAAATCAGTTAAAAACATACGCTTGCGATAAAAACTTTGATATAAAAATTATAGGAGTACCAAAAACAATAGACAATGACTTGGTAATAACAGACCATACACCCGGTTACGGTTCTGCTGCAAAATATATTGCAACATCTTTTAAAGAAATGTATTACGATTCAAAAGTTTATAATAAACCGTCTGTTACAATTATGGAAATTATGGGCAGACATGCTGGTTGGCTTACTGCTGCTGCATCTTTAGGTGTAGATTTCAATGAGCATGAAAATGTACTTATATATTTGCCTGAGCAAAGTTTTAATATGGATAGTTTTTTGGAAACTGTAAATGAAAGAATAAAAAGAAATAATTGTATTATAGTAGCTATTTCGGAAGGAATAAAATTTGAAGATGGGCGTTTCGTATGTAATAGTGGTGGAGACACCGAAAAGGATGCCTTTGGTCATAGTACGTTAAGTGGTTGCGGAAGGGTTTTAGAATATTCAGTAAAAAATAAACTAAAACTAAAATCCAGAGCTGTCGAGTTAAATGTTTTACAGAGATGTGCCTCACATTTTGCTTCTTTAACAGATTTGGACGAAAGTGCATTAGCAGGAAGTAGTGCTGTAAAATATGCGATATCAGGAGAGACTGGAAAGATGGTTTGTCTAAAAAGGGCAACAGGCGAACAGTATAAAATTGAAACTGAAACTGTGGACGTAAGCGAAGTTTGTAATAAAGAAAAGTTTTTTCCTAAAGAATGGATAACAAAAGATTGTTTTGTTTCAAGTGAATTTATAAAATATGCAAGCCCTCTTATTCTTGGAGAACCTAAAATAAAAATGGAAAATGGATTACCTGTTTATATAAGTTTATAATGGTGTAAAAGAAAGATTGGGAAACTTTTCAGATAAAGTTTCCCAATCTTTTAAAAACCTTTACACGGAATACCGCAAAATTACTTTCCTTTTTATTGAAGGCGTTTAGGAGGTTCATCAGTTGCAGGAGCATCCTCTAAAAGAGTAACATAATTAAGTTTTCCTGATTTTTTAGCATTACTTACAAGGTCATTATAGAAATGTGCATTTGTAACGCCAATATAAGGATTTAGGAATAAAAAGCCTAATCCACATGTAAAAAAAGAAAGTATATACCAGCCAATAAATGTTATGCTTAAAATAACATATCTCCAGCAATTTCCCCGCATTAATTCTGTACTTTGCTTTATGTAATTCATTGTGTCAGTTTTTTCACAATCTTTAATTAAAAAATATGTCATTGCATATCTTGCTATAATAACAGACATAAAAATTGAAGAGCCAAGTGAAATAATAAAATAAATAATTGAAACAAAAATACTAATTAAATTTGAATCTGAAATAGCACTAATAATAGATAGCCCGAATAAAATGGCAAACAAAACAACAGCATACAATAATGCCCAAAGAAAAGTAAAAACACCAATAAGAAAATTAGCTAAAAAACAAGAACCAAATTTTTTAAACCCTTCAAAAACAGTTTCAATTTTTGGTTCATTTCTTTTTGACAAACTAAGATAAAAAGCTGAAATGCCATAATTAAAAGCACCAGTTAAAAGCAACTTTATAACGGCTGATAAAGCCATAAATAAAAATGTACTTCCTAATGTTCCTAGTAATATTAACCCGAATGATTCCCAAGATTCATAATCAAGGCTTCTTGCCATAGAAGCAATAGCCTGCATGTTTCCGGCATAAAAAATAGCCAAGCCAATAAATGAAACAGAATTAAGTATTAAGCCTACCAAAAGATATGCTCCTATGGCACCAGCCCAGTTGCCTGAAAGACTTTCCCTTGCCGAAAGTCGCAACTCATAAAAAGTTTTGTTCATTATTAAATTCCTCCCTAAAAATAATAATACTTACAGAAATATACTTTGATAATTTTAATTAAATGTTTGATTATAGTAGTATTATTTGTAAAAATACTATAAATACATAATTTAATTCAAACATATATTCGCTTGTTTTTCAACAGCTTTAAAATTTTGTATACAGTATTCTACAATATAATAATAAAAAAATCTACTATTTTTTTAGAAATGTAAGATAATTGCAAACAAATATTATAATGCAACTAATAGCCCACTATTTTTTATAAAAATTTATGGGATAATAAAAAATACAATTTTATTAAGTTCATGTTATTTACACTATAATAATAATATGCTATATTATTATAGAAAAAATTAATGGAGGTGTATTATGAAACATATTCTTGACCCATTAGATTTATCTAAAGATGAAACATATGAGCTTTTAAATTTAGCCGAGGATATTATTAATAATCCTAAAAAATATGCTAATAGCTGTAATGGTAAAATTCTTGCAACATTATTTTATGAGCCTAGTACTCGTACAAGATTAAGCTTTGAGTCTGCTATGTTGTCGCTAGGAGGAAGTGTATTAGGCTTTTCTACTGCTGAATCCAGTTCGGCTACAAAAGGCGAAAGTGTTGCTGACACAATTCGCACCGTTTCATGTTATGCTGACATTTGTGCTATGCGTCATTCTAAAGAAGGAGCAGCACTTGTTGCTTCAAAATATTCAACAATTCCAGTTATTAATGCCGGTGATGGCGGTCATCAACACCCAACTCAAACATTAACAGATATTTTTACAATTCAATTAACTAAAAAGCGTCTAAATAATTTATCCGTTGGAGTATGCGGTGATTTAAAATTTGGACGAACTGTTCATTCCCTTTTGAAATCACTGTCTCGATATGAAAATAATAAATTTATCATGGTTTCTCCAAATGAATTAAAAATCCCCAGCTATATACGTGAAATGCTTTCCGAAAAAAATATTGAATTTTATGAAGTAGAAAATTTAGAATCCGTTATAGGTGAAATGGATATTCTTTATATGACTCGTGTACAAAAAGAAAGATTTTTTAATGAGGAAGATTATGTTCGTTTAAAAGATATATATATTTTAGATATGCAAAAGTTGAAAAGTGCAAAGAAAGATTTATCTATTTTGCACCCACTTCCGAGAGTAAACGAAATTTCAGTAGAAGTAGATAATGACCCAAGAGCATTATATTTTGAGCAGGTTAAATGTGGAAAGTACGTAAGAATGGCTTTAATATTAAAACTATTGGAGGTTTCAATATGTTAAGTATAGACAGTATAACAAAGGGACTTGTTATAGACCATATCAAAGCAGGAAAAAGTATGGAGATATATAATTACTTAAAATTGGGAGACTTAGATTGCACCGTTGCAATTATTAAAAATGTTAAAAGCAGTAAATTAGGAAAAAAGGATATTATTAAAATAGAGGATAGAATAGATATAGACCTTGATGTATTAGGGTACATAGACCCGAATATAACCGTAAATATAGTTGAGAACAGTCAAATAAAATGTAAAACTCAACTTTCTCTGCCTAAAAAAATAACTAATGTTGTTAAGTGCAAAAACCCACGATGCATTACTTCTATAGAACAAGAAATAATGCATATTTTTACGCTTGCAGATGAAGAAAAACGAGTTTATCGTTGTTATTATTGCGAGCAAGCTAATTAGATAAATAATAAAAGACATTGGAAAAGTTAGCCTTGATACATGAGTAACGTAAAAGAAACGCACATAATGCGTTTCTGACAAAAATTCTTTGCTTCTTTCTTACAAGAAAGAAGTCGGTGTTTGGAGCTGAAAGCCCCAAGATATAAATTGACGAAGCTTTGAAACAATGAGAAAAAACTCTCATTGTTTTTTTATTTTCTATAATATGTTTATAACGTTTGCATTTTTGTATAATTTATATATAATAATATAACATAAGTTCAATAAATCGACTAACATTATTTAAAAATAAGGAGAAATTAAATTATATGAGCAAACCATACTATATAACTACACCGCTTTATTATGCCAGTGATAAGCTACACATAGGTCATTCCTATGCAACAGTAGCAACAGATACAATGGCAAGATATAAAAGATTGCGTGGCTATGATGTAAAATTTTTAACAGGAACGGATGAGCACGGTCAAAAAATCGAAATTAGTGCAAAAGAGAAAAACTCAGAGCCAAAAGATTACGTTGACAAAATTGTTGATGGAATAAAACAACTTTGGACTCTAATAGATATTGATTATGATATATTTATAAGGACAACAGACGACTATCATAAAAAAACCGTTCAGAAAATATTTAAAAAGCTTTATGAGCAAGGAGATATTTATAAAAGCGAGTATGAAGGCTTGTACTGCATACCTTGCGAAACTTTTTTTACAGAAAGACAGCTTAAAGACGGTAAATGCCCTGATTGTGGACGTGATATCGAAAAAGTAAAAGAAACAAGTTACTTTTTTAAACTTTCTAAATATCAAGATAGGCTTTTAAAGCATATTGAAGGAAACCCAGATTTTATTATGCCTCAATCTCGCAAAAATGAAATGGTTAATAATTTCTTAAAACCAGGGTTAGAAGATTTGGCTGTATCAAGAACTTCATTTAAGTGGGGCATACCTGTAGAATTTGACCCTGGGCATGTAATTTATGTTTGGATAGATGCTTTGTCAAATTATATTTCAGCGTTAGGATATTTTTCGGAAAATGATTTAGATTATAAAAAATACTGGCCTGCGGACGTTCATATTGTAGGAAAAGAAATAGTACGTTTTCATACAATAATATGGCCTGCTATTTTAATGGCTCTCAGAGAACCTTTGCCAAAACAAATTTTTGGGCATGGCTGGATTGTTATTGACGGTGGCAAAATGTCAAAATCAAAAGGAACAGTAGTAGACCCTAAAATTTTAGTAGAAAAATATGGCGTTGATGCAATAAGATATTTCCTTTTAAGAGAATTTTCTTTTGGGCAAGACGGCAATTTTTCAAATGAAGCACTTATTCAGAGAATTAATTCCGATTTAGCAAATGATTTAGGAAACTTATTATCTCGTACAGTTGGAATGATAGAAAAATATTTTGATGGTAAATTGCCAAAAGAACAAAAATCATCTTCATTTGATGAAGAAATTATTTCTTTATCAAAAACTACAATAAAAAGTGTAGAGAATAATATGGAAAAATTATTATTCTGTGATGCACTAGTTGACATTTGGGCTTTTATACGCCGTGTTAATAAGTATACAGATGAAAACCAACCTTGGGTTTTAGTAAAAGACGAAAATAAAAAAGATGAGTTAGCTAATGTATTATATGTGTTATGTGAATCACTTAGAATTATTTCTGTTTTGATAAGCCCATTTATGCCAAATACGCCAAAACAAATTTGGAAACAGCTTAATATGAATGATGAAACAATATTAACATGGGATAGCATTGAAAGCTTTGGTTTATTAAATAGAGAAATACAAATAAATAAAGGTGAAATTGTTTTCCCAAGAATTGATATGAAAAAAGAATTAGCAGAACTTGAGAAATTTTTGGCAAAGCCAGAAAAGCAAACAGAAAAACAAGATAAAGATACTAAAGCAGACGAAAGCAAAGACGAAAATAATTTTATAACAATAGATGATTTTGCCAAAGTTAATTTAAAAACAGGAATTGTTTTAGAATGTGAGCGCGTTGAAAAATCTGACAAGCTTTTAAAATCTAAAATTAAAATAGGTGATGAAGTTCGACAAATTGTTTCAGGTATTGCTGCACATTACAGTCCTGAGCAAATGATTGGAAAAAAAGTTGTTGTTGTTACAAACTTGAAGCCTGTAAAACTTAGAGGGGTTATGTCAGAAGGTATGATTTTGGCGGCAAGCGACAATGACGGAAATTTAAATATTGTAACTGTTGATGGCGATATAGAAGATGGGGCTGGTGTGAAATAATGTATTTTGAGTCACACGCACACTATGATGATAAACGATATAAAGATGATAGAGATGAACTCCTAGAAACCCTTCCAAAACAAGGAATAAAATATGTTATTAATATAGGAGCAGATATGAAATCCTCAAAAGCTTCTATAGAACTTGCAGAAAAGTACGACTATATTTATGCTTCAGTAGGAGTTCACCCAAGTGAAGTAGAATCTTTATCCGACAAGGATATCGAAACATTAGAAGAATACTCAAAACATGATAAAGTTGTTGCAATAGGAGAAATAGGTTTAGACTATTATTATGATACTCCTGCAAAAGAAATACAAATACAATGGTTTGAGAGGCAACTAAAATTAGCAGAAAAAGTAAATTTGCCTGTTGTAATTCATTCGAGAGACGCTTGTCAAGAAACGCTTGATATAATTAAAAGAAGCAATGTACGAAAAGGTGTAATACATTGTTTTTCTAGCAGTAAGGAAATTGCATTAGAATACGTAAAAATGGGATTCTTTATTGGAATAGGAGGAGTTGTTACTTTTTCTAACGCAAAGAAGCTTGTTGAGACTGTTTCAGCTATTGATTTGGATAATATATTATTGGAAACAGATTGTCCATATTTGTCGCCTGCACCTAACAGAGGTAAGCGAAATGATTCACAAAACTTAACTTTTATTTCCCAAAAAATTGCACAGATTAAACAAATACCAAACGAAAAAGTGGCGAAAACTACATTTGAAAATGCAGTTGCCTTATTTTGTCATAAATAACTTATTGCAAATTTATTACAAATATGTTAATATACTATTGAAAGTGTTCATAACAGGATATATCTTAATTGATGTATCCTAGTTTTTTGTTTAAAAGAGTAAGCATTTTCCATACAAAGGATTAAGTTTATCTTTACTAATAAATACATATTGTTACAAAATTATGTATAATTTATAGTTATTAGGATAAACTTCTCTACTAAGGCTAAAATTCAGCTAAATATTATATTAAAATTGTTTTTACTACAAATTATTTAATAAGATTTTATGCTTATACAATTAAAAACATTTTAAACTAGCTGAAATAAACAACTTACAATTCTTAAAAAATATTACAGAATTGTTAAGTAAGCCTACAAGGAGGAAATTATTAATGGCTAAGTATTTAAGAATAACCTTTTTGGTTGCAGTGTTTTTACTAATTTTGTCAGGTACAGTAAACGCACTTAATATTCCAAAGGACGTATGGGTTATTGATAATGGGGAAACTACTACTTATCAGACAACAACGGATAATGTCGGAGATTTTCTCAGACAAGAGGGCATTACATTAGGCGAAAACGACAGAATGGATGCATCACTTGATGATAGTATAATTGAAAATTACATTACAAAGATAAACATAACAAGAGGAGTAAGTGTCAGAGTAGTTATTGACGGGGTAACAAAAGTTTATGAAAAACCAGCCGGAGCACAGGCAGGAGAAATCATTTATAGCCTAGAAAATGAAAATAACGTAAAATACGAATCCTCTGTTAGAAAAACAGACATACTGTATGATGACATGGAAATTGTTCTTCAATCCATCTCTACTAAGGAAATTGTAAATACCGAAACTATTCCTTTTGAAACAATCGTTGAGGAAAAAAATGATTTAGAAAAAGGCGTTGTTAAAGTAGTTCAGGAAGGTTCTGAAGGTCAAAAAGAACAGGTTATAAAAATTAGCTTATTTCAAGGTGAAGAGAAATCTCGTGAAATTGTAAGCGAAAAAATAGTTAAAGAGCCTGTTAATAAAATTGAGCATCATGGAACAGCAGAACCAGCGGCAGCGGTTATTGCACAAAAATCAAGTAGAGCAAATGCTTCAAATGAAGAATTACGTTCATTATATGCAGCCGCAGAAAGCGGTAAAGAATTTAATTATGCAAAAGAATATACAATGAGTGCTTCTGCATATACAGCTGGTTATGAAAGTACAGGCAAAAGACCAGGAGACCCAGGATATGGAATTACAGCATCAGGAATGAGAGCTGAACATGGTGTGGTTGCTACTGACCCATCAGTTATCCCTTTAGGTACAAAACTTTATATTGAGGGTTATGGATATGCTATTGCTGGAGACACAGGCGGTACAATAAATGGAAACTCTATAGATTTATTCTATGAAAGCTTAGACGATGCTTTACGTTTTGGAAGAAGAAAAGTAAAGGTTTATGTTATTCAAGAATAAGGATATAAAGTAAAATGAGTTTGGCACAAAAAATCTGTGCCGAACTCATTTTACTATTTGCACAAATTTAACCATGACACATGAATAACGAAAAATAAACGCACAAAGTACGTTTCTGATAAAAGTTCTTTGCTTCTTTCTTTCAAAGAAAGAAGTCAGGGTTTGGGGCTGGAAGCCCCAATAATTGCTAATTTACAATTACATCAGATATTAAGGCGAAGTCCTCAAGCCGTAAAGCTTCACCTCTTATATTCTCATCAAATCCACATTTGTTTAATACATTTTTAATCTCTTCTTTAGTTAAATCAATACCATCGAATCCAAAAAGACAATTTAACAAGGTTTTCCTTCTTTTTGAAAATGCTGCCTTTATTATTTTAAACATAAATTCATCGTTTTTTACAGAGATACAAGGGTTTTCATGTACTTTGAGACTTATAACGGCAGAGTCTACATTTGGTCTTGGTATAAAACAGTTTTGTGGTACATTTGCAGCTAAATAAGGTTCACAATAATACTGTACAGCTAACGATAATGCTCCATAATCTTTTGTTCCCGGTTTGGCAGCAATCCTCATTGCGACTTCCTTTTGAATCATAACGGTTATAGAGCTTATAGGGTATTTTTTTTCTAAAAAATTCATAATAATAGGAGTAGTAATATAATAAGGAAGGTTTGCAACTACTTTGATATTTTTGCAATTACTACCTTTTACTAACTCCATAAAATCAACTTTTAATATATCAGCATTAACTAGTTTTATATTATTATAATCCACCAAAGTTTCTTCCAAAATAGGTATAAGATTTTTGTCTATTTCTACAGATATTACTTCACCTGCATGTTCTGCTAACTCTTGTGTTAATCCTCCTATACCAGGGCCAACCTCAACTACTAAATCATCTTTTGTTAGTTCAGATGCAGAGATAATTTTATTTATAACATGACTGTCTATTAAAAAATTTTGCCCAAAATTCTTTTTTAAATGAAAACTGTATTTATCAATAATCTGTTTTGTCTTTATATATGTTGCTATACGTTCTTCGATAGTAAGTATCCTCCTAATAATAAATATGCCTAAAATAAAGTTTATTGAAGGGTTTGGGAAACTTTTCATCGAAAAAAGTTTCCCAATATTTTAATAATATTACTGAATAATTGCACCTTGCTCTTGCTTTGCAGGCTTTTCAACCTTTAAATATTCACCACTTTTAAATTTTATATCTCCGCTTTCAAAAGGTTTTCCTTTAATAGTAAGCTCAACATTAGATACGTCATAAAAATTGCCTACAGTATTTGCAATACATTTTACAATTGAATTTTGTATTCCGTCACCTATTGCAGAGTCTTTTTGAAATTCAGCAAAATCTACTGTAAGTAAATCTTTTTCCCTGTCTATATTAATAGAGCCTATTTTAGATTTTTCTGTAAGGAGTACAGGATGTTCTTCTGAAAAAGGTTTTTTCATTAAAGCTTCTAGTTGTGCTCCAAAATTATCGTTTGTATTCATAAGTAAGCTACTTTCTTTTATTTCTGTTTCATTTGTTGTTGTATTAATATAATAAGCATTTATAGGTACTTGAACAGCAGTATCTTTTACAACATCTTTCAATGAAGATGTAATATCGCCTGCTTCACGAGTGGAGTAAGTAGTTTTTACTAACCCTATCCCTTTTGAGTAATAAAATGTGTCTGCTCTGCCGTCCTCTTTTGTATTTGTAATTTCCATAGCTTCAAAAGTTCCATAAGGTGTTTCTACTGTTGCAGTCATATTAGTTATTTGGCTTGTTACTCCCTCATCAAAAGCCCATTTGTTTCCTACTTCTAGTGGTTCTTTTAAAAGCGTAACATTTACGTTAGGAACTGCATTAGTTATGTCATCATAAAAGTAATATGCTGTATCTCCATAAATTAGTTTAAGTTCTCCATCGGAGTATTGCAAAACTTCTGTCGCCTCGTGTGCTACACCTGTTACTTTTCTTTGCACTTTGTTATCCCTTACATATCCGTTATATAATGTATATTCTGAATCTGCCACTGCTTCAGTACCTTCATACATATAAATAACATTTTCTTCAAAGGGAAAGTAATCTAGTATTGTTGCAGTCTCTCCATCTTTTGGTTTAGTTGTTTCAGAAGGAGGAGATTGGGAGGTATCTGGAGTTGTTTGAGGATTTTGTTTGCCATCGCACCCCACAACAAATGCCAAACATAATATTACAAAAATTAGTTTTTTCATATGTGAAACACTCCTTTTATACTTTAAGTTTTATAAAGATAAAGTCTATTTATTTAAACAGTATTATTATAAACATTTTTTTACATAATAACAAGCAATATAAGTCTTTAATATTTTTTTATAATTTCCATAACCTGTAAAACGCCATCTTTTATGGCACATTTGCTCATTTTTTCAATATAAATATTTCTATTATTATATAGATTATTTATTTCAGAAATAAAAGTTTCTGTTGTTAAATTTTCTTCATACAACACTTTACTAAATCCCTGTTTTTCAAATGATTTGGCATTTAAAATTTGGTCTCCTCTGCTTGCTTTTGCAGAAAGCGGAATTAAAAGAGAGGGCTTTTTTAATGCAAGAAATTCAGAAATAGAGTTTGCACCTGCTCTGCTTACGATTATATCAGCACATGCAAAAATATTGGGGAGTTCGCTTGAAATATATTCATATTGCTTATAACCATCTGCTTTAATCGTATCGTCTTTGTTGCCTTTTCCGCAAATATGAATTATTTGATAATTTTCCAAAAGAGAAGGCAAGCTTTTTATCAAGCATTCATTTATTTTTATTGAGCCACTGCTTCCTCCAATAACTAATATTATAGGTTTTTTTTCGTTAAGATTACAAAATTGTAACCCCTTTTTTTTATTGCCATCAAAAAGTTGTTTACGAATAGGAGTTCCTGTAAGCACGGCTTTTTGCTTAGGAATACTTTCTAAAGCTTCGGGAAATGCTGCGCAGACGTAATTGGAAAATGGAATACAAATTTTATTAGCAAGCCCTGGGCTAATATCCGATTCGTGTATTATTATGGGAACATTACAAAATTTTCCTGCTATTACAACAGGCACAGATACAAACCCGCCTTTTGAAAAAATAATATTTGGCTTTAGTTTTTTTATTAGTTTTAGTGCATCGAATATTCCCTTTACAACTTTAAAAGCATCTTTTATATTTTCAAAATCAATATAACGTCGTAATTTTCCAGAGGAAATTCCATAATACTTAATGTTACAGCTTTCTATTAATTCCTTTTCCATTCCCTTATGACTGCCGATATAAACAATGTCATATCCTGCTTGCTCTAAGCTTGGAAGCAAAGCAATGTTGGGTGTTACATGACCGGCTGTTCCTCCGCCTGTTAAAATAATTTTTTTCAAACTCATCACTCCTTTATTTTGTGATTATGGAAAAATCTATATTTATATAAGCAAAGCTTTTTATCTGTATCATATGTTAAAGTCTTTTGAAATGCTTTAGAAAATTTTTCCCCAAAATACATTTTAAGGTTTTCGTATATAATCTAAAATTTTACTATAATTCACAGTATATTAAAAGAGAAATGTAAAACTTTTTTTAAATTTATAAGTTATATCTTTTATTCATAATTGTATATGGTATAATTATTAAAACATAAAAAAGGTTTGATTGCTTTGAAGTTTAAAAAAATAATTACATATTCAATAATAATATTACTATTTCTATTTTTGCAATTACAGTATAATGTTATAAAAATGTCAAATGTGTATAAGCCAGAAAAATCTGATGTAATTTTAATACTGGGGCATTCTCTTGAAAATGGAGAAGTACCAGGGGAATGGTCTGCAAATAGATTAAGAACAGGGCTTGATTTATATGAAAGAGGGTATGCGAAATATATTCTTGTATCTGGAGGAAAAGGCAGTAAAGATAATTTTCCTGTTGGACAATCTATGAAAGAATGGCTTATTAGGGAGGGAGTTCCTGAACATGCAATTATATTAGAAGATAAAGCATCGAACACTTATGAAAATATTCTATTTGCAAACGAAATTCTACAAAATTTGAACTTTGAAAATGTTATTATAGTAACTAATGATTTTCATATGTATCGCTCAATGCTAATAGCAAGTGATTTCTTTACTTCGGTATCAGGGCAAAAGACGGATACAAAGTTAAGCATAAGCAAATTTTTGGCATATATTAAAGAGCCTTTCTCTATTGCTAAATATGAAATTTGGAATAAAATATTGCAAAACAAGTAATAAAAATGCTACCATGAACTAATAGTTTCTTTTATGCCTTTGTTTTAGATACTTAAAGGATTAGATAAGGAAAGGAGGAAGTAATGAGTAGAAAAATAAATTTAATTAAAAAGCTTGCCTTTTTACCTCTAGCATTTTTATTGTGTTCCTGTAGCAGAGCACCACAAAGTGCTCAAGATATTTCGGTTCAAAATGTTATGGAAGCGTCCCCTAGAACTGATACAGAATCAATAAAAATTACTGGAGTAAACAACGATATTGAAGCCACACAAAACGCTACTCAATTAGCTATCTATAATACTTATGACGTAAATTTAGAAGTTAACCCTGAAACAAGAATTATAAATGGAGTACAAAAAATAAAATTTACTAATAAAACAGGAAAAAATTTAGACAAAATTTATTTAAATGTGTATTTGAACGCTTTTAGTTCTGATTATGGTTTAACACCATACTTTAGTAATTTTTACAATAAAATTTATAAAAATGGACTATCGTATGGTTATACAAAAGTAATAAATGCCTCTTGTGATAATGAAGATGCAGGATTTGTATTGAATGGTACTGTATTAGAACTTACTCCCCAAAATATTATAAAAACAAATGATGCTGCAGAAATCAAAATACAGTTTGAGTCTTTTGTTCCTAAAATAAATCATAGAACGGGAGCAAATGATAAAGCAATGTGGTTTGGTAATTTTTTGCCTACTCTTGCAGTATATGACAAGGAGGGCTGGCATACAGAGCCATATTATCCTGCTGGTGAACCGTTTTATACAGAAACATCAAGTTACATTGTAAACATAAAAACTCCTGCTAACTATACTGTTGTTGCTACAGGGCTAGAAACTACCACCGAAATAGAAAACAAGACAGAAAAAACAACAACTATAACAGCAAAGCTTGCAAGAGATTTTGCTTTTGCAATAAGCGATAGCTATGTTAAAGATACTGTTACAACAGAAAGCGGTATAGATATAAATTTATATAGCTATACAAATATTCCAAATAAAAATGAAATTCTTAGAATAGCAGAAGAAAGCCTTAATTTTTTTAGCGATAAAATTGCAACATATCCTTTTATGCAACTGGATATTGTTGAATGTGAGTTGTTTTTTGAAGGTGGAATGGAATACCCTGAAATTATTTTTATGGATTCAAAAAAACTAAAAAATAAAAATGTATATAGCACTATTGCACATGAGATAGGGCATCAATGGTTTTATAACATAATAGGTAATAACCAAATTAAAAATGCGTGGCTTGACGAAGCTACTACTATGTTTATTCAAGAGGGCATATTTTTAGATGATAAAAAAATAGAACAAAAGATTGTAGCTGAATATGAAAATCTAAAAACAAAGCTTAAACAAAACAGCGAAGACATTATGTCAAATTCAATTGACAAGTATAGTTCTTGGGAGGATTATTATAATATACAATATTTAAAAGGTAAACTCATGATGTATAGTTTGAAGTGTAAAATGGGGGAGGAAACCTTTGACAGATTTCTAAAAGATTATTATACTAAGTATGCTTTTAGGGTTGTAGGTAGAAGTGATTTTATAGAGGCAGCGGAAGAAGCTTATGGGGACAAGCTTACGGAGTTCTTTAACAATTGGCTTTATGGTGTAGGAATACCTGAATTAAGGTAATGTATAACCCTATATATATGGAGGAGTTACTATATGAAGATAGTTGCACTTAACGGTGCATTGCCTAGTTACAATTACGGGTTGGGCAGAGCTAATAAATTAATATTTAACATATTGTCTGAACTGGGAGTTACTGTAGATGAGGTTAATTTGCCTATTAGTCAAATACCTTATTATGACGGGATAAAATCTAAGTTTGTTGATAATTTAATAAAAACAATTAAAACATCAAATGGTGTTATTTTTTCAACAGTTGTATCGCCATATTCAACAGGTGCGTCTATTCAAGTTTTGGCAGAATATTTGGAATACGAAAACTATAACAAAGCTTTAATAGATAAAAATTGCTTTGTTTTAGTTGTTTCAAAAAACGGCGGTATGAAAATGGCACTTGATTATTTTTCTAATATGATTAATTCCTGCGGAGGATTTGATAGCGTTAGAGTGTGTTTAAATTCTGACTATTTAGAAGGCGATGAAATTCACCCTTACGCAAAAGATATTCTTGAAAAACAAGTTGAAGATTATTATAGAATAGTACGTCAAAATAGAAAATTTATTATACCCGATTACAATACCAATAAAGTAGTAGTGCAAAATGAATTTGATAGTTTACCAACATCACCATTAAACAAAGAATTATCTAACAAACAAATCAAACAAAAAATGACATTATCAGACATTTATAATAAGCTTGATTTAGACAGCTTCAATGAGGAGCAAGAGCGTGATATAAACGAAATAACAAATTTGTTTGCGAATAAATATGATGCTCAACTAGAGCAAAAAAGGAAAACAGTTAAAGTAAAAAAAGCACACAATATTTTTAATGAGGAGCTTACTTCACAAAATGCTGTTATTTCACCAAGAGAGAAAACGTGCAAACAGTTAACAAATAGCTTACCTCACTATTTCCAGCCTCAACTAGCTACTGGATTAACTCAAGTTATACAGCTTATTATATCAGGTGAGGAAAATTTTGAGGGATATATTATTATTGAGGATTCGGAATGTGAATACTATGCCGGAAAAACAAACAATCCAGATATTACAATTATTGCAGACTCCTCAGTTTGGTCTGATATTTTAAAAGGAAAGATTACAGCACAAAAAGCTTTTATGATTGGGCAGTTAAAAGTTATTGGTAACTTCATTGTTTTAACTAAATTTGAACAATTATTTAAAACAGTGTAGGTTATATTCATAATTAGTTTAATATTATCATATATAAAAGATGATATTAGACAGATTTTAAGGAGGAATAATATGCAATACGAAATTTTTGGAGATAATTTGCCAGCAGTTAGCATAAGTTTACAGCGTGGAGAAAGCATATATACTCAATCAGGCGGAATGAGTTGGATGACATCAGGAATAAAGATGGAAACCAATATGAATGGAGGGCTGCTAAAAGGTTTTGGGCGTGTTCTTTCTGGAGAATCATTGTTTATGGCTACTTATACAGCAAACTCTGATAACCAGTCTATTACTATAGCATCAACTTTCCCTGGGCATATTATTCCATTCGATTTATCAAATGGAAAAGAGTATATTTGCCAAAAAAATTCATTTCTTTGTGCCGAACCTACTGTTGAACTTTCAGCAGAAGTTGTTAAGGGGCTGAAAGGTGGTTTTTTTGGAGGAGAAGGGTTTATTTTGCAAAGAGTAAGGGGCAAAGGTCATGTCTTTCTTGAAATAGACGGAAGTGCTAGAGAAATTAATTTGCAAAGTGGAGAAAGTATAATTGTTGATACTGGTAATGTTGCAATATATGAGTCTACAGTTACTTACTCTGCCGAAATGGTAAAAGGATTCAAAAACATGTTATTCGGTGGAGAGGGATTATTTTTAACAACTCTGACAGGTCCGGGCAAAGTATATCTCCAAACAATGTCAATGCCTTCTTTTGCTAGTAAAATTGTTCCTTATTTACCTAAAACAAAATAAATACAAAATGTTTATAAGCAATTGGGAAACTTTTAAAAAAAGTTTCCCAGCATTTAAAAAGTTTTTACAATTAGATAAAGGCACTTTATACACAATCTAATCAATAATATTTTGCATATTATAAAGCCCAGCAGGTTTGTCCTTTAAAAATTTTGCGGCTTTTACAGCACCTACAGCAAAAACCTCTTTTGACTGTGCAATATGTGTAAACTCAATAACTTCATCTCTTCCAGCAAATAAAACAGTATGTTCTCCTACAATTGAGCCTCCACGTATTCCGTGAATACCAAGTTCATTTTTATTTCTTTTTTTGCGTACCTGTGAGCGGTCGTTAACATATTCAAGTTTGTTGTCTAAAGCTTCATTTATTGAATCTGCAAGCAATAAAGCAGTTCCGCTAGGTGAGTCTATTTTTTGGTTATGATGTTTTTCTATTATTTCAATGTCAAAATCTACATCGTATAATATTGTTGCGGCTTTTTTAAGCAATGAGGCTAATAAATTAATCCCTAATGACATATTATATGATTGAAAAACAGGTATTTTTTCTGATGCCTTTTTTATCATATTAGTAGTTTCATCAGAAAGCCCTGTCGTACATACTACAACAGGAATATTTATTTTTACGGAATATTCAATCAGAGAAGGTATAGCTGTTGCTGTAGAGAAATCTATTATTACATCGGCGGGCATATCGCAATCTTCTATATTTGTGTATGTCGGAAAAGGCATTGCTGTTGTTGGTGGCATTGCATCTATTCCGGCTACTATTTCAAAATCACCTTTTGAAGCCAATTCCCCTATTGTTCTACCCATTTTACCGAGATATCCATTCATTATTACTTTAAACATAATCATTTCCTTTCGTAATGGTTTAATTGTAAATAAAAGAATTTTAGGGAGGAAACTTTTTTGGAAAAGTTCCCTCCCTAAACCCCGACTTCTTTCTTGAAAGAAAGAAGCAAAGAACTTTCGTCGGAATGTCGCATTGCGACATTCCTTTTTAGGGCTTCCCAAGGTCTTAACAAATACAAACAAATATTATATTAGACCATATGCCATCATTTCTTTTTTAAGAATTTCTAAATTGCTTTCTTCCATATTTACTAGTGGAAGTCTAAACCCACCTACATTTTTGCCCATAATGTTAAGTGCTTCTTTAACAGGAATAGGGTTAACCACACTAAACAACGCACGTACTAAAGGTAAAGCTTTCAACTGCATCTCAAGGCTTGCAGAAACATCACCTTCTAAAAACTTCATAACTATATCATGTGTTTGTTTTGGGGCAATATTCGCCAATACAGATATTACACCTTTACCGCCTAAAGACATAATAGGTACAATTTGGTCATCATTCCCTGAATATAAATCAAAATCTTTTCCGCATAATTCAGCTATCCCACTCATTTGAGCTAAGTCTCCGCTTGCTTCTTTTATGCCTATAATATTATCTATTTTTGAAAGCTCATAAACAGTTTTTGGGGCAATATTAATACCTGTTCTTCCCGGAACATTATATAATATTACAGGTATATCAATGCTTTTGGCTTGCGCCTCAAAATGTTTTACAAGCCCTTTTTGAGTTGTTTTGTTATAATAAGGGGTTACTAGTAGACAGCCATCAGCACCCATTTTTTCTGCACCTTTGCAAAGCTCTATACCGTGGTCTGTATAATTGCTTCCGGCACCAGCTATTACAGGAACTCTTTTGTTTGCTGTTTTTACGGCACATCTAATTGCCTCAAGCTGTTCTTCATCTGTTAATGTTGAAGCTTCCCCTGTTGTTCCACATGATACTATAGCATCGGAATCATTTTCTATAAGGAAGTCTATTAGTTTTTCGTAAGCATCAAAATTTACGCTTCCATCTTCTTTAATCGGTGTGACTACAGCAACACCTGAACCTACAAATAATGACATAATTATACCTCCTTGTTACATATTATTAACCATAACTTCAGCTATTTGAACAGCATTTGAGGCTGCTCCTTTTCTTATGTTGTCTGCTACAACCCAAAGGCATAAGCCATTTTCAACACTATAATCTCTTCTTATTCTTCCTACAAAAACCTCATCATGCCCTGTTGCTTTAATAGGAGTAGGATAATTATTGTTTGCATTGTCACTTTCTACAATAACACCTTTTGAATTTTCTAAAATTTTAATTACTTCATCTAATTCAAATGCATTTTCAAACTCTAAATTTATTGATTCGCTATGCCCATTAAAAACGGGAACTCTTACTGTTGTAGCAGTTACTTTTAAGTCAGGCTCATGTAAAATTTTTCTTGTTTCCTCAATCATTTTTATTTCTTCTTTTGTGTACCCGTTTTCTAAGAAAACGTCAATGTGAGGAATACAGTTTCCTGCTATTGGATGTGGGAATTTTTTAGGTGCTTCCCCTTTTATGCCCTCCTCTAAATCTGTCCAACCAGCCATACCAGCTCCCGAAACCGCTTGATATGTTGAGTAAATAACTCTTTTTAATTTGTATTTGTCATGAAGAGGCTTTAATGCAACAACTGCTTGAATTGTCGAGCAATTTGGGTTTGCAATTATTCCTTTATTCCATTGTATATCTTCTGGATTAACTTCCGGAACAACAAGCGGAACTTCATTATCCATTCTCCACGCTGAACTATTGTCTATTACAACACAGCCTTTACTTGCGGCAATTGGTGCAAACTTTGTGCTGATATCTCCTCCTGCGGAAAAAAGTGCAATATCTATTCCTCTGTCAAAAGAATTTTCAGTTAACTCTTCTACAGTATATTCATTTCCCTTAAAATTGATTTTATTTCCTGCAGAGCGTGCAGAAGCAAAAATATAAAAATTTTCTATAGGAAGATTTTTTTCTTCTAAAACTTTTAAAAAAGTACGTCCAACCATTCCTGTTGCTCCAACTACGGCTAAATTTATTTTTTTCATTTACATCTACTCCTTATATTTATTTTTAAATATAACAAAAAAACCGACGAACGCCGGTTATATTTAACACACTATAGAATTTTTAAAACAATGTCATTAATAAAAGTATAAGTTTGTGAAATTTATATATGTACACATAAACAAGAATACTTTTATTTTTTAAAGGTTAATACATTCTATAGATAGCACTCCATCATAAAAAGATGACAGTCACAAAGCTATTAACATTTGCAACCAGATTATAATTAGTATGGTAATTAAATCTTCGGCGACCTACCCTTTCAATATGCTTCATATACACCGTACTGCATCTGCATAAATACTATTGAAAGCCGCTCCTCTATCAAACTTTATATTAAATTATTTTAATGTATATAATATCATTAACAAAACTCAGTGTCAACTGTTAAATTTCAAACTTAATTAGATTAGCCTTTTTTATCCAAAAAACTTGAGGTACATGTCTTTTATGTTATAATTGTACGGGTATCAAATAATTCCTTATAAAAGTAAATTTTATAATATGCGAGGTGAAATTTATGATAAAATCTATTATTAAACTGTTTACAAATAGAAATAGAACCTTTTATAAAGTATTATTTTCATTTATTGCAATAATAGCCTTAGTAGGAATTTATGGAGGGTACTATGTATATCAATCACGATACATAAAGAAGCAAGGAATTATAATTACTCCATCGAAGGATTACCCCATTCATGATGTAGAATATTATTTACAAAATGATAAAGAATGGTCAAGTGATACTATTGGCAACAGTAAATCCTCTATGGGTAGTACAGGATGCCTAATTACATGTGTTGCAAGTTCATTAACTGATTTGGGAGAAAAAATAACTCCAAAAGAGCTTAACCAGCAGTTGTCTGATGTAGAAGGTTTTCAAGGTGCAGACCTTATATGGTATAAAATAAATGAAATAATACCTTCTATTGAATATAGTTACAGTAGAGTTTTTAATAATAAAACTATTGAAGGTGACTTAGAAAATGACAGGCTTCCACTTATAAATGTAAAATTTTATGGTAACGGTGTTACACATTGGGTAGTAGTTGTTGGTGCAAAAGACGGCGATTTTTTGGTTTACGACCCAGCTAACAAAAATAAAGAGCCTATTCCTCTTTCTACTCACGGCAAAGTATATGCATACCGAGTTTTGCACAAAACCCAATAAAATAAATAGTAGTATAAATTTGCAAAAAACCATATAAAATTTATGCTACTATAATAATTGTTTGCATTAATTAACGTGGGTTTGATGCAATAAAGTTGTGTCGAACTTTTGATAATATTTGCACAAATTTAGCCAAAATTAGGCTGAATTTATGCTCATAACGTGAAAAATCTTACGATTTTCGGCTTGTTTCACAAGCCGGTTCGACTACGTCGAACTCACGTTAATTAATAAATCATAATTATCTGAACTATAAAAATAAAAGCCAAAACATATGTTAATGGTTGGACTTCTTTAGCCTTTCCTGTAAATATTTTTATTAGTGGGTAAGAAATAAGCCCAAAAGCTATTCCAGTAACTAAGTTATATGTTAGGGGAATCATAAGCATAGTCAAAAAGGCTGGCAAGGCCTCAGCCTCGTCATCAAAATCTATGTATTTTATAACAGACATCATTAATACCCCAGAAATTATCAATGTTGTCGCTGTTGCTGCAGATGGTACAATATATGCTATCGGGGCAATAAAGACTGTAAGAAGAAATAACACACCAGTAATTACAGCGGCAAACCCTGTTCGACCGCCTTCTATAACGGCGGCGGTGTTTTCCATATATGTTGAAATATTCGTTGCTCCGAAACATGCCCCTATTATTGTTGTTACGGCATCAACATCAAATATTTTATGTAGTTTTTCGTTTGGATTATCTTCTTTATGGCTATTTATAGTTAAAAATATGTCTGTTGCAATTAAAGTTCCTATTGTTTCAAAAACATCAATAACACATATTGATACAACAATAATAATAACACTTAATATTGCCATTCCAAAACCATTTGAAAGCTTTGGAACAAAAATACCTTTAAAATCCATTTTTAGAAAAACGGGTGAAATAGATAGATTATATTTTATTTCTCCAGCAAAGCTCTTGTTTGCTAATCCTAAAGGTATCGCTAAAACTATACATACAATTTTCCCTATTAGTATTGCACCATGTACATGTTTTTTCAGTAGTACAGTTATAAATACTACTCCTGCTAGTGCAAGAAGTGCACTTTTTGTATAGGGATGCGATAAATCGGTAACGTTAAACAGTTTCACAATATTTTTCCCATCAGGCATAATGATGTGTGCTTTTTGAAAACCTATAAAAGAAATAAATAATCCAATTCCGCAAGTAACTGCATACTTTATATTGTTAGGAAGAGATTCCTGTATTTTATCTTCTAAGCCAATTAATGTCATAATTAAAAACACTAACCCAGCAACAAAAACAAGTGCAAGTGTTTCATAAAAAGTATATCCCATATTTAAGCAAACGGTATAAACCAAAAATGTGGTACAAGCCAAACTTGGGCCTTGTGCAAAAGGCATGTTAACAAAAATGCCCATTAATATTGAAGCTAGACCGGCGGCAATACAGGCCGACACTGTTAATGCTGTAATCATTGTACTAGCAGTAACTCCAGAAACAACAAATGCTTCTCCCATAATTTCACCTGAAGAGGATATAACATGAGGGAAAGCCTGCATTATTGTATCAGGAACTAAAAATAATAAATATACCATTGTAAAATATGCTGTAAGCCCAGCCATAACTTCTGTTTTTATAGTCGTTCGGTTATATTCGAGCTTAAAATAATTTTTGATAAATTTCATAAAGTCCTCCTAGTTAATTAGTATAGATTAATTATATAAAAAAATATGCAAAAGTATATATTTTTTTAGAATAAAAAAGGGCATAATTACCTGCAATTTAATGCTCAAATTTGTAGAATAATAAAGAAAGCATTTTTATACTATTATGTTCTTTAAAGAAAGGAAAAGATAGAGTATGTTAAAATTTATAAATAGTATAACACATAAAGCTTTAACATTTACTATTGTAACATCTTTTTTTATATTTATTTATGTAATTAATATATATGCACAAGAAGAGAAAACGCTAGTACATTCTCCTGAACTCGTTTTACAGTCAGAAATTGATTACCAAAAAATCAAGCCAAATGAGATAGGTCAAATAATGATATTAATGTATCATGGTTTGGATAGGGACAAGGCAAGTGCTCCGTATATGCGTACTATAAGCGGATTTAAGGAGGATTTAAAAAAATTATATGAAAACGGTTATAGAATTATTTCTTTGGAGGACTTACTTGATAACAATATTAAAGTAGAAGCAGGATATACTCCTATTGTATTAACATTTGATGATGCTATGAATACTGCTTTTTCATTTGAAGAAAAAGATGGAAAGCTTGTTCCGGCAAAAGATTGTGCTGTAGATATAATTAATAAATTTTGTGACGAGCATCCCGACTTTGGTAAAGGAGGAGTGTTTTATATTAATGGAGACGAGGCACCTTGTTTTGGGGTTAATGGTACACTAAAAGAGAGGCTTGAGTATCTTATTAATAACGGTTACGAGATAGGTAATCATACTTATCACCACTACCATATGGGTAGTTTATCAGCGGAAAAAATACAAGAAGAAATGGCAAAGCTTGAAAATAAGGTTCAAGAAAACATTCCAGGATATAAAATGATAAGTATGGCTTATCCATATGGAGAAAGACCTCAAAAAGGCTTACAAAAGTTCTCAATAAAAGGTAATTATAAAGATACAAACTATAGCTATAGAGTAGGTATTCGGGAAGGGCAGAGCGGAGCATCGGCTAACCCTGTTCATATTAATTTTGACCCTTTAAATGTTCCTAGAGTTAGAGGAACAAACAGTTCAAATATGGACTTAGGGTGGTTTATAAAGTATTACAATAACCAACCCGAAATGAGATATATTTCTGACGGGAATCCTAATAGAATTTCTATACCTTCTAATCTTATTTCAAATTTAGATACAGAAAAATTAAATGATAAGGAGTTAGTCATTTATGATTTAGAGGATAATAAAGAAAGCAAGTAAAATTTGATGACAAATTGCTATCTAAATTAATTAGAAATAAGTTGTCCTTCCCAAACCCTTTAAAGAACTTTATTATCTAAATAACACAGGTATTGTTTAGAGGCTGATACGAATTTAATTATAGCTACAAAATAAAGGAAACAAAGAAGAAACTAGCATGTCTAGTTTCTTACAAAAGTCCTTTGCTTCTTTCTTTCAAGAAAGAAGTCGAGGGTTTGGGGCTGAAATCCCCAAAACTTTAACTATCTACAAACGGGAGAAAAAGATTTTTAAATGTTAGCTATCTTTAATTACCAAATTATGTATGATATAATTATATTGTATACATATTACGCAAAATACGAAAAGAGGTTTTTTGATGAACTATGATAATCTGTCATTGTTAACAGATTTTTACCAGCTAACAATGATGCAAGGATATTTCAGACAAAATATGCAAAAAAAAATTGTTGTTTTTGATTTATTTTATAGAAAAAATCCGTGTGGAAATGGTTACGCAGTAGTTGCAGGGTTAGAGCAAGTAGCAGAATATATAAAAAATTTAAGTTTTACAAAAGAGGATATCATATATTTAGAAAAACAGGGTTGCTTTGATAAGGATTTCCTCAATTACTTAGAAAATTTAACTTTTACAGGCGAAATATATGCTATCCCAGAAGGAACAGTTGTTTTTCCACATGAGATATTGGTTAGAGTAAAAGCTCCTATTATGGAGGCTCAGTTAATAGAAACAGCTTTACTAAACATAATCAATCACCAAAGTTTAATTGCAACAAAAGCTGCTAGAGTTGTCTATGCAGCACAAGGCGATAGTATTTTAGAGTTTGGTTTGAGGCGTTCTCAAGGTGCTGATGCAGGAATTTATGGTGCGAGGGCAGCTGTTATCGGCGGTTGTGCTGCAACAAGTAATGTTTTAGCTGGTAAAATGTTTAATATACCTATACGTGGAACACATGCCCATAGCTGGATTATGAGTTTTCCTGATGAGCTTACAGCATTTAGAGAATATAGCAAAATTTTTAATAAAAGCTGTACTCTTTTGGTTGACACATATGACACTATAAAATCGGGTGTTCCTAATGCTATAAAGGTATTTACAGAAATGAAAGAACAGGGTATAAAATTAGAAAGCTATGGAATTAGGCTTGATAGCGGAGACTTAGCATATTTATCAAAAAAATCAAGGGAGATGCTTGATGAAGCAGGGTTTCATGATGCAGTAATAAGTGCCTCTAGTGATTTAGATGAATACTTAATTAGGGATTTAAAGCTTCAAGGAGCAAAAATTACATTATGGGGAGTTGGAACAAAGTTAATAACATCATATGATTGCCCCGCATTTGGTGGTGTGTACAAGCTTGCTGCGGAAATAGACGAAGATGGTAAGTTTGAATACAAAATTAAGCTTTCCGAAAATCCGGAAAAAGTTACAAACCCTGGAATTAAAAAGATTATAAGAATTTATGATAAGATATCAGGTAAAATAAAGGCTGATTTAATTACTTTGGAAGAAGAACAAATTGATACAAATAAAGATTTAACAATCTTTGATTCTGTAGCTGTTTGGAAAAAGATGCACTTAAAAGCAGGTCGTTTTACAACAAGGGAGTTACTTGTTCCCATATTTATAAATGGTAAGTGTGTATATAATTTTCCAAATGTTATGGAGATTAGAACTTATTGTAAAAATGAGCTTAATACTCTTTGGGAAGAGCATAAGAGACTTGTTAATCCACATATTTTGCCGGTTGACTTATCACAAGAATTATGGGATTTAAAGCAAGCTATGATTAAAGAAATACGTGGAGATGTTTAGAATCTATATTAAATAGTCACTATTTTAACTTTACTTGTAATTATTGTTATTATTTCCGTATAAAAAACTTATATACACATAAAATACTTATGTATATATAACTAAGATTAGGAGTTGAAATTATGGCAAAGGATAGTCAAATAGACCCAAAAGAGGTTCGCAAACAAAAATCAAATGGAGGGCCTACAATTGCAAATGATGAATTGGACGGCGAGAGTAGAAATTCAAAAAAACAATCAAATAAAAGAAACGATGTTTAAAAATATATATTTATAAAGAGAAACCTTAGGAAACTTTTTTAAAAAAAAGTTTCCCAAACCTTTTATTAAACAAACGGTAATATATTGCAACATAATTAATAATATGTTAAAATTGTACAAAAATTTATATACTGCTACTATAGTCTACATAAAATAAAAACTTAAAATATTCTGTAAACATATAAAAAATTTCAAAAAATGTATTTTACAGGAGCGATTTTAATGAGTAGTCTAAAAAAATTAATAAATAATGACATTGCAATAAAAGAGTTTTTTGATATGATACAGCATAATTATGTTGACAATTGCCATATAAAAAAATATAATGCAAAAAGCATTGTTGTAAAAAAGCATGAGCCTGTATTATGCTGCTATTATATTGTCTCAGGAGAACTTAAAGTTTACAATGAATTCTTTAATGGCAAAAATTACATTTTTGATAAAATTGCAAAGGGTCAAATAATAGGAGAAATGGAAGTTTTGGCTTCTGAAAGCAACTATACAAGTACAGTTGAATGTAACACAAACTGTACACTTATTGTTTTTCCTAAAACAGTATATGAATATTGGTTAAATACATATCATAACTTTGCAATAGAATGTGCAAAGCGAATCGGAAAGATGATTTATAATACAGCAGTAAAAACAGGAGAAACTGTTGTATATTCGTCATCTCATATTATTGCATCAATTTTAGTAAACCAATATCAAAACAGTGATGAAGATTTTGTAAAAATAAAAGATACAAGACAAGTTCTTAGCGAAAAATCAGGTCTTAGCTTACGTACAGTCAACAGAATAATACATAAATTTAATAAAATTGACTATATTACATTAGAGAAGGGTAAAATATGCATTTCTCAACAAAATTATGATAAGTTAAAAGTAGCTGTTTTGTAGAAAAATGTATTTTTTATTTATAAATAATACTTTTTTGCACGACATATAATGTCATATTAGTTTCTATTGTACTTTTGAAACTATTACGTGCAAAACTGTATAGATGTGTAAGACACGTTTATTAGACTTCTTACAAAACATAATTTGTATTTAGTAAAAAATTTATTGCTTCTATTTTTTTAAAATTGAAAGGAAAGTGAATTTATGAAAAAGTTAGTATCAATATTAATGATGGGGGTTTTGGCTTTCAGCATTTCAGCCTGTGGGGGAAATGAATCAAAACCTACTCCTTCAGAACCTCCAACGCAAGAAGGTGAAGCCCCAACTACTAAACCAGAGGGGGACAAAACAACCCAGCTAAAAATGGGTATGATTACAGACTTAGGCGGAGTAAATGACCAAGCATTTAATCAAAGTGCATGGGAGGGAATGGAACTTGCTAAAAAAGATTTAGGAATAGAAGTTGGTTATTTGGAATCTAATACAGATGCAGATTATGAGCCAAATATTGAAACAATGGTTGATAATGATAATGATGTTATTATAGGCGTTGGTTTCAAAATGGATAACGCTATTAAAGAAGCAGCTGAAAACTATCCAGAGCAACAGTTTGCTATTATTGATTATGCATATAACCCTGAAATTCCAAATGTAACAGGTATTTTATTTAATCAAAAAGATGCTGCTTTTCTCGTAGGTTTAATTGCAGGAAAAATGTCCGAAACACAAAAAATAGGATTTATTAATGGTATGGATATGGAAGTAATGAACCAGTTTGGATATGGATTTTATGCAGGTGTATATACAGCAAATCCAAATGCTTTAATACTAGGTCAATATGCTGATACATTTGCTGACCCAGCAAAAGGAAAAGCTATTGCTAATCAAATGTATTCAAATGAATGTGATATAATTTTTGTTGCAGCAGGTGATACTGGAAATGGTGTTATTGAAGCTGCTAGAGAAAAAAATAAATGGGTAATAGGTGTTGACAGAGACCAAAGCTATCTTGCACCAGACAACGTTTTAACATCTGCTATGAAACGTGTTGATGTAGGCGTTTTTGAATTAGGTAAAAAATTAAAAGAGGGTACTCTTAAAGGCGGAGAAACAATTGTTTATGGTCTTGAAAGCGGTGCTGTAGGTATTGCACCAACTTCAGATGTACACGTACCAGAAGATGTTCTTAAATATGTTGAAGAAATGAAAGCAAAAGTTATATCAGGTGAAATTAAAGTTCCTGGAAACGATGCAGAATATAAAGAGTTATTCCCAAATAATTTCTTTATGAAATAAAAAAATTTTTTAAAAAGGCGTGTTTGAATGTATAGGACACGCCTTTTTAAGTATTTTTTAAGCAAGCTTTATTAAAAACAGAAAGGAGAGATTGTTTTGGCAAGTGAAGGAAAATATGATTCTTCTAAAAAGGTTGTAGAAATGAAAGGGATTTCAAAAAAATTTGGAAACTTTACGGCTAATGACAACATAGATTTGACTGTATGTAAAGGTGAAGTACATGCAATATTAGGAGAGAACGGTGCAGGCAAATCAACTCTAATGAACGTATTATATGGTCTTTATAAACCAACAACAGGCAAAATATATATAAATGGACAGGAAGCTGTAATTGATTCACCCTCAAAAGCAATTGAGCTTGGTATAGGTATGGTACATCAGCATTTTATGCTAATACCACCCTTTACAGTAACAGAAAACATAATTTTAGGCATGGAGCCCATGAAAAGCCTAAAAAGAGTTAATTATGATGAGGCAAAAAAACAAGTTGAACAAATTTCCCAAAAATATGGGCTTGAAGTTAACCCTAATGCAAAAATAGAAGATATATCTGTTGGTATGCAACAGAGAACAGAAATTTTGAAAGTTTTGTATAGAGGTGCGGAACTTCTTATACTTGATGAGCCGACGGCTTCTCTTACTCCGCAAGAAATAAAAGAATTAATGGTTATAATAAAAAATCTTGTAAAAGAAGGAAAATCTGTAATAATAATTACGCATAAGCTTAAAGAGATTAAAGAGGTTGCAGATAACTGTACTATTATTAGAACCGGAAAGCATATAAATACAGTTAAAGTTTCGGAAACGTCAGAAGAAGACTTAGCAGCAATGATGGTAGGTAGAAAAGTAGAATTTAAAGTGCAAAAAGAAAGTATTGATATTGGAAGAAATGTTATTGAAATTAAAGATTTAGTTGTAAAAGATTATAGAAATGTTCCTGTAGTTAACGGCTTTAACATAAATGTACGACAAGGCGAAATTGTAGGTATTGCGGGAGTAGATGGAAACGGGCAAACAGAACTTATTGAAACGATTACAGGGTTACGTAAAGCTGAATCAGGAACTATTAAAATAAATGGAAAAGAAATTATTAATTGCACACCATTGGAGATTTTTGAATCTGGTGTGAGTAGTATACCAGAGGATAGACAAAAACACGGATTAGTATTGGATTTTACTGTAGCCGAAAATCTTATATTGCAAAATCATGATAAACAACCTTATTCCAAATATGGTTATTTGAAAGAAAAAAATATTATAACAACAGGCAGGGACTTAATGGAGAAGTTTGATGTACGCCCAAGAGAAGCTATTGAGAAAAAAGCTTCAACTCTTTCAGGTGGAAATCAGCAAAAAGTTATAATTGCTCGTGAAATTACAAATAATAAAGACTTGCTTATTTGTGTAAATCCTACAAGAGGTCTTGACGTAGGTGCAATAGAATATGTTCATCGTTATATTGTAGAGGCAAGAAATAAAAATAAGGCGGTTTTGCTTGTGTCATTTGAGCTTGATGAAATTTTAAGCCTTTCTGATAGAATAGAGGTTATTTTTAAAGGTGGCATTGCAGGCTCTATTTCAGCAGAAGAAATGAGCGAAGTAAACGAAAACAAATTAGGGCTTATGATGGCAGGGGTTATAGGAACAGACAAAAAAGGAGGTGCAGTAAATGGGGACAACCTTTAAAAAAATAATAGGTAAGCAGTTTGTTTTTACTATTATTTCTATTTTTATGGGTTTTCTTGTTGGAGCAATTATACTTGCTTTTACAGGATTTAGCCCTTTGGAAACTTATAAGGAATTGTTTTTAGGCGTATTTAGTAAAGAAAAATATATTGCTTGGGCGATTATTTATGCTACACCTCTTATTCTAACAGGGCTATCTGTTACATTTGCTTTTAAAACAGGGCTTTTTAATATAGGGGCGGAAGGGCAATATATTGTAGGCTCTCTTGCAGCTGTATTTGTAGGTGTTTATGTAAAGGCACCACCTGTAATATCGCCTTTGCTTTGTATTATTGCAGGGTGTCTTGCAGGAGCAACACTTGCAGGTATTTCGGGCATTTTAAAAGCAAAAAAAGGTATAAGTGAAGTTATTACAAGTATTATGTTAAACTGGTTGGCATTGTATTTTTCAAATTATATTCTTATGAATACGGCTATTAAAAGAGAGAATTCAGAACAAAGTATTTTTATAAATGACAACGCTAAAATTAATATTGACTACTTTAAAGCGGCTTTAGGGCCTGTTAAAATAAATTGGGGTATTGTTTTTGCTATAATAATGGTTTTTGTTGTTTACTACATAATAAACAAAACTGTTTTGGGTTATAGACTTAGAGCGGTTGGTTACAATAAAAACGCTGCAATGTATGGTGGAATCAATGTCACACAGTCTATTATTATATCAATGGCTATTTCTGGTGCATTAGCTGGGCTTGCAGGGGCTTTGCAGGTTACAGGTGTTCAGTATGGAATTAACTTGCTTGCAGGGCAAGAGGGTTATGGTTTTAATGGGCTATCTGTTTCAATGATAGGCTCAAATAATCCATTTGGTGTATTTTTTGCAGGATTATTTTTCGGTGGGCTTCAGTATGGCGGAAGCAAGCTTAATACATTAGGTGTACCATCGGAATTAATCAGTATTATTATAGGCTGTATTATGTATGTTATTGCTATTCCTAATGCATTCAATCAAATATATTTATTAATGAAGGCTAGAAAAGGGGGTAATTCTTAATGATAAATGATTTAGGCATTATTCTTAATACTACATTTATGTACTCGACACCTTTAATTTTTGCCTCTATGGGCTCAATATTTTCAGAGCGTTCAGGCGTTGTTAATATCGGTATTGAAGGGCTTATGACTGTGGGTGCTTTTGTTGGGGTTACTGTTACTCTTTTTACTCATAACCCTTGGCTTGGGATATTATCAGCGGCACTTGCCGCTTGTATATTTTCTTTTCTTCATTCTTTGGCTTGTGTATATTTGCAAGCAGACCAGACAATATCCGGTATAGCAATCAACTTTCTTGCTCCTGGTATAGGTGTATATGCTTGTAAGTTTTTGTTTAATGGTTCAACTATGACTCCAGCAATACCTCTTGAAGAAAAAATCCCACGTTATTTTAATGGTATTTTTAAAATAGGAAGTTTTTTGGATAATGTAATTAATACTTATGCAACCGTTTATATTTCATTTATTTTTGTTGCTATTACGTGGTTCATTCTTTTTAAAACAAGGTTTGGCTTACGCTTAAGAGCTGTGGGAGAGCATCCAAAAGGGGCAGATACTCTTGGTGTTAGTGTTTTCTCTGTTAAAAACATTTGTGTTCTTGCTTCTGGTGCTTTGGCTGGAATTGGCGGTGCTTCAATAACTCTTGCTACTGTATCTGCATACAGACCTTCTGTTATTGCTGGACAAGGATATATAGCTATAGCTGCAGCAATTTTTGGTAAATATAAACCTAAAAATACTATGTATGCTTGTTTGTTATTTGGTTTTTGTAACGGGCTTGCTGCTTACTTAGGAAATCCTAGTATTGGTATTAAAATTCCTGAACAAATTTTATCTATGCTACCATATTTTATTACTTTGGTTGTACTATTTTTTGTTGGGAAATCTACTGCCCCTGCTGCAAGCGGAAAACCTTATTATAAATCCAGTTAGGTAAAAAAGCTTTTTGAAGATGTACAAATAATCAAGAGTTTGGCGCAACTTTTATTGCGCCAAACTCACGATATTATAAATAATTTTACTTTCCAAAATATTTAAAATTTATATTGTAAAAAAGTATTGACAAATTAATTTACATATACTATAATACATCTTGTCTTAATTGAGGCATATTAAAAATTTGCACAAGTGGCTCAGTGGTAGAGCATCGCCTTGCCAAGGCGAGGGTCGCGGGTTCGAATCCCGTCTTGTGCTTTTTAGATTATTTTAGTATATTTGTTTTTTTGATGGGCTGTCGCCAAGCGGTAAGGCACAGGACTTTGACTCCTGCACTCGAAGGTTCGAATCCTTCCAGCCCAGCTAATAAAAACCTTGTAAATTTAACTTTTACAAGGTTTTTTGTTTTGGTGTTTATTTTTTGTTTAACTGTTCTGGTGTTTGTTTGGTGTTTATTAAAAACATATTTAAGCTATTATCTCCTCTTTATCAGGCGGTGTTGTAACTTCACTTGTATATAACGTCAAGTCTGTTTTATACCCTTCAAAACCATCTACCCTTGTAATATTAAACCATTTATTCTTATAAGCAATAAACATATTGGCATTTATGTCGGCTCTCCAATTTATGACGAATATCATATCTTCAGTATTTTGTTGTGAAGCCCATGCCCAAAATTCTTTTGCTGAAACATGACGAACATATGCCCATAATGTACCGTCATGTATTTTTTTATATCCACCGGGGTTATAACCGTCTCTATCGTTATATCCTTCTATTTTCTCGTAAATTGCTATTTTTTTATCTTTTAGCTTAATACTATTCAACTCCCTTACAATGCTTCTAAAAACTCTTTATAATGTTCATATAGTCCTACGTAAGAGTCCAACATAGAAGACATGCCGTCAATCCTTTGTTTAGATGAACGGTTCTTAATAGGCACGATATTACCGTTTCTGTCAGTTTGAACACCTGTATTAGTTAAACACCATTTAAGAATAGGGTTGTTGTTATAGTTTACTTTCTTAGCCTTTAAATCTGCTTCTAGCATTTGCATAGGTAATGATAAGGTTTTAGCTCCCTGTATGCAATTAACCATTCTAAACCCTAAATTCTCCATTTCTTCAACCCAATATTTAGCACTGTAATTGTCGTAATATATCCATAAAGGTGTAATTCCCTTTTCTCTAACCATTTCTAAAAACCATGCAGTAACATCACCATAATTTATACTATTGCCGTTACATAACCTTAATAAGCCACGTTCAAGCCATTTATCATAGGGTATTTTGTCAAGTTCTATACGCTGATGAAAGCTATCCCTAGGTAGCCAATACATTTGAGTTATAAAGCGTTTCTCTGTTGCTTTATCCATCATTAGAAGCGTTGCACATGTCAAGTCTGTTGTAATACTTAAATCCGCTCCGCCTATAGCGTAATAACCGTAAAAGTCTGAAATATCAAACGTTTCTGTATTGTTTAAATCATCAAATGTTAGCCATGCACTACTTAAAGTATCACGAATATTAAAGTCCTTTGTAAGTATGCCACTTAAATCTTTTGGGCTGTTTTTTGCTCTCTCTACTTTGGTTATAAGGTCGTCAAGCTTTTTTATAGTGCCTAATGCTGGGTTAGCTTTCTCCCATGCCTTAAAATCCGTCCACTCTTCTCTGTTGTCTAATTCATAGAGAATTGGCAAGAATGTATCATCTACAAAAGTACCGTCTACTATATTGCAAGCATAGGTATACATATCATCAAAGATACATTCTCTAACCGTACCGGCTGTAGTTATCATAACTAACAAAGGGCTTTGTCTTGCACTTTGCGACTGTTTCATTACCTCATAAAGGTTTCTGTCTTTAACGCTATGAAGTTCGTCATACTATTTCCGTTAAAACAATTCCAAAATATGACGATATACATATGGGTGATAA
>CAYYRV010000019.1:0-40189 GCA_964474135.1 uncultured Defluviitaleaceae bacterium
TTACTGTTACTAACCCTGTTACTATCGCTAATGCTCTTTTAACTGTGGCTGGTGATGTTACTGTTACTAACCCTGTTACTATCGCTAACAGCAGCCTTACTGTTTTTGTTTCTGGCAACCAGTTTACTTCATTAGTAAGCCCTGAAATAGGAGCATCATCAAATGGAACGTCACTTACTCTTACAAATATTTCACAATTACGAACTGCTACTATATTTGTTGATAATACTGGTTCTACTCCAATTACTGTATCTTTACAATTAAGTCCTGATGGTTCTACACTATTTACAGACCCAAATTATACAGACGTTATTGTAGCGGGAACATCCAGCACAATTATAGTTGTAGATATATTTGCACAATATGCACAACTATCTTATGACGCAGGAACACTTGCAACATTTACAACTTATTTTAACGGTCAAGCATAATAGTAGTAATAAAAAAGCCACGGTATCGCTCCGTGGCTTCTATTAATCTTATGAGGGGAGCAATAATAATATGAAAACATTAAGCCTTTGTATGATTACTAAAGATGCAGAAAAATATATTGAACAATGTATAAATAGTGTTTTTTCAGTTGTTTCGGAAATTATTGTAGTAGATACTGGTTCAACAGATAATACATTAGATTGTATTAAGAAATTTAACCCAAAAATTTATCATTATAATTGGAATAATAATTTTGCGGAGGCACGCAATTATTCCATACAACAAGCAACAAGTGAATATATTTTAATTTTGGATGCCGATGAAGTTTTATATGAAGATGATTTACCAAAACTAACATCTCTTTTGAATAATACAAATGCCGACGGAATATCAATACAATTCAATAATCTTACAGATGAACAATCTGAGGACAATTTTAATACACATATTGGCTTAAGAATATTTAAAAATGGTATTTTTCATTATGAGGGTGCTATACATGAACAGGTAGTTTTAGAAGACCCTTCCTACAAGCCTGTACTCGAAATATCAGACATAAGAGTTAAACATTATGGTTATCTAAAATCAAACGCTGGTATTAAAAAACATAATAGAAATTTACCAATTTTAGAATCATTGCTTGCAGAAAACCCAAACGATTCTTTTCATTTATTTAATATAGGGAATGAGTATATGTGTTTGGGCGAATGTGAAAAAGCCCTTAAATACTTTGATATGTCTGATAAATACAAAAATATTAATATGGCATATACTCCTCATTTAATATATAGACGTGCAAGTTGTTTACATTCTTTAAAGAGAAACGAAGAGAGCCTAGAGGTTATTGATGATGGCTTGAAAATTTATCCTAATAGTACAGATATGGAATTTTTGCGAGGAAGAATATTAACTAAAATGAAACGCTTTACTTTAGCATTAGATAGCTTTAATAAATGCTTGGATATGGGAGAAGCCCCTCCAACTCTTCGTTTCTTTACAGAGACTTCAGACTTTAGACCACTTATGGAAATGGCTGAAATTTATTACCTTATGGACGACTACTCAAAAGCGTTAGATTGTTATTTGAAAGCATTAAAGGTAAACGGAAAAAAATATTATGTTATTTATGAAGTCGGCAAAGTTCTCAACAAAATATTTAAAGATAAAAACCTTGTAACCCAAAATCTTTGTGCTCTTTTTGCAGATTATAGCTTTAAAACTAATATAATGGTTATTGTAGATGTTCTACTCAATGAAAAACTATTTGAACAGGCAGATATTGCTTATGCATATTATATAAACAAAAACGAAGCTAGAGATTCAGATGAATACTTTATTGATGGAAGATTATTATTTTATAAAAACGATTATAAAGCAGCGTTTTCAATGTTTAAAATGTGTGTTGATTTAAAAACGCCTATTGGCATTTTACCACGTATAAAAGAACGTGCAGTTGAATATATGATAGCTTGTTGTTTGATAGATACCGAAAACAAAGAGCAGTTAATTGAAATAATAAGCACATTTAGTAATTTAGAAGAAAATTCTGTCTACATGGCTTTTTTAAATAAACATTGCGGTTCACTTGAAAAACAGTCTATTAATATTATTAAACCTATATTATCAAATTTGTTAGCTGTAAAAGAATATGATGTATTTGAAAATACATTAAACATACTTAATCTTGTTAATGATGAAGAGATTTTATTGGAGCTTGCAGATGTTTACTATAAAAACAACTACCATGATATGGCAGTTAAAACGATTTTGAGGTCTATAAAAGAACTAGATAGTATAAATTCAAATGCAGTTTTGATATTAAATAAATTGTTTATTATGTAAATCCTAACAACTGCAACAATATTTAACTAAAACAAAAAAGGATTTAGTAAACTTTTTGCTAAAAAAGTTTACTAAATCCTTTTTTGCATATACATTTTTTAAATTTTAAATAATAATAAAAAAACTCTTTTATATTTTACTATATTTATGTATAATAATTGATGTTACAAATTTTAATAATACATATTCCGACAAAATTCAATGTATTATAAAATAAAATAAGACATTATTTTACAAAATAATTCAGGCTATCGACAATTAATATTTTGGGCTTTTAGTTCCAAAACCAACTTCTTTTTTTCAAAGAAATAAGTAAAAAGCTTTTTGCAGAATACCCCGAATTAGGCTTGCCTACTAAAAATTACCAAAGGCTCTTTGTCGATATTCTGCATTATTTTGCAAAATAATTTTATTTTATTTTTTTAAAAATATTTTATAAATTTAAACTTTTTGCCGATAATAGATTAAGGAGAATGCTTTATGTTTAGTTCTGATATAGGAATAGACTTAGGAACAGCAAGTGTATTAGTTTATGTTAAAGGACAGGGTATAGTATTACAAGAGCCTTCTGTAGTTGCTATAAATAAGGATACAAACAGTATTTTAGCAGTTGGAGAAGAAGCTAGGAGCATGTTGGGAAGAACTCCGGGTAATATTATAGCAATTCGTCCGTTAAGAGAAGGTGTAATTTCTGATTATGATATTACTGAAAAAATGCTTAAATATTTTATTCAAAAAGCTGTTGGAAAGCCTATACCTTTTGGTATGAGACCACGGATTGCAGTTTGTGTACCTAGTAGTGTAACAGAAGTTGAAAGGCGTGCAGTTGAAGATGCTACAAAGCAAGCAGGAGCAAGAAAAGTTTTTGTAATAGAAGAACCTATTGCGGCTGCTATAGGTGCAGGAATTGATATTTCCAGAGCATGTGGAAGTATGGTTGTTGATATAGGTGGCGGAACAACAGATGTTGCTATTATTTCACTTGGAGGAACTGTAGTAAGCACTTCTCTTAAAGTGGCTGGAGACAACTTTGATGAAGCAATAGTAAGATTTATGCGTAAAAAGCATAATGTACTTATTGGTGAGCGTTCAGCTGAGGCTTTAAAAATTAATATAGGAACTGCTTTTGAAAGAAGCGTTCCTGTAACAATGGATGTTAGAGGTAGAAACTTGATTACAGGGCTGCCAAAAACAATAACTGTTTCGTCCGACGAAATGATGGAAGCCTTAAATGAATCAGTAACAAGTATAACCGAAGCTGTTCATACAGTTTTAGAGGGTGCCCCTCCTGAACTTGCTTCTGATATTTCTGATAGAGGAATTGTTATGACAGGAGGAGGCAGCTTATTATATGGTTTGGATAAGCTTATTAAACAAAAAACAGGAATTAATGCAATAATAGCAGAAGAGGCTGTTTCTTGTGTAGCAATAGGAACCGGTAAATATATTGAATTTGCTACTTCTACAACTTCTTCGGATATAACAAAGTCAGGAATTGCAATTAGGAGGTAAAAATGGTTAGAGGATTATATACATCAGCTTTAGGTATGACTACACAAATGAATAAAATGGACGTAGTTTCTAACAATATTGCTAATGCTGATACAACAGGGTTTAAAAAAGATGCTGTTGTAACTCGTTCATTTACAGAAGAATTTATGAAAAAGTTAGATGACCCTACTGATATGATTACTGCTCCACGTATAGGTAAAATGTCTCTAGGTGTATTTGTTGATGATATTCATACAAGCTTTAATAACGGTACATTTAAAAAGACTGGAGGAAACTTGGACTTAGCAATAACAGGAACTGGTTTTTTTGCTGTTAGTGTTGTTGACAAAGCCGGAAATGTCAATGAAATGTATACTAGAGACGGTGCTTTTTCCCTTTCTACAAGCGGTATGTTGATTACAAAAGATGGCAACTTTGTATCAGGACAGAATGGAACTATTTCTGTTCCTAATGGTAGAATAAGCATTGATGAAGACGGAAACGTGTATTCTAATGGTGAGTTTGTTGATAGAATTAAAATGGTTGATTTTGAAGATTTAGCAACTTTAAGAAAAGTTGGAGATAACACATTTGATACTACAGAACAAACTCAAACTAAACCTTGTACAGCTGCAATAAGTACAGGATATTTAGAAAACTCAAATGTAAATCCTGTTAAAGAGATGATAGATATGATTACAGTAGCAAGAACATATGAAGCTAACCAAAGACTTGTTACTATACATGATACAACTATAGGCAGAGCTGTAAATGATATTGCAAGAAGATAGGTAACTATTATATAGGTTTGATGAAGTTTACATTGGATTAAACTGTGTTAACTTATGTTAGTATATAGGAGGTTTTTTGTATGATGCGTTCACTTTGGACATCAGCATCGGGTATGTCTACCCAACAAGATAATGTTGATGTAATTTCTAACAATTTATCAAATGTTAATACTTATGGCTTTAAAAAAGAAAGAATGGAATTTAAAACACTTTTATATGATACAATGCAAAGAGCTGATTTAGATGAAGCGAATCAAAAAGGCAGACCGGTTAATTTACAAGTAGGTAGTGGTGTTAAGCCTATAGCAACCGCTCGTATTTTTACACAAGGAAACTTAGAAAGAACAGACCAAACATTAGATTTTGCTATTAATGGAGAAGGTTTCTTTTCTGTAAGAAGGTCGCCGCTTGATGCCGACCAACAAGTTATATCCTATACGAAAGATGGTTCATTTAAAACATCTCCAACAGAAGATGGCTTAATGATTGTTACATCTGAAGGCTATCCAATTCTTGGTATAGATGATGAACCTATAGTTATACCTCCTGATGTTATGCTAAAAGATATTATGATTTCAGAGCAAGGAGTATTCCAGTATAAAGATGCAGACGGAGTAATTCAAGATATGGGATTTCAATTTGATATTATTCAATTTTCAAATGTTCAAGGTTTAGAAGCTATAGGTGGGAACCTTTTTGTAGAAACTCCTGCTTCTGGTGCTCCTATTAAAGAAACAAGCGGAGATATTACAAATCTAAGTAAATTAGTTCAAGGTGTTTTGGAGACATCTAATGTTAAAGTTGCAGATGAAATGGTTAATTTAATAATCGCTCAAAGAGCTTATGAACTTAGTTCTAAAGCTATAACTACATCTGATGAAATGCTACAACAAGCAAACAATGTAAAAAGGTCATAATTATTAACTAATATAAAAACTTTACTTTATAGCGTGAGTTAAATGCAATTTTTACGGTGTCAAACTAGCATTAGTATTGTATTTTAAGAGGTGATTATTATGGATATATCAAGAGTAGGAGGCTCAATCGCTACTGAATTATCCACACAATTTAAGCAAGAAGACTCAACAACAGAATCGTTTAAATCTGTTTTAAATAAAGCTCTTGAAAATAAAGATGAAGCCGAATTAAAAAGAGCTTGTATTGATTTTGAAGGTTACTTTATTCAAATGATGTTTAAGGAAATGCGTAAAAGTGTTAATACAGCAGGAGGGTTATTTCCGAAAAGTAACTCTGAACTAATTTTTCAAGATATGCTTGACGAAGAAACAAGCAAAAGTGCAGCAAATGCCGGAGGAGTTGGTTTAGCTGATATGATGTATAAACAACTTTCCAGAGAGATAAATTCAGTTTCTGATTTTAATAAGAATGCATAATAAAATCTAAAACCTGTTTTAGAAATCAGGTTTGTGGATTTAAAAATATTAACAAAAATAATTTGAGAAACTTTTTTTAAAAAAGTTTCTCAAATTATTGAAAAAATTTTAACTCGGAATGCTGCTTTTATAAAATATTATATTATATCGCATTAAAATAAGATTTAAACAGGTTCAAAACTTACTTCTTAAAAATTCATTTGCAAGCTTTAAATCATCAGCCCAATTTTCATTACCTGTATACCAAAATTCGGCTACAAATGTTCTTACACCTAAGCCTTTCATAGCTTCAATAATTTTCTTAAAATCAACATGACCCTCACCAAAAGGTATTTCTCTAAATTTGTTTGGAACTGTTTCTTTAAGGTGACATGCGTCAATGTGACCTCGCCCCGTTAATATGTCTGTTATTACATCTTCTTTATTAGTCAGAGCTGCATTTGTTAGGTTTCCGCTATCCGGATAGATATTTAAGTATGGTGAATTTATTAAATCCACATATTTCATTGCTTTATGAACAGTGTTCATAAAATCAGTTTCCATAGTTTCAAACCCTAATTTTATGAGTTTTTCTGATGCTAACTCAGTAGATTTTTTTAAATTTTCCAAAAAAAAATGTTTTGTTTGTTCATTTGATTGTTCATAATAAACATCATATCCAGCTAACTGAATTAATGTTATACCTATATCTAAAGCAAAATCAATTGCATCTTTCATAATTTCTAAACTACGTTTTCTAGTTTCCTCATTTAAACTACCTAAAGGATATTTTCTATGCCCACTTAAACACATGGTTTTAATAGGTACACCAGTTTTATATATGGAATTTAATATTTCAAAACGCTCTTGCTTAGAACTTTTTAATCTTGACAGTTTTTCATCTGTTTCATCAATACTTATTTCTAAAAAATCAAAACCAGCCTGTTTTGTACATATCAATTTTTGTTCCCAACTCAAGTTAAAAGGCATAGATTTTTCATAAAGACCAAGCATTTTAAACCTCCCTACTGCCCATAATAGGCGTTTGGACCATGTTTTCGCATAAAATGTTTGTTTAACAAATCGGAGGGCATATTTTTTATATTACCTTGAGAGAGCAATTCAGCATTAAATGCCATCATTGCAACTTCTTCCAAAACTACAGCATTATGAACAGCATCTATTGGGTCTTTTCCCCAAGTAAAAGGGCCATGATTTTTAACAAGTACCGCTGGCATTTTGCTATATTCTATATTTTTAAACGTTTCTTCAATTACTACACCTGTGTTGTATTCATAATTTTCTTGAATTTCGCTTTGAGTCATTTCTCTTGAACAAGGTATTTCTCCATAAAAATAATCAGCCTGTGTTGTTCCATAGGGGTTAATCCCTTTTCCTGCTTGAGCAAATATTGTAGCCCATTTAGAGTGGGTATGAACAATTCCTCCAATATTTTTAAAGCTATTATAAAGTTTAATATGAGTAGGAGTATCTGATGATGGTTTCAAGTCACCCTCAACAACTTTACCTTTTAAGTCAACAATAACCATATCATGATATGTCATTTCTTCATACTCCACACCAGAGGGCTTAATAACGACTAATCCGCTTTCCCTATCAATTCCGGATACATTACCCCAAGTAAATGTAACTAATCCATATTTAGGTAATAACATATTAGCTTTATAAACAGCTTTTTTTAGTTCCTTCAGCATAATACCACTCCTTTATAAAATCCAATATATTGCCGCCTGACCAATCTCTCTATTTGCTGACATTATTACATCTCTATCATCTATTTTAATTGAGTAAACATTACTTGGCCCAACATTTTCATCAATAACATAACTTTTAAAACTATTATTTTCAAAGGTTATACAGAAAAGCTGCTGTTGGTTTCTTCTTGCACCACCAATAATGGCAGGTTTATTTTTAATAGTAGTAGCAAATACAGCATGATAAAAGTCCATCTCAATATCATAACTGTAAACTTTTGTATAGTTACCAGCTATTTTTTTATATATATTAAATTTATTACCATGAAAAGGCTCAATAATAGCTAGTTCGTCTTCCCCGTCTTCATCTATATCAATTACAGCTACATCGCTAACAGGAAAATCAAGTAATTGTTTTATTTCCCAACCACTATCGTTATTTTGAGGGGGGATAACAACAAAAAGCCCTTCTTCTGCCCCTATAAATCCAGCCTGTTTGCCATCACTATAACCTTTGGAATAACCATGATTTTTTGTTAATCCTTCTTTTAATATTGTTAATTTAAGCTTATTGCTTTCGCCTATATTATTATGTAATTCGGAAACAAAAAGTTTTCCGGGTTTCGACCAATCTTCCTTAGTTTCCTTGCCTGATGATAATGTCGCACCTAAAAAATAATTTTTTTCTCCACCTTTTAAAATATCAAATCTATGTAAATATGGAAGTTCAGCTATAACTTCTGTTTTTAGTTTGTTATTCACTAAGACAACCCTACTGTCTTTAGCATCAATCATAGAGTAAAAACCTTGTGAAGCTAAAAAATTACCGTTTTCCAAAGGTACTATTGACATTGTCCCACCACCGCCGTTCCAAATAGTATCCTTTTTACTAAAATCATTTCCTGAATAAATATGGCAAGAACCATCGCCTTCACCAGCAAAAATTAAATTAATTTCTCCACTTTTATTTATAGCACTGACAGCATAACATTTGAATATATCATCTATTACTTGTTTTTTAAACTCCAAATCTCATCCCTCCTTAATATTTTTAGCTCTATCCGACTTTTTTCCTTAAAAGAAATAAAGAATTTTCATACGAATATTATAATTACAGCTTTACTTGTTAAAGCTTTTTGAAAGGTTTAGGAAACTTCTTTAAAAAAAGTTTCCCAAAGTTTTATTATTTTAAAATAACTGTAATTTATTTTTTATCTAAACCAAATTCTATAGCCTTTTTTTCAATTTCTTGTTCAGACAATAAATTTTTTATACCTATTACAATAGTTCCTTTTTGTTTAGCAGCATCAAAATTTTTCTCCAGTGCTGCCGAGCAAAACACAACATCATAATTTGCTGCCATAGTTTTTGCTTCACCCACGCTTGAATGATGTATAGATATTTCAACCCCAAGCTTTTTAAAGACTTTTTCAATTTTCATTTTAATCATTTGACTAGAACCCATACCACTTGCACAAGCCGCAATAATTTTTAACATAATTATATACCCCCTTAGTTTCCTTTTTTAGCTAAGTATCCCTCATAATCTTCTGCAATTAAGAAATAAGTTTCTTTATTTTTAAAGTATTGTATTTGAGGTATTGCCAGCAATAATAATATTACTGCTGCAAAACCAAAATACTGACCTTTTTCCATAATAAATCCTACAACCGGCCAAACCGTATCCCAGTCAAAATTTCCATGCCAACCCCCAAACTGAGCAGTTTGGAAATAATAAGCCGCAAAAGCACCGCCTAAAACTTGTATAATACCAGATATAATGGGTACTATTACAGCCGCTTTAAGCCCACCAGCTTTATTTGCAAAAACAGCAAATGTGGCATTATCAAAAAATACAGGAACAAAACCTGTTATAATAAGAACTGGGCTTTTGAATACTACTAAACCTAATATTGCTATAAACTGACCTATTGCACCGAATAAAAAACCTATTGTAATAGCATTTGGATGACCAAAACCATAAACAGCAGCACAATCTACAGCAGGCATAGAACCTGGAAGCAATTTGCTTGAAATACCTTGAAAAGACTCTGTTAATTCAGATACAAACATTCTTATTCCTAGTTGCAATATAGAAAGATATACTGCAAAATTAAATGATTTTTCCATAATATAAAATAAGAAATTTTGATTTTCTGCAAAGCTTGTATCTATAGTATGTAAAATTTCAGGACCTAGTATTAACATAATTATACCAAAAAATAAAAACATAAGAGTGGCAGTTGCAACAACGTTTTCATTAAATATGCTTAAAAATCCAGGTAATTCTAAATCCTCAATAGACTTACCCTTTTTACCCATTCTTTTGGATACTTTTTCTGTAAGCCAAACTCCAAACATTTGCTGATGTCCGATTGCAAAACCTCCGCCTTCGGTTAAATGCTGACAGGATTCAACTGTTAAATTTGAGGCTACCGCCCAATAAGTACCTAAAAGTAAGCCTAAAAGTATAATAACACCTGTATCTTGAAGTTGAGGAAAAGCAAACAATACAAGCCATAATGCTGTTGATGATTGCTGAACCATAATGTGCCCTGTAATAAAAACAGTTCTTATTTTTGTAATTTTTCTAATCATTACTAAAAATATATTAAATATAAATGCAACAAGCAATACAACCATCATCATTGTAAATGAGCGACCTATATTCTCAACTGCTGCTTGTGCTGCACTTTGCCCAAAATATGGGTCTATAACCGCAGCAGAAAGGTTAAATCTATCTTTTAAAGCAGCCAATATTGGTCTAAAATTCGATACTAAACCTCCAGATGCAACATTTAAAATCATATAACCTATAACAGCTTTCAAAAACCCAGCATATGCATCGTATATAGGTTTTTTAAGCAATATATATCCTAAAAATACTATTATACCTACAAAAAACGCAGGCTTTGTTAAAATATTTATTTGGAAAAATTGCCATACAGATAATATAATATCCATAATCTATCCTCCTTCAGTTTATGGTAAATCTTTAAGGTCATCTACACATTGAGCATTTAACATTATATTTACATATTCCTCATTATCTAAAAGTTCTGTTAATGCCATTAAATTAGACAAATGTTTATCGTTATTTTCTGATGCAAGAACAAAAAATAATTGGGAATCTTGTTCGGGGTCGTCGCTAAATGAAACAGGTTCATTTGTTTTCATAAAACTTATAGCAGTTTCATTCACACCTAAACCCTCCTGAGCATGTGGTATGCAAATATTCGGGGCAATTACTATATAAGCACCATATTCTTTAACATTAGAAATAATTTCATCTGCATAAAAGCTTTTTATTGCTCCTTGTTCTATTAGGGGAGCACATGATTCCTTTATAGCATTTTCCCAATTATCAAAGCTATTTCTGAATATTACTCTGTTTTTGCTAATTAACTCTTTAATCATTTTAATCACCATCTTTATTTATTTATAATTATGGAAATTTGAGTTGTTTATTTTTTTAATAAATTAGTATATTGACAAAAGACCCTGAGAAACTTTTTTGAAAAAAGTTTCTCAAAATATTAATCGTGAACAATCTTATTTATTTTTAAATAAATTTTTTCTAATTTTATAATAAATTTTAAAGGAAAGAGTTGTAAGGTAAGTTTATTTCAGTTGTAAAGCAATCATCAAAGCCACGAGGATAATGATATTCAATATTATTTTTGTCTTGTGGATATGTAAATTTTCCCCCTACTTGCCAAATAAAAGGTTTAAATTTGTATTGTAATCTATTTTTTTTCATTTCATATAATGTAAGTATTTCATTTGTATCTGCTTGGAAGTTAGACCAAATATCATGATGAAAAGGAATAACAACATTTGTATTAAGACTTTCAGCCATTCGTAAAATATCAACAGAAGTCATTTTGTCTGTAATACCTCTTGGATTTTCGCCATAGGAGCCCAAAGCAACATCTATTTGATGCTCATTACCATGTTTAGCATAATAGTTTGAATAATGAGAGTCACCGCTGTGATAAATATTTCCACCTGTTGTTTTAATTAAGTAGTTAACAGCTTTCTCGTCCATGTCAACAATAACACCTTTTAAATCACCTTTAGGAGGTGCTGTTATTAAGGCTGTTCTATCGAAAGATTCCAATGCTAAAATTTCCATATCTCCTACAGTAACAGATTTTCCGGGTGTCATCACTATACATCTTTCCAAAGGTACACCCCAGCCAACCCATTTATCAACACATGCTTTAGGTCCTATAAATTTAACTGATTCATCACAATTTTGAATTACTGCTGCCGCAACGTTTATATCAATATGGTCATTATGGTCATGAGTAGATATTACAGCATCAATATTTTTAATTGAAAATGGGTCTAATACAAAAGGAGCAACCCTTAAATTTGGTTGAAGCTTTTTCCCACCTGACATTCTAGCCATTTGATGTTCTGGGTCTATGTAAGGATTTTTATGTGTTCTCTTTCCTGAGCCACACCAAAAGTCTATACAAATATTGTGCCCACCTTCACTTTTAACCCAAATACCTGTACATCCTAACCACCACATTGAAAAACTACCTTTTTCAACTTGTTCTGCTTCAATCTCTTCGTTAAGCCAAGTTCCCCATTCGGGAAATGTTGAAAGCACCCATTGCTCTCTAGTTAGTTCTGTAACTTTGCTCATTTTAATTACCTCCTCGTTTTATATGTTCTTTGCTTAAATAAATGTTATCACTATTTGTTCAAAAAATCAATAATAATATTACATTATATGATTGTTTTGTACGTTTATACAATTATTGTTAGGATTATTTATGCAATATTGAACTTATAATAAACAATAAATAAGTTATATGTTCGTTTATGTAAAAATATTATTAGTTATAGTTATATTTTGTATACACAACATTCCTTAAACTGAACATTTTATATTTTTTTAGATTGTTTTTTATGATTAAATATTGTATAATATATTATAAAAATTCGTATAAAGATAGTTGATTTATTAAGGTCAGTACCTATTATAGAATTGGAATTTTTATTTGTTAATGTTAAGTTTTATGTATTATTGCGTCGAACTCATGTTATTTAGGAGGTTTTTTATGAAAAGCAGCAAAGGAATTATAAGAAAAAGACAGCAATATATATTGGAATGTTTAAGAAGAAATAAATTTGTTAAGGTAGATGAACTATCTGAGCAAATGAAAGTTTCTTCAATTACTATAAGACGTGATTTACAAGCTTTTGAAGAGCGAGGAATTGTTGAAAGATTTTATGGTGGAGCAAATTTAATCGAAGGTATGCTTGAAGAAGACCCCAGTCTATCTGTCTATGCAGAAAGGCACATTTTAAAAAAACACACTATTGCAAAGTATGCCGCCTCATTAATTAATGATGGTGAAACTATTTTTATTAATTCCAGTTCCACAGCACTACTTATTGTAAAATATATTTTAGGAAAACGTGTTATTATTGTTACAAACAACGGAAACATTATTAATTGTAAAAGAGATGCGTATATCCAAGTCTTGTCCACCGGTGGCGAAGTATATGAGAACAAACAATCAATGGTTGGTAAATTTGCACTAAATACACTCTCAAAAATAAATGCAGATAAAGCTTTTTTAGGTATGAGCGGAATAAGTATATCAGGAGGTCTTACGACATCAATGTTACAAGAAACTGCAGTTAATGAAATGATGATTAAGCACTGTAAAGGGTTATGTACTGTTGTAGCTGATAGCTCAAAAATTGGCAAGCAACATAACTTCTCCACTGGAAAAATAGAACATATATCATCTATAATTACAGATTCTGATGCAGATGCCGAAGAGATTCAAAAATTTAAAGAAAAAGGAATAGATGTAGTTGTATTAAAACCATTAGATAGCGACAGCCTTGATATTTAATAACTTCTAGTAAAATCTCTTAGATGCTATATAGGCTACTGGATATTTTCCAGTAGCCTTTCTAAATAAGTATATAAAAGAGTAGCTAATATAACTATATAAAGAAATTGGGTAGAAAGCATTAAAAAGACTTTCTACCCAATTCCTCATTTAATTTAATCTAACTAAAAAATTTTTCAATATATCCATTAATAAACACCGCCAAAAGTATAAAAGGAAGTACATAGCTTACATAGAAACGAATCCATCTAGGAAATTTAACTCCCTTCCCGCTGTCAGCTTCTGCAATAAAATTATCCCAGCCCCAACCATAACGAGAAGTACAAAACAGTAAATATATTAACGAACCTAATGGCAAAAGGTTATTACTAACAATAAAATCTTCTAAATCTAAAATTATACTATCTCCTCCAAGAGGATTAAATCCGCTAAGAACATTAAAACCTAAAATACATGGCATTGAGAGTATAATTATTGCAACAATATTAATTAATGAAGATTTACGTCTTGACCAATTAAATAAATCCATTCCAAAAGAAACTAGATTTTCAAAAACTGCAATAACAGTAGTAAATGCAGCAAAACTCATAAACACAAAAAACATTGTTCCGAATATCTGTCCTCCTGGCATTTCGTTAAATATGTTTGGGAGTGTAACAAATACCAATCCTGGTCCACTTCCTGGGTCTACTCCAAAAGCAGAACAAGCTGGAAAAATAATAAGTCCTGCAACAATGGCTACAAATGTATCCAAACCTGTTATAACAATAGATTCTCCCATTAAGCTGCGGTCTTTTCCTATGTAACTTCCAAATATAGCCATACTTCCAATACCCAAACTAAGAGTAAAGAAAGCCTGCCCCATAGCTGCAAATATAACATTCCCTACTCCCTGCTCTAATAGCTTTGGAAAGTTTGGAAGCAAATAAAAACTAATTCCTTCTTGTGCATTAGGAAGTGTACAAACATATATAGCTAAAAAAATCATAATTAATAATAAACAACTCATCATTAATTTTGTTATTCGTTCAACGCCTTTTCTAAGCCCTATTGCACAAACTCCAAATCCTAAAATTACAACTACTATCATATATATTGTTAACGTAACCGGATTTGAAACCAAGCCACCAAAGAAAGCCCCGACTTGTTCGGGATTCAAAGATGATAAATCCCCTTTTAGCATATGAAGTAAATAATATAACATCCAACCAGCAATTGTTGTATAAAACATCATCAAAAGGTAATTCCCAGCCATAGCAAAATAGCCATATAAATGCCATTTTGAGTTTTTAGGCTGGAGCTCATAAAATGATTGTGCAACACTTTTTTGACTTGCACGGCCAACGGCGAACTCCATTACCATAATAGGTAACCCAAAAATTACTAAAAATATAAGGTAAATTAATACAAATGCAGCACCGCCATAAAGCCCGGTTATATACGGAAACCGCCACACATTACCAAGACCAATAGCACACCCTGCCGAAAGCAGTATAAATCCAAGTCTTGATGCGAGTTGCTCACGCTGTTTCATAAATACCTCATTTCCTTGACAAAAAAGTCAATATTAATAATCCAAACAAAGCCTTTTTCGCTATACATTAGTAAAGTGTTATAGATATAAAAAACTTTATTTTAGTTTTCACATTATACTAAATAATTTATTTAAAATCAATATTAATAAAAAGCAAAGCTTATTTATAATTATTAATAAGCATGAAATAATATACAATAATTACCAAACATATTGTTAGTTATTTTAATAAGTTTATTGAAATACTATTATATCAATGATATGATTATAAATAAAATTGTTAAATGTTACTTAATTTTCTTAATAATTATTGCTGTATAAATGTTATAATCGGCTATTTTTGATATAAAAAAATGATATGAAGAAAAATTAAGTGCTTCCAAAAAAGGAGATGTTGCAAAGTGTATCATCTAACACAGGACGAACTAAAATATTTGACATTATTATCTCGTAATTATAAAGACATAAACGAGGCAAGCTCTGAAATAATAAACCTTCAGGCTATATTAAATCTTCCAAAAGGTACAGAACATTTTGTTTCTGATATACATGGTGAATATGAATCTTTTAATCATGTGCTAAAAAATGCTTCAGGCGTAATAAAAAATTATATCGAAGAACTGTTTGGACAGTCACTAATGGAAAATGAGAAAAAGAACTTAGCAACTTTAATATATTATCCTACAAGAAAGCTTTCTATTGTTAAACAAAAAATAAATTATATGGACGAATGGTATAAGGTTAACCTGTTTAGACTAATACGTGTTTGTAAAAGAGTTTCTTCAAAATACACACGTTCCAAAGTACGTAAAGCATTGCCAACTGAATTTGCCTATATATTAGAAGAATTGATACATGAAGACTCTGATAGAATACATAAACAAGATTATTACAATCAAATAATAGATTCAATTATCCGATTAGAAAGAGCAGATAATTTTATAGTTGCAATATCAGAAGTTATACAAATACTTGCAATAGACCATCTTCATGTAATAGGAGATATTTATGATAGAGGCAATGATGCAGATAAAATCTTAGATTTATTACAAGCATATCATTCTGTTGATGTGCAATGGGGAAACCATGATATTTCGTGGATGTGTGCGGCATCAGGAGGTGAAGCAAGTATATGTAATGTTATTCGTATTTCTGCTAGATATGATAACTTACATACAATAGAGGAAGGCTACGGAATAAATCTAGTGCCTTTAGCTACATTTGCAATGGAATTTTATGAAAACAGTGATTGTGAAAGATTTAAGCCCGAAAATTATGAAAACTCCTCTCTTAATGAAAAAGAAATTGACTTGATAGCTAAAATGCATAAAGCTATTACAATAATGCAATTTAAACTCGAAGCCAAAATAATTATGAGCCACCCTGAATATAGAATGGAAGATAGATTATTGCTTGACAAAATAAACTTAAAAGATAAAACTGTTATAATTGACGGAAAAATATATTCTCTTTGCGATAGTGACTTCCCTACACTTAATGAGCAAAACCCTTTTGAATTATCACATGAGGAGCAAGAAGTTATAGAAAAAATACGTTTTTCATTTTTGCACAGTACAAAACTACAACAGCATACAAAATTTCTTTTTAATAAGGGAAGTATGTATAATATTTATAACGGTAATCTGCTATTTCATGGTTGTATCCCTCTTCTTGATAATGGCGAATTAAAAGAGGTTAATTTATTTGGATATGAATTAAAAGGAAAAAAATTATTAGACAGAATCGATACTATGGTTAGAAAAGGTTATTTTTCTCCAGAAGATTCATTAGATAGAAAAAATGGGCAAGATTTAATGTGGTATTTATGGTGCGGTTCTGACTCTCCACTATATGGAAAAGATAAAATGACTACATTTGAAAGATATTTTACTGAGGCTCACGATTTATATGAAGAAAAAAAAGACCCTTATTATACATTTAGAGATAATGAAGATATATGTATTAATATTCTTAAAAACTTTGACCTTTGTGATAAAAACTCAAGAATTGTAAATGGGCATGTTCCGGTTAAAGTCTCAAAGGGCGAAAGCCCTGTAAAAGCAAATGGCAAATTATTAGTAATAGACGGTGGATTTGCTAAAGCATACCAAAACGTTACAGGAATAGCCGGTTATACACTAATTTACAACTCTCAGGGATTGCTTATGGCTTCTCACGAACCATTTGTTTCTATGAGAGATGCAATAGAAAATGAGACGGATATTGTATCAAGCACATTCTATATAGAGCATAAAACAAATAGAATAAAAGTTGCGGATACAGATATTGGAAAAAAGATTAGCAATACTATTAGAGATTTGGAAACACTTGTAAAAGCATACAAAACTGGTGTACTTAAAGAACAAAAATAAGAAGCTGTTCTCAACAAAATTTTAAATAAGTCTACTTATTTTTTATCGATTTATGTTATAATGTAACGTGAGTTCAATAAAGCTAAATCAGCTTGTTTGAACCCATGTTACTTTAAGGAGGAATTTATCTTATGTTTAATATACCTCAAAATGTTAAACCATCACTTTCACTTAATACGCCAACAGAAGTCCATTCAAATTTATCTCAAACACCTATTACTAATCAAACATCTGCTAAACCTACATCAACAGGGATTAGGTTATCAAAAGGGCAAAAAGTTAGTTTAACAAACTTAAATCCTCAATTGGATATAATAAATGTTTGCTTAGGTTGGGACGTTGCTGCTAACACAAACTATGACTTAGATGTATCTGCTTTTATGTTAGACAATAATGACCGCATTTTAGGAGATAATTATTTCGTTTTTTATGGACAAACTACTAGCCCTGACAACAGTATTGTTCTTTCAGAAGATAATAAAACAGGTTATGGTGAAGGTGATGACGAAACTATGAATATAACCTTGTCGAAAGTTTCACCATCTGTTTCAAAGATTGTATTTGTTGTTACTATTAATGAAGCTAAAAAATATAATTATAATTTTGGACAAGTTTCAAATGCCTTTATACGTGTTGTTGATTGTTCAAATAATACTGAATTAGTTCGTTTTGACTTAACCGATTATTATTCTAATATTACGTCTATGATGGTGGGTTCTCTATATAGGCACAAAAACGAATGGAAATTTCATCCAATAGGTGATGGTACTTCTGATGACTTAGAAGGATTGTGCCGTAGATATGGCGTAAATGTTATTGACTAAAAATAATTGCATGTGAGTTCAACAATAAATTTAATCATATTGTAAGAAAGCTGAAATTTATAAGGCTTGTTGATTCTATTGCATCGAACCCATTTTTTAATTTAAGGAGGATATTATATTATGTTTCAATTAGCAACAGTAAATGAACTTTCTTTAAGAGCTATTAACCAGCAAGGTGGTGGAACATTATTCACTAAAGCTGGGGCTATGATTGGATATAGAGGCGACTGTAAATTTGAAAAAGTGTTGTTAGGTCCTGAAGGAAATCCTGTGGGAGCAGCATTAGGGCAATTAGGTCGAAGGCTTACAGGTGAAAATCTTCCCCTTATGAAAGTTTCAAGCAGAGGTCCAAGTGAGTCATATTTTGCTAATTTAGCTGAACATGTTACAATAATTGATTTAGTCCCTAATATGACTATATCGGTTGAAAGCGAAAATATATTAGCGTTTAATGATGCTTGTACCTACGGATTTAAACTTTTAGCACAGGGCGTTATTTCACAAAAAGGATTTTTCACTTCAACATTAAAAGGAGCATCACCAGGGGCACAAGTAGCTATACTAACAGATGGTAACCCTATTGTAATAGATACGCCTTGTTGTATTGACCCAGATGCAATTGTTGCATGGACTGGCTCTGACCCAGGATTCAAGCTTGATTTAAGTTGGAAAAATCTTATCGGGCAAGCTAGTGGAGAATCTTATATGTTTGAATTCAAAAATCCTGGCGGAAAAGTTATTGTTCAGCCATCTGAACGTGGCTCTGGTGTAAATTTAGCAGTTGACAGCGGCAGACCAGATGTTCAGCAAAATTCATTATTTAACCAATCACAACAACCATCTGGTACATCTCAAAGCGGTGGACTAGACTTAGGTAATGTTATTAACAATATTTTTGGTGGAAGATAATTAAAATAAGTTTATTATCATATAAAAAACAGAGGAAAACTGGTTAAAAACCTATTTCCTCTGTCTTTCTAGCTTTTGTATGTCGAAACGTTTTTATTAAGCTATTCTTAGGCAAAAACAAACATATAAATTAGTTTTCTTGAGGAGCATCAACAGGACAAACACTTGAACAAGCACCACATGAAATACACTCATCTGCATTAATTATAAATTTGCCATCTCCTTCAGAAATGCAAGAAACAGGACATTCAGGTTCGCAAGCTCCACAGCTGATACATTCATCATTTATTATATACGCCATATATGTACACCTCCTAAAATTTAATCTTATTATATTCTATAATATAATTGTACAATAATCAAGTTAAAATTATTGAAATTATATACCATTTATAATAATGTAATTTTTGTAAAATAAAGTAAATATAAATTAATTAACGTAAGTTCGACGTAGTCGAACCAGCTTGTGAAACAAGGCGAAAATCGTAAGATTTTTCACGTTAATTAGAAGTAAAAAACCCCAATATAGCATATTGAGGGCATGTTAATTAGCCTATTGCAACATACATTACGATATGCTATATTGTATGTTAGAAATTTAACACTTTTAGCTCAGGAGTGCATGTGATGGATTATACTTATATTGATATAAGCGAGGGTTCTAAATTACCAATATTTGAACAAATTGCAAATGGAATAATAAAGAATATAGAACTAGGTAACTTGCAAGCAGGAGATAAATTACCAACAGAGAGACAACTTTCCGAATATTTAAAGGTATCAAGAGGTACTGTTAAATCTGCATACAAACGACTTGAGAATCACAAAATTATTGAAATTATACAAGGAAGCGGTTCATATGTTTTAAAAAATAAAGTGGATTTTTCATATCATCCAAAAAAGGAAGCATATGAAATTATTACCTCCGCTTTTAGCAAATTAGAAGCAATGGATTTATCATCTAGAGAAATTTTAAATTTAGTAAATTTATATTTGTCATCTAAAAATTCTGTCGAAACAATACATATTGCTATTGTAGATGATAACCAAGAGGCTTTACTTGATTTTAAGAGACAGCTTTCCTATTTATCCAATATTTCTGTATCTATTTTTATACTAGAAAGTATTACAGTAAACCCAGACCCTGAAAAAATCTTAGAAGATTTTGATATTATTATAACACATACAACGCATTTTTCTGAAATATCAGAGCTTATTCCTAATTTGAAGGAAAGGATTATTGAAGCTGCAATTGCACCCAGCAAACAAACACTAATTGAAATAGCTGCTGTTAAACGTGATGCTAGAATTGGTATTGTATGTCGCACAGATGTTTTTTTAAATATTATTATACAAACATTACTAACATACGGTTTTAAATCTGAAAACATTTTTTCTTTTTTTGAAATTAATTATACAACTAAAACATATTTTCCTGGTGGCATAGATGCACTAATATCCTTTAGTGAAGCACACATATTTACAGACTCTAGTTTCGAGTATAGAAATATAGAACTACTTAATAAGGGTGGAAAAATTATTAAGTTTGAATATGAAATTGAAAGGGGAACTTTAATATATATAGAGGATAGAATAAACAAAATACTAAAAAGTTATGAAAATAATTAAGAAGAATACAATTGAGGAAATAGACATGGAGGAAGAAATGAAAGTAAAGGATAGAATTAATACATTAAGAACTCTTATGAATAAGGAAAAAATAAATACATGTATTATAACAAAAAATGACCCTCATCAAAGTGAATATAGCCCTGATTTTTGGAATGAAGTTAAATATATTTCTGGGTTTTCGGGTTCAAATGGAGTTGTTGTAATTACATCAGAAAAGGCTGGGCTTTGGACAGATGGAAGATATAGCATACAAGCCGAAAAAGAACTTGAAGGTAGCGGAATTGAAGTATACATTACAACCAATACAGGTACAATAGATTATTTGACATTTGCAAAAGACGAAACACCAGAAAATGGGGTTATTGCTTTCGATGGCAGAACAATATCAGTAATTGAGGCTAGAAACTTAAATAAAAAGGTTCAGTATAAAAATATAAACCTAAAAACTGATATAGATTTGGTAGGAGAAATATGGAAAGATAGACCTTCATTATCTCAGTACAAAGTTTTTGAGCATGATATTAAATATTGCGGAAAAAGCAGAAATGAAAAAGTTAATGAATTAAGACAAAAAATGAAACAAGAAGATTCAAATGTATATGTTATTTCTTCAGCGGATGATATCGCTTGGCTTTTTAATTTACGTGGAAAAGACATGGAGGGTGTACCTTTTTTTGCCTCATATGCTGTAATTGACGAAACTAATGCCACTATTTTTATACATGGTGAAAAAGGCACAGACGTTAAGACAATTCTTGAAAATGATAATATTATTTTAAAAGACTACTATGAAATATATGATTACTTAAAAAACTTAAAAAATATTAGTACAATACTTATAAATCCATTTAAGACGAGCTACTCACTTTATAAAGTTATTGAACAACACCCAATAAAAAATATAGCTATTGATATAACCTCTAACTTTAAGGCTATCAAAAACGAAACAGAATTAAAAAACATTGAAAATACAAATATACGTGATGGAATTGCAATGCTACGATTCTCAATGTGGCTTCAAGAAAATGTAAAAAAATCTGATATAAGCGAATTTGATATTGCATTAAAAATTGAAGAGTTCCGAAAATCTTGTGAAAACTATTTTGACCAAAGCTTTAGTACTATTGCCGCATATATGTCTAATGCTGCTATGATGCATTATAGGGCAAAAGAAGACTCCTGCTCTAAATTGAAACCAGAAGGCATGCTTTTAGTTGATAGTGGCGGAAATTATTTAGATGGAACAACAGATATTACGAGAACATATATTCTGGGCGAAATTTCAGAGAAAATGAAAAGAGATTTTACTTTAGTTTTAAAATCTCACATTAGTCTTGCTAAAGCTATATTTTTATATGGTACAACAGGCTCAAATCTTGACGTTTTGGCTAGGTTGCCTATGTGGTCTAATTGTATGGATTACAAATCAGGAACAGGTCATGGCATAGGCTTTTTTTTAAGTGTACACGAAGGACCTCATAGAATTAGCCAAATACCTAACAATACACCTCTTGAAATTGGAATGATTATGTCTAATGAACCCGGAGTTTACCGCCAAAACGAATATGGTATTCGTACTGAAAATACAATGAAGGTAGTAGAACACTCTGAAAGTGAATTTGGAAAATTTTTAAAATTTGAAGTTATTTCTTATTTTCCAATCGACTTAAAGGGTATTGATATAAATATGTTAAATGATGAGGAAAAAGATTGGCTCAATAATTATCATAAAACTGTATTTGATAAATTAAGCCCTTATCTAAATGATTTAGAGGCTGAATGGCTAAAAAATGAAACAAAACCTATTTAATTATAATGAAATAAATTAAACACCTTTTGGGAAACTTTTTTGAAAAAAGTTTCCCAAACCCTTCAAAAAACTTTATCACGAAATGCCACAGTTTATTTTAAAAATAAAAGTTTTGTCCACTTTTTCAAAAGTGGCGATGTTTGGAGCAGAGCCCCAAGGTTTTAATGTCAATAGCTTTAATAATACACTACCACTTTTATAAATCAAGTTTTAAATCTCCTTCTTTAATCCAGTTCATTTTTCTTAATATCTTTGCGAATATATATGTAAGAATAGCCGGCAAAACAAAGCAAACCATTACTATACCTACCCACATAAATAATCCGCCATTAGGCATTGCTGCATAAATTCCAAACTGCCCAACTAAGCCTGATGTACCCATTCCTGCACCTGTTGGGATATTTTCAAGCCTAAATATAACAGTAGCTATAGGCCCTGTAATAAGAGATGTAAGTATTGGTGGAATCCATATTTTGGGGTTTTTAATAATATTACCCATTTGCAGCATAGATGTTCCAAATCCTTGTGCTAGTAATCCGCCCCAGCCATTTTCCTTAAAGCTCATTACAGCAAATCCAATCATCTGTGCACAGCAACCTGCGGTAGCCGCACCTGCTGCTAAACCACTTAGTTCAAGCATAATGCAAATTGCAGCACTGCTTATTGGAAGTGTTAAAGCAATACCAACAAGCAAAGATACAAGCATACCCATAAATAATGGTTGTAAAACTGTAGCCGACATAATAATCTCCCCGAATTTTGTCATAATTGAAGATACTACTGGTCCAATAGACTGTGCTACAAAAACACCTGTAATAATTGTAACTGCAGGGGTAACAATTATATCAATTTTTGTTTCTTTTGAAACTATCTTACCAATTTCCGTTGCAATAATAACAGATATTAAAGTGCCAACAGGCCCCCCTAATGCATTTCCAGCCATTCCTACAGTTACAACAGAAAACATTACAAGAGGAGGTGACTGCAATGCATATGATATAGCTACACCCATTGCTGCACCCGTTGCACCTTTTGCAAGAGTAGCTATTTCTACAAAAGCTTCAATCCCTAATTTTTCTCCGAATGTTTGAATAATTGTCCCTATTAAAAGAGAGGAAAATAAGCCAAGTGCCATATAGCTTAATGCATCAATTAAATATCTTTTTATAGATATTTCAATATTTTTCTGTTTTAAAAATTCTGACAAACTTCTTTTTGTGTTTATACCTTTTTCTGCCATAAAAACCTTCCTTAAAAAATTTACTTGCTATATAAAAAAATAAGAAACGCACTAATTGCGTTTCTTAGAATGTTGACAATTAACATTTTGGGGCTTCCAGTCTTAAACCCTGACTTCTTTTTTAAGAGAAGTAAAAGGCTTTTATCATGCATGTTGTGTGCTTCTTTTCTGTTATTAATATTCTATAGCCAACTCTTCTCAAACTCAAAAGTGTGTTTGAACGATAAAGTTTTTTGAAGAGTTTGAGAAACTTTTTTCAAAAAAAGTTTCTCAAGGTTATTTGCCCACAATCCAAGAACATAAAAGTACATTTCTAGCAAAAGTTACTGTTAATTAGTTACCCTACCTTGTATAATAGTATAAGAACTAACATCCAAACGTACAGTAGCCCTTCGTAATGCAAGCTCTGCACGTCTAGTATCAACTTCACTTGCTTTCTCATTTAAACGTCTTTCGGCACGTTGTTTTGCCTCCTCTGCACGCTTTATATCTATTTCATCAGGCCATTCAGCTACATCGGATAAAACAGTTATAGTATTATCAGAAATTTCAACAAAACCGCCTAATACAACAGCTTCTTTTGTTTCACTTCCATCAGTTGTTATTTTCATAACTCCATAATCTAAAACTGTTGTTAAAGGCACATGCCCTGCCATGAAACCTATTTCGCCATCTACAGCACGCATAATAACCATTTCAACGTCATCTTCAAACATACATCTTGTTGGCGTAATAATGCGTAAGTGTATTTTGTTAGCCATTTAATCACCTACTCACACTAGTCTCGCTGCTTATTTTTTCTGCTCTTGCAATAACGTCTTCAATAGTGCCGGCACTAAGGAATGCAGACTCTGGCAAATCATCACAATTTCCATCTAAAATTTCCCTAAATCCGCGAATAGTCTCACCAATAGGAACATATTTTCCTGGTATACCCGTAAATTTTTCTCCTACATAAAAAGGCTGTGATAAAAATTTCTGTACTTTTCTAGCCCTATTAACGATTAACTTATCATTTTCTGAAAGTTCATCCATACCTAGAATAGCAATTATATCCTGTAGCTCATTGTATCTTTGCAAAATACTTTGTACTTCACGAGCAACAGTATAATGTTCATTACCTATTACATTAGGGTCTAGTATTCGAGAGCTTGACTCAAGAGGGTCAATAGCTGGATAAATACCGATTTCAACTAATGAACGTGAAAGAACTGTAGTCGCATCAAGATGAGCAAATGTTGTTGCTGGAGCAGGGTCTGTTAAGTCGTCTGCCGGAACATAAATCGCTTGTACAGATGTAATAGAACCGTTTTTAGTAGATGTAATTCTTTCTTGAAGTGCACCAACATCAGTAGCCAAAGTAGGTTGATATCCAACGGCAGAAGGCATACGCCCCAAAAGAGCAGAAACTTCTGAACCAGCTTGAACAAAACGGAAAATATTATCAACGAATAAAAGAACGTCTTGACCAGCCCTATCTCTAAAGTATTCAGCCATAGTAAGACCTGTTAATGCTATTCTCATTCTTGCTCCAGGAGGTTCATTCATTTGCCCGAAAACAAGTGCCGTTTTATTAATAACCCCAGAACCTGACATATCATGATAAAGGTCATTACCTTCACGAGTACGCTCACCAACTCCAGCAAAAACAGAATATCCACCATGTTCTGTAGCAATATTTCTGATTAATTCCATAATCAAAACAGTTTTACCAACACCAGCACCACCAAAAAGCCCGATTTTACCACCTTTTGAGTATGGGCATAAAAGGTCAATTGCTTTTATTCCTGTTTCAAGCATTTCTCTTGCGGATGATTGTTCTGAAAAAGCTGGTGCACCTCTGTGTATAGACCACTTTTCTTCTGCTAAGGGGGCAGGCTTTCCATCTATAGGGTCGCCAAGAACATTAAATATACGTCCTAAAGTTGGCTCACCAACTGGTACAGAAATAGGTGCACCTGTGTCAAAAGCCTCTGTTCCTCTAACTAAACCGTCCGTAGAAGACATAGCTATACATCTAACAACGTCATCTCCAACGTGTTGAGCAACTTCCGCAACAATCGTTTTGTCATTAGACTTTATTTCAATGGCATTATATAACGCCGGCATATTTTCTTTTCCAAATTTTACGTCAAGAACAGCCCCAATAATTTGAATTATGTTGCCCTTATTTGTATATGCCAAACTTTTCTCACTCCTTTCAAAAATTAAAACAAAATAAACTTTCTCATAAAAGTGTCAACAATCAACACTCTACATATCTATCAAACCTAGCTTTTATATAAGTTAAAGTTTCCCAAGTATTTTGTCGACAATATGTTAAAATAACGTGAGTTCGACACAATAAAGCTGTGTCAAACTTTTGATAATATTCGCACAAATTTAGCCAAAATCAGGCTAAATTTATGCTCATAACTTGAAAAATCTTCGATTTTCGGCTTATTTCACAAGCCAATTCGACTACGTCGAACTCACGTTAAAGTATTACTCTAAAGCATTTGAACCACTTACGATTTCTGTAATCTCCTGAGTAATCGCACTTTGTCTTGCTCTGTTAAACTGTAATGTAAGACTGGAAATCATATTCTCGGCATTTTCGGTAGCCGAATCCATACTTGTCATTCTTGCTGCAAGCTGGCTAGCTGCTGACTCAACTAAAGCACCATAAATAACTGTATTTACATATTTTGGTATAACATAATCAAGAACTTCAGCCTCGTCTGGCTCATAACTCATAAGGGTTCTTGCTTTTGATGCATCTTCATCTTTAAAACTAGATGTATCAACAGGAAGCAATGTTAATGTTTTTGGCAAATAAGAAATTGCAGACTTAAATTCAGTATAAACAAGGTATACTTTATCGTATTCACCCTTTTTATAAAGGTCTAAAGCCATTTCACCGATTTCAGCCGCATCAGTATAAAAAGGAATTTCTGAAATACCTGTAAAAGTTTTTAGTACTGTTTTTTTACGTCTAACAAAAAAGTCACGCCCTTTTGTACCAATAGATATTATAGCTCCTTCAGCATCTTTATCTATAATAGCCTTTGCCTCTTTTGATACGTTGGAGTTAAAGCCTCCGCATAAGCCTTTATCCCCTGTTACAACTATTACTAAAGTTTTTTTTATAGGTCTTTCTTCTAAAAAAGCGTGTTTCATTCCTTTGCTATTATTAACAATTCTTCCGATAGCTGCTTCCGTTTCTTTGAAAAACGGACGTGCATTAATAAGCTGTATTTTAGCTTTTTGTAGCTTTGAAGCCGCTACCAGATTCATAGCTTTTGTAATTTGTTGGGTGCTACTGACACTTCGTATTCTATTTTTAATTTTTAACATAGATGCCATAAATCAGTACCACCTTTCTTATAAGTCGTTGAAATTAACTTCTTTCATAAAATTATCCAAAGCTTCTCTTATTTTGACTTCAAGCTCACTACTTATATCTTGTTTTTGACGAATTTCGTCTACTATGTTGCTATATTTTGTATCCATGTATTCTAAAAATGCTTCCTCAAAATCATGGACTTTTTCAACTTTAACATTTTTTAAATATTTATTTGTAACCGCAAATAAAATTAATACTTGATGCTCAACAGAAAATGTTTTGTATTGCGGTTGTTTAAATACTTCTGTTAAACGTTCTCCTTGTTTAAGTCTTTCCAAAGTATCTTTATCCAAATCCGAGCCAAACTGTGCGAAGGCCGCAAGCTCTCTATACTGTGCTAACTCCACACGAACAGGACCTGCTATTTTTTTCATAGCTTTAATTTGAGCAGAACCACCAACACGAGAAACAGACAAACCAGAGTTTATTGCCGGTCTAACACCAGAGTTGAAAAGGTTTGTTTCCAAATATATTTGCCCATCTGTTATTGAAATAACATTTGTAGGAATATATGCAGAAATATCTCCTGCTTGTGTTTCGATTATAGGAAGAGCAGTCATTGAACCTCCGCCGTATTCGTCTGAAAGCTTTGCTGCACGCTCCAATAATCTTGAATGTAAGTAGAAAACATCACCAGGATACGCCTCACGACCTGGCGGTCTACGAAGAAGTAACGACATGGCACGATAAGCAACAGCATGTTTTGTCAAATCGTCATAAACAATTAAAACATCTTTACCTTGTTCCATCCACTCTTCACCGATTGCTGCTCCGGCATATGGTGCAATATATTGTAATGGTGCTGATTCACTTGCTGTTGCGGCAACAACTGTTGTATAATCCATAGCCCCAGCTTTTTCTAAAACTCTAACTAAGTTTGCAACTGTTGAGGATTTTTGACCTATCGCAACATAAATACAGTGAACATTCTTACCTTTTTGATTAATTATAGTATCAACTGTTATCGCTGACTTTCCAGTTTGACGGTCACCGATAATAAGCTCCCTTTGACCCTTTCCAATAGGAATCATTGCGTCTATAGCTTTTATACCAGTTTGCAAAGGTTGGTTAACCTCTTGACGAGTTATAACACCAGGAGCTACTCTTTCTATTGGTCTGGTTTTTGTTGAGACAATAGGACCTTTTCCATCAATAGGCTCTCCCAAAGCGTTTACAACACGCCCTGTCATACCATCTCCAACAGGTACTTGGGCTACTCTGTTAGTAAGCTTAACGGTCTGACCCTCTTTAATATGCTCGTCTGAACCAAATATAACGACACCAATGTTGTCTTCTTCCAAGTTAAGTGCCATTCCGTATATTCCGCCTTCAAACTCAAGAAGCTCACCGCTCATTGCGTTTTTAAGACCATAAACACGAGCGATACCGTCTCCAACCTGTATTACTGTACCTACTTCCGTAACTTCTAGTCTGGAAGTATAGCCTTTAATCTGTTCCTTAATAACAGAGCTTATTTCTTCAGGTCTTAAATTCATTAGGACGCTACACTCCTTTACTAGCAAGCTGTAGATTTAAAAGATTGTTTTTCATATCTTGCAGTTGTTTTTTTATGGAAGTATCAATGATTTTTCCATCAACTTTGATACAAATACCTCCAATAAGATTAGGCTCAACCTTTGTTTCTACTAAAACTTGCTTATTCAAATTTTTAGATAATGTATTTTTAATATTGTTAATTTGATTTTCTGATAGGACAAAAGGAGATTCAATCTCTGCAACTGTTATTCCTTTATAATCCATAACTTTATTAATAAAAACCTCTAAAACAGATACAATTTCCTTTTCTCGATTTTTATTTAATATTACATTAACAAAACCAATAATCAAATCAGAAATTTTACCTTTAAAAACCTCTTCAAACATATTCATTTTTTCTGAATAGCTAATTTGAGGGTGCTCAAGTACACTTCTAAATTCATCGTTACTTTTGAAAACATCAAGAACAAACTTAACTTGCTCAAATAATTCATCAATTTCGCCTGCTTCTTGTGCAAGCTGAAACAAAGCGTCGCTGTAACGGTTGGCTATTAACTTTGCCATTTAACATCCCCCAAATCTGAAACTACTTCATCAAGCAGTTTGTTTTGAGTTTCTTCATCTATATTTGCTGTTACAAAGCGACTTGCCATAAGCGTAGAAATTTCTATAATTTGTTTTTTCATTTCATCTTTTGCTTTTTCTTCTTCACGTTTAATTTCAAGAGCCGCACGATTTCTTATTGTCTCTGCTTCTGTTTTGGCTTCCTGAACAATTTGAGTTTCTTTTTCTTGCCCACGTTTTCTTGCTGAATCAAGAAGCTCAAAACGCTCTTTTTCTATATTACTAAGCTTTTCCTCATATTCTGTCCTCAATGCTTCTGCTTCTTTTTGAGCATTTGCAGCGGCATTTAACTGATTTTGAATCCTTTCAGTTCTTTTTGCAAGGAAATTTAAAACTGGCTTATACATTATTCTATATATTATATAAATTGTTAATAATACGTTAAAAAGTATAAGCCCCATTTGTAATAAGGTTTGAACATCTAAACCTAATATTCTGCTCAAGGATTAGCCCCTCCTTCCACATATTCTTAATTGTAGAGCAAATAAATTTCATTTAAAATTTATTGAAGTAAGGCTACTAAAGGATTGGCAAATAATAAAATAAGTGCAATAACAAGACCATAAATAGCTGATGTTTCTGCAACTGCTGCACCAACAAGCATTGTAGACATAATAATTCCTCTTGCTTCTGGTTGACGACCTACTGCCTCTGCACCTTTACCAGCAGCATAACCTTGACCAACACCAGTACCTACACCTGCGATAAGAGCTAAACCTGCTCCTACAGCTGAACAACCTAAAACAAATGCTTGTGAATCCATATTAAAATTCCTCCTTAAAATAATAAAATATCTTTAAAAAATTTCATCTATTCGGGTAGTTTATCCCTAATAAATGTCATACTTAAAGTAACAAAGATAAACGCTTGCAAAGCACCTGCAAAAATATCAAAATATACATGCAGAATTACAGGAAATCCTATTTTTAAAAATATAGGAAGTAAAGCATAAGCAAGATTTACAATTATAAGCCCACCTAGTGTTGCACCAAAAAGACGGAAGCTTAATGAAACAGGTGTAGCTAATTCACTAATAATATTTAATGGTAACATTACAAAAAATGGTGATGTATAACCCTTAAAATATTCTTTAGTATTTTTAGTAATACCCATAAAGTGAATCAATAAAAAAGTAACTATACCAAATGAAGCTGTAGTTGATAAATCGGCTGTTGGAGGTCGCTGTAAAATTAATCCGCTAAAATTCATACAGATTATAAGTACAAATACTCCAAAAAAGTAACTACCGAAATATCTGTAATTTGAACCCATTGTATCGCTTACGTAATTATCTACTATCTCAATTACTAGTTCAACAAAGTTTTGAAATCCTTTGGGTGGCTCTGTTTCGTTCCATTTGTTTAACTTACTGCGTACAATAAGTGCAAAAGCTATCAATATTGCCATCCAAATCCAAATTACAATAATTGTTTGTGTTATCCAGATATCAAATCCAAATAAATTAAATGAACCATAATATTTATTATTAAGTTCATTCATTATATCGTTTGCAGACATACTTATTCACCCCTTTCCCTCTTAATATAGTAAAAAATATACTTTCTAACTTTGTTCTTTTCTTTTATCCTCACGTAATAAAAGAAAATTTACTCCATAAGCAGAAACTTGTAACGATAAAATTCCAATTATAGTACCCCATAAGTCTATAGAGGGATTTAATGCTGAAACTACCAAAAGAACCGCTGTTGCAGAAAATCTTAAAATAAATGCAAGTGAAGCATACCCTTGTGCCTGCTTGCTATCCATATCAATTGCTTTTGAAATAGATTTTTCAAGCAAAATTACTTTAAGAATTGCAAATAGCGTTCCAAAGCTTAACCCTGCTGCATAAGGCATTATTTTAGCAAAATCTCTATAAACTAAAGAGCCTATAACCAAAGCAATTATAAATATTATTCCGATTAAAAGCATCATTTTTTTTGCTGTATCGGAAACATTTAACATAAAAACACCCCACTTCATAACCTATTCGTTAAGCGATATAAATGTATAAGAAAGTGGCAAAAGGCATACTAACGACCTGTATGCTCATTTGCCACTATTAGAATAGCAGATAAAAGCCAAAAACTATTAATATACAGGATAAAACGGGATTTCCAATATTACAGAATACTTTTTGACAAATTAATGTAATGCTTTAATACTTAATATAATATTTCTAATCAACATTGTAAAGAGCAAATTTCAAAACCTGTTTAATTATAAATAAAATTTTAACAAAAAACAATATTAAAATATAAAAATTTTATATTCTTTTTCTTTTATAAAAATTTTTTTGAAAATATACTAATAACATAGTTGTAAAAATTGACAATTTTTTAACAATGAGTTAATAATATTTTATAAGCAACTTAAATTGTTTTAAAATAGCTTACTTTTATTTATAATAACTCTGTACTATTTTTTCCATGTACTAGTGACAATTTTAAACATAGTAAATATTGCTGATGCTACTCCCAACAAAATAAAAATAATTAAAAACAAAGGCTGTGTATTTAGCTTAGTATCTATAAATCTCCCGATTAATATACATCCTATTATACATATAGACATAGACACACCAATATGCGTAAATAAACCAAGAGCATTACTAATATCGTTTTTTTCTTTTCTGGTTAGCTTCATCTGAAATCACTACCTTTTCTAAAGAACAAAATAATCATCAGGGCGTTCATTTTTAATACCAAAATAATAAAGTATTGCATCAACAATTCTTTCAGAAGCATATCCGTCTCCAAATGGATTTTTGGCATTTGCCATTTTGTTATATAACTCTTTATTATTAATAATGCTTGCAACTGTTTCATAAATATTTATATAATCTGTTCCGGCAAGTTTTAATGTACCCGCCTCAACACCCTCAGGACGTTCTGTTACATTTCTTAGAACAACAACAGGTTTATTAAGCCCAGGAGCTTCTTCCTGCAAACCTCCTGAATCAGTCAAAACCAAATAAGACATATTAATAAGATTATGCATATCATTCATATTAATTGGGTCGGTTAAATGAATTTTAATATTATTCCCTAAAATACTTTGTACAATTTCTCCTACTGCCGGATTTGAATGAACCGCATAAACTACTTCTACATCTTTAAAATCCTCTGTAATTTTTAATACAGCCTTACAAATGTTTTTCAGAGGCTCACCTAAATTTTCTCTTCTGTGAGCAGTCATTGCTATTATTTTTTTATTTTTAAAATCAATATTATTTAAACATTGTAATTCAAATTTATAATTTTGTAGCACTGTTGTTTTTAAACAATCTACTGCCGTATTTCCTGTAACAAATATATTTTTAGTATCTATATTTTCTTTTATTAGGTTTTCTTTAGCTTTGTATGTAGGAGAAAAGTGAATATCTGCCAAACCTCCTACAAGAAGTCTGTTCATCTCTTCTGGAAAAGGTTGATGCTTGTCATAAGTCCTTAATCCTGCCTCTACATGCCCCAACTTAACTTTATTATAATATGCTGCCAGCCCTCCTGCAAAAGTTGTTGTAGTATCTCCATGAACTAATATTAAGTTAGGTTTAACATCTTTAATTACATTCTCCAAACCTCTTAATGCATTTATTGTAATATCAGACAAAGATTGATTTTCCTTCATTATATTCAAGTCAAAGTCAGGCTTAATATTAAAAATGTTTAGAACTTGGTCAAGCATTTGCCTATGCTGTGCTGTAACACAAACAATTGATTCAATATTTTCATTTTTTTCGAGAGTATTTATAAGGGGTGCCATTTTAGTGGCTTCAGGTCTTGTTCCAAATATGCTCATAACTTTTATTTTATTCAAAGCTACACCTCTTTATTAAAATTTAGAATGTTAAAATTATGTATAATTTTAAAATATTTTATTATTAACAGCACCAATTATGTATATGATAAACTTTTATTAAAATGTATTCCCAAGCAATTTAATTATAATATATACAATATAATAATTTAATATAACTGATTGGGAATAATACTCTATGTCTTACAATTTCTTCTGTCTTGAATATTTTTTGAATGCAAGCTCTGGCATACCAAAAATTTCATCTCTTGCAGAAGTGTCTAACAAATTTATGTTTTCTTCAAATTTATTTTCTAAAGGTTTACTTTCCAAAGGTAAAACAATTACTTCAACTTTTTGATTTTTTAAGCTATCAGGTAGCACTAGAAAGTCTAACATACTACTTTCCACTATCCTCCTAACAAACTCCATTAAATTCACTCCTAATTAATTTTTTAGATACTTATAAAAAAACAAATAAAAAGCTTATAATCTTTCTAAAACATTACTTTTTTCTGCAGCTATTTTAATAGCCCTTTTTTCTTCTTCTGTTAAAGCGTAATTACTTTCACATGAATTAACAGGCTTGGCGTATGTATATGAAGCATCTCGCCCGTGAAGCGTATTTAAAACTACACCGTTATTTTTATCATCTAATAATGCAAGTGTAAAAGATAAATCTCCTCCCATATCATTAAACGGGTTATATCTTACTATTCCAATCTTTTGTATACAAAAACTTAAACGGAAATTAATGTCATTAATTAAACTTAGTGTTTCATTATATTTTCCATCAACCATTTTTACTTTTTCAATATATTCTAAAAGCATTGCTTCAATATTGTGCTTCTCACTTTTTACACCAAAAAATCTATCTGTTCTATCTTTCTGCTTATTTATATTAATCATCAATTGAATACATAATATAAATAAAATAAAACAAAATACACTTAACCCTAAAATAATATATGAAGAATTTTCATTTATAGTTTCAAATATTGTGTTCAAAATTTAACTCTCCTATGCTTCTATTTTTTTGAATATACCAAGAATGCGGTCAAGTTCGTCCGGAGAATAGTATTCTATTTCGATTTTGCCTTTATTTTTTCCGTCCTTTATATTAACCTTTGTTCCCAGTATACTTTTTAAATCTGCCTCAACACTTTTATATGGGGAAATAGGTTTATTTTCATTTGTCTTTGTTTCATTTTCATTTTTCGAACTATCTAAATTATCCAAAAATAATTTAATTATTCTTTCTGTCTCCCTTACGCTTAAACCTTCTTCAATAATTTTTTCTGAAAACTCAAACTGTTTATTATTATCTTTAATTTGAAACAAAAATCTAGCATGACCCGAAGTCAATTTACCTTCTGCTAAAAAATTTTGTACTCTTTTGTCTAAGTTTAGTAGGGACAAAGAATATGATATACTGTTTCTGCTTCTTCCTACTTTTTGTGCAATATTCTCTTGAGAATAAAAAAACTCATCTGCAAGTCTTTTGTAACACAAGGCTTCCTCTATGGGATTTAAATCTTGTCTTTGAAGATTTTCAATTAAAGCTATTTGGAGCATTTGAGCATCGTTATAGTCTTTTATTATGACAGGAATCTTTTCCATCTTAGCAATTCTGGCAGCACGCCACCTTCTTTCACCTGCTATTATAGAATAATAATCCCCTTCTTTTTTAACAACTATAGGCTGTATTATCCCAAAATCTTTTAATGATTCAGATAACTCTATCAAAGCTTCTTGGTCAAAATATTTACGTGGCTGTTGCTTGTTCGGCTCAATCATATTAATATCTATTTCGACAACTCCTGATTTTTCAATTGTATCATTAACATACTCATCACTTTCTTGGGAGTTAGAACTAATTAAAGCATTTAAACCTTTACCCAAACCTTTTTTTATTTGTGCCACAATTTATTCCTCCTTTTTCATAACCTCTTCTGCTAACAAAATATAACTTTCAGCCCCTTTTGATTTCTTATCATATAAAGTTATTGGTAAGCCATAACTCGGTGCTTCCGAAAGCCTAACATTTCGTGGTATTATACTTTGAAATACACTATCTCTTAAATGCGTTTTTACTTCCTCTACAACCTCTAATGAAATATTAGTTCTTGCATCAAACATTGTAAAAACAATACCTTCTATATCAAGTCTAGGGTTAAGCTTTGACTTTACTAGTTCTATAGTATGTAGGAGCTGTGTAAGACCTTCTAAAGCATAAAATTCACACTGTATGGGAACTATAACAGAGTTAGCTGCCGTAAGTGCATTTATTGTTAGTATGTTTAAAGATGGGGGACAATCCATTATAATAAAATCATATAGATTATTGCAATGATTAACTATTTTTTTTAATATATATTCCCTGTTTTCATGACTTATAAGCTCTATTTCTGCACCTGCCAAATTTATGTTAGAAGGTAATAAAGTAAGATTTTCCACACAAGTATCTACAATAACCTCATTTAAATAACATTCTCCCAAAAGAAGATTATAAAGAGTTAACTTTAAATTATTTTTATTTATACCTAAACCGCTTGAAGTATTACCTTGTGGGTCACAATCAATTACTAGCACCTTTTTGCCCGCCTGTGCCAAACAAGCAGACAAATTAATTGTTGTTGTTGTTTTTCCTACTCCACCCTTTTGATTTGTTATTGCTATTATTCTCCCCACTTTTTCACCTCTAATATTAATTAAATTAATGCGGGTTTGACCCAATAAAAACTGCGTCGAACTCACGTTAAATTACTAGCAGTAAAATACATTATAACACAAAATTCTACTAATAAAATATTTTTGCAAAAAAAATATCCTTTGTTTTCTAAAGGATATTTTGGAAAATATTTTATTGTATAAAAAGGAAAGAATAAAGCTAATTTAGTAGTAATTTTTATTGGTTTTCCATATGGTTTTTAACAACCTTCGAATCTTTTTTAAAATATAAAAATTTATAAACAAGGTTTACTAAAACAATAACTACTAATAAACGAATAATACTCATAAATGAATGAGATTCCCAGAACATAGAACCTAAATAGTATCTTATTTCTGAAAACGCAATTAAAAGAGAAAATAAAATCCCTGCAATAACAACATGTCTTCTATACTTATTATACCAAGATAAAATATCATCAACACTATCTAAAACTATTTCACCACTATTTATTCGCCTTCTTTTTTCAAAAGCATCAAATACACCTGCAATCCAAATTATACCTGCTATTGATACAATTGGGGGAAATACCATACCACCAATCATAGTTACAGCAAATGCTGAAGATAAAAAGAATAGCCCTCTTTTTATAAGTCCTAAATACATGTAATTTATTCCCGGAATTGGAATAATTACAGAAAAAATAAACAACATAAAACCACTTACATGCCTTCTGGATTTAGAGATAGTAGGGTGAGGAGCATGAGCAGGATTATGGAAGTCATGTGAAGAATTGTTCATTGCAACAGCTACACACCTTTTACAAATAACTCGTCCATGTAAATCAACACTACACTCATCGCAAATCCATTCTCCACATCGACTGCAAGTATTCACTCCATTTCTATCTCTATGATTATTACATACCATATTAACACTCCTATCTGATTTTGTTTTTATTAAGTAGTTACTCACAAATATAAATACGAAGTATATTATTAAAAGTTTATCAAGTTTATCTATTTTTAAAAATTTTAAATTTTGTTAATTTTACCATATTTTTTATCTTTAAATAATTTTATTATTATTTTTAATCTAATGAAGAAGAACATTATTTCGATGCTATCTTATTGAGTTGAACTTAAGTTAATCTAATTCTTATCTTCAAATTTATTATAGTGGCATATATTTGTTATCATTCCAACTTAAATATAGTATTTAAAATTATTATTTGTTAAATATAATAGGGCACACAAAACAATGTGCAAAAATAATAAATTTAAATAATTTTCATTAGTAACTGTTATAAAACAAAACAATCGAAATTTTGTATTATAACAATTATAATAATGACTACTCAAAAATCAATTATTATTAAGGCTAGTTTAAATATAAATAATCTTATTTTTTGGGGGAGGATATTAATATGAAATTCAAAAATGCTTTATTGGCAGGTACTATTGCAAGTGTTTTTGCTGCTACAGGTTGTGCAAGTAACGTACCTGATAATAGAAATTTAACTAATACAGCAAATAGAACTTATAATGCAAGAAATGATGGTTATGGATACGGATATAATTATGACCGCTATGACACATATAATATGGGAAACAGAGCAAGAGGCTATACAAACAACAATAACTATAACAGGGGAACTTCTTTAGGTAATAATGTAAATAGAGTTAGTAATAATGTAGTAAATACTACGAGAAGAATGGGAGAACGTACTGCTGAAGGATTAAACAGAACTATTGGCAATACTGCTAATAATGTAAGTAACAGTATGAATAGGGGATATGAATATACAGCAAATAATAATACAAATAATGCAGTAGCAAATAATACCTTAACTAGAGATGGATATTATAATGCTACTAATACAAGTAATAATGTCTATAATAATGCTTATAACACAGCAGAAGCTTATACAGCAAACGCTTACAATACAGCAAATAATAATGTAGCTAATGATGGATATAGATATAATGGAACAAATAATAATTCAAATAACTTAAAAAGTTCGTTAAGAACAACAGCTAACAATACAAACAATGCTACAAACAAAAATATGAATTCATCAGATGGTATAACTAGAATTAATTCCGGAAAAACAATTGGTACGGCTCACGGAAACCTACAAGACAAAGGTATTTCATTGGGAGGTAATGTTGAGCGTGCTACAACTATAGGTATGGCACATGGTGACCTATCACAAAAAGGTATAACTTCAAGAAATTTAACAGCAAATAATGCCAATAATGTAAAAAATAATAAAAATACTAATAATACTAATACTAATACAAAAAATAATAATTCACGTTTAACTAATAATGTTAATAGAGTTAATAATAATGTTTCTAATAGCAACAGAACTAACACTAACACTAATTTAAATAATATCTCTAACAGGATTAATAATAACGTTTCTTCTAATAACAAAACTAATCTAACTAATACTGCTAACAGAGTTAATAATAATGTTTCTGATACCAACAGAACTAATACCAATACTAATTTAACTAATACTGTTAACAGAGTTAATAATAACGCTTCTGCTAATAACAACACTAATTTAACTAATACTGCTAACAAAGTTAATAACAACGTTTCTTCTAATAACAACACTAACACAGGTTTAACTAATACTGCTAACAGAGTTAATAATAATGTTTCTGATACCAACAGAACTAATACCAATACTAATTTAACTAACACTATTAACAGAGTTAATAATAACGCTTCTGCTAGTAACAACACTAACGCATCTACTATTAATGAAAATATTGGATTAACAGGCGTTGCTACAGGTACAAGTACGGCAATAACACGATAATAACAACTATAAAATTTAGGAAGGGATTTTTTCCTTTCCTAAATTTTTTATAATTATATAAACTATAATATTTTAATTGACGATAAAAATTATAAGGAGGTAAGAAAAAAATGAATATATCAAAACCAGATTTAATTAATAATTATACAAAAAACGATAAAGACCCTTTATCAATTAAAGTAGCAAAAAAGGCTTATATGGACGAAAAACTTACAGGATTAACAGACGAAGAAAAAGAAGAAATTGAAAAAAGGTGTAAAGCATATTTAAAAGAAAATCCAATTAATACAAAAGAAGACCTTCAATTTTATCTAGATTATATTAAGTCATTATTAAAAGAATTTGGATTTAAAGGTGACTATGAATCTTTTGCCAAAGCTTTTGCTAATAGCTCTGAAAAAAATGATGATATTGATTCATCATTTAATATGGATATAGTACACCAATTCAATAAAAATAATAATAACAATCCATTAAAATTTAAACTAATGAATTATAGTTTATAAATTTAAATTTATAATACATAAAAATATTAATATTATGTAATACCTACTAATTCCAACACTTTAACAAATAAAAAGTAAAGAAAATGGAAAAGCGGTTGTACTTACAATAAGAACTATTACCGCTTAATACTTTAAAAGGTTTGGGGTTTACATTCACTAAAAATTTAGCATCGCATTATATAGGTATAAAAGGCAATATAATAATTACTATTGATGCTGTTTCTGTAATTATTAAAAAAGTAGCTCAAAAAGAATATGTGCAATATTATAGAAATTTCCCGACTGTTCCAAATGCTTGGTATGTTATAGATAAATCAATAAAAGTATCTGGCTCGTACAACCCATCTTCCCCATTACAACCCGTTTAGACTATATCTTTTAAAGGTAATGCTATGTCATATTCTTACCCTCAACAGATACTAGATGTCAAAGAGAAGCAGTGTTCTCTCTGCATATGAAGATATTCTGAATAAAGAGGGATTTGCTAAAACTGAACTAAACGATAATATTGCCGATTATATCGTTAGTACAAATGATTCTAGCAATTTAGATGATTTATTGCAGTATCTAAAGACAGGGTATACATGGTATAATAAAGGTGACACATATGTCGGTGTGATATCATTAAATATGTGACAAGAGAACAAACCATTTTCTATTAGAATAGTTACAGTACAATAATAACCTTATCTTATAAATGAAAAGACATAAGAGCATAGGAAACTTTATTAAAAAATTTCCTAGAGGCTGAATATTTACCCGTGTAGATGGTAATAATGGGGCTGTCTCGTAAACAGCCAAAAAAACGAGAGTTGAACGCATAAAAGCGAGCAAACTCTCGTTTTTTGTTGTAAAATAGATTTATGAAAAAACAATTACAACACACAAATTATACAACGAAAGCGCAAGTATTTCAACTAATGCTGCCATTTGATATAGAAATAAAAATTGATGCAGATGAATCGGTACGCACGCTGATAGAGGTAACAGAAAGGATGGATTATAGTAAATTAAATGCGGCATATGAC
>CAYYRV010000020.1:0-39512 GCA_964474135.1 uncultured Defluviitaleaceae bacterium
ACTACTGGTTTTTTGCTCGTTTTTCATTGGCTCAATAATTTTAGAACACGACCAACCTAATGACATTTGGTTGTACCAGTGTATTGCGAAAATTTATTCCTCAATAAGATTATTAATATTGACAATTCCACATAAACCTGAAGTTAGAGAACAAGTACTGAAGATGGTCGTTGATTGCACATGAAATACAAAGGATTGAAATAGCACATCCCTACTTTGTGCACTTGGTGTACAAGATTAGTACGCAAATGAATACGTTTTTCTAAAACTTTCAGAATGCATAGGATAGTATTTAGATTGGTTATCAATTGCAGACTATTTTACCTGTTCATCAAACTTAGGACACAACCCTTTTATGTGTCCTAAGTTTGATGATTATGCTATATTAAATAAACTTATAAGGTGTTTCTTGATAAACATAGTAGTTTAACCAATTTGAAAATAGGAGGTTTGCATGTGAACGCCATCTAACAAGTGGCTCATTTGTACAGTCATCATATCTAAAATAATTTTTTGGTAAATCAATCTTTTCTCCTTTACTTATATCTCTTATATATTCTTCTTTTAATGTATTTGGGTCGTACTCAGAGTGACCTGTAACAAAAATTTGCTTTCCATCTTTTGAAATAACAATATATACTCCTGATTCCTCAGATTCCGACAAAATTTCTAGACTATCAGTTTTTAATATATCTTCTTTTCTTACTTCTGTATGCCTTGAATGCGGGACATAGAAAATATTATCAAAACCCCTTAAAAGGTTAATATTTTTTTCACTTTTTACATGTTTAAAAATACCAAACATCTTTTTGCTAAGCTCATATTTTGGAATATTATAATGGTAGTAAAGTCCGGCTTGTGCTCCCCAACAAATATGAAATGTTGATGTCACATTTGTTTTTGTCCAATTCATTATTGTTTTTAATTCTTCCCAATATGAAACATCTTCAAAATTTAAAAGTTCAACGGGAGCACCTGTTATTATCATACCATCAAACTTTTCATTTTTTATGTCATCATATGTATTATAAAAAGTAGACAAGTATTCGTGAGATGTATTTTTTGAAATATGACTTTCCATATATATAAATTTCACATCTATCTGTAAAGGTGTATTTCCTATAAGCCTTAGCAATTGAACTTCTGTAATTTGTTTAAGAGGCATTAAGTTTAAAATCACTATTTTGAGGGGACGAATATCTTGATGAAATGCTCTGGATTCATTCATAACAAATATGTTTTCTTTCAATAATACCTCTTTTGCTGGTAAAAAATCAGGTATTTTAATAGGCATATTGACCTCCTTACTTAACTTGTCCTTTAAAACCTGTTCAGAACATATATGAATAGGCACAACACAAGTTTTAACGTTAAATTTATATATGTACTATCGAAAGTCCAACACAATTTTTAATGTATTGAACTCACGCATTAGTTAATTTTTATTTTTCTATTTCTTTATCTTCTAACTTCGGAATACGATTAAATAAAGTTGCTAGGTATAATAAACCTTTTACCATTTCTTCTGTAAACATATCTTTTGTAAAACGAAACTTCCAGTTGTTTTCTGCAACACCCGGTGTATTCATTCTGCTTTTAGAATCAAGATTCATAATATCCTGAATAGGTATAATCGCAAGTGCTGCTACTGACGAAAGTGCAAGACGTATCAAATCCCATGCTGGGTCTTCTCCCGACACATTTAGATATCTTCTAAAATAATCCTTTACTTTATCATCTAATTTTTCATACCATCCAACTGTTGTATCATTATCATGTGTTCCGGTATAAATAACTGTATTAGTTGTGTCAATATTATGTGGTATGTAGTCATTTGAAGGGTCATCAAAAGCAAACTGTAAAATTTTCATACCAGGAAACTGCAAACTAACTCTAAGTTTTTTAACAGATTCAGTAATTAACCCTAAATCCTCTGCAATAATTGGAAGTTCGCCTAATGCTTTTTCTACTACTCTAAAAAGGTCTTTGCCAGGTCCTTTTTCCCATTTTCCTTTTATTGCAGTTTTTTCTCCATAAGGAACTGCCCAATATTCATCGAAACCACGGAAATGGTCTATTCTTAATATATCTACACATGAAAGAGTAGCTGATATTCTTTTAATCCACCAGTCATACCCCGACTGTTTATGTTTTTCCCAATTATAAAGAGGATTTCCCCAAAGTTGCCCTGTTTTACTGAAATAATCAGGCGGCACACCAGCAACTTTTGTAGGGTAGCCTTTTAAGTCTAAATAGTATAACTCAGGATTTGACCATACATCAGCGCTATCCATTGCTACAAATATAGGGATGTCACCTATAATACTTATATTTTTTTTATTTGCATTTTTTTTTAGACGCTTCCATTGTTTAAAAAACATATATTGTATAAATTTGTAGTAGTTTATTTCTTCAATTAATTCGTATCTCCATTTTTTTAATGCAGCTGGTGTTCTGTTTTTTATATCTTCGTCCCATGAATTCCATACAGCACCGTAAAAGTTGTCTTTAATTGAATTTTCGCTAATAAATTTTTCATTTAATTTTTTATATTCCAAATATTCTTTTGACTCAAATGTGTTTCGTCTTTCCTCAATAAAATGATTTTTTAATGCAACAAACAATGCATAATCCTCAAGCCAAAAACTTGATTTATTACAGAATTTTCTAAAATAATCTTTTTGTTCTTTTGAAAAAAGAGTTTTACTGTTTTCATATGCTTTTTTATACAAAGTATTTTTATATTTAATTACTGTACCATAATCTACTGAATCTAGCTCTAAACATGGAATCTCTTTTAAATCATCTTGTTTCAGAAGATTTTCCTTTAATAAAATATCGGGGCTAATTAGTAAAGGATTTCCTGCAAATGTAGAAAAACTCTGATATGGCGAATCCCCAAAACTTGTATGACCTAAAGGGAGAACTTGCCATATTGTAGCTTTACTTTCACTCAACAAATCCACAAAGTCATATGCTCCTTTTCCTAAATCACCAATTCCATATGGTGACGGGAAAGATGTAGGGTGTGCAAGTATGCCAAATGAACGCTGCAATATCATTTTCTAACCTCCAATCAAATATAAATTTTAAAATTAAATTAATTTCTATTTTACATTATATATCTTTATAATTCTATAGTAAATAAAATATTAACAAAATTAAGGAGGAAACTTTTTAATAGTTTCCCCCTTATAATATCAACAAAACAATTTGTGGCTGAAATCCACAAAATATTAGTTTTCTACAATATTACTCAATATCTTTTACTTTAGCAAAATATCTAATTCATTTCTCCATATTCTTTCATAGATAAATAAGTAACTTTATCACCTAAATTAATTTTTTCAGCAACCTTCAATGCTTTAATAAAACATTCAACAGTATCAATACAAGTGAATAGAGGAACTTTATATTGAACAGCAGCACTCCTTAGTTTAAAACCTGACTGACTTGGGTCTTTACCATGTGTAGGAATGTTTATTACCATTTGATAATTTTGGTCATGTATTTGTTCATTAATGTCATCAATATTATGAAAGGATATTTTTTCCATATTAAAGCCTTTATTATTAAAGTAATCAGCAGTACCTGTTGTTCCTGCAAATGTAAATCCCATATCCTTAAGCTTATTTAAAGTAGAAAAAACTGTTTCTGTCATATTCTCTCTTACTGAAACTAAAATTTTACCTTTTGTAGGAAAACTATATCCGGCAGCTTTGAAAGCCTTATAAACAGCCTTATCATAGTTTTCATCAATACCTAATACTTCACCTGTAGATTTCATTTCCGGAGTAAGAGAAGGGTCTACATCGAAAAGCTTCTGGAATGAAAACACAGGGACTTTAACAGCAACAATATTTTTGGGATTCAAAAGACCTGTACCAAACCCAAGGTTATTAAGTCTGTCGCCTAATATTATTTTAACGGCTAAATCTACCATAGGAACTTTTGTAATTTTACTTAATATTGGAACAGTTCTTGATGCACGAGGATTTACTTCTATTACATAAACGTCCTCTCCGTCTACAACAAACTGAATATTCATAAGCCCTTTAACTTTTACGGCTCTTGCAATTTTTTCGGTATAGCTTACTAGTTTATCAATTACATTTTGTGTTAAATTTTGTGTAGGATAAACAGTAATACTATCACCTGAATGTACGCCCGAATGTTCTATATGCTCAATTACACCAGGTATTAGAATGTTTTCACCATCTGAAACCGCATCAACTTCAACTTCTATACCATCAATATATTTATCAACAAGAATATGATTTTCATTAGTTTCTAATACAGCCTCATCAAAATATTTAGAAAGCTCATTTTTGTCATGAACAATTTCCATTGCTCTACCACCAATAACATAAGAGGGGCGTACTAAAACAGGATATGAAACAGCTTCAGCCGCTTTCATAGCCTCTTCTAACGTAGAGACTGTAAAACCTTTAGGTTGTGGTATTCCTAATTCACGCAACAATATTTCAAATCTAAAGCGGTCTTCTGCAACATCAATTGAATCTACACTTGTTCCTAATATTTGAACACCTCTTTCATGAAGTTTTCTAGTTAAATTTATAGCTGTCTGTCCGCCAAACTGCACAATTACACCTTTTGGCATCTCGCTTCTTATTACATTAACAACATCTTCGATGTAAAGAGGTTCAAAATATAACTTATCAGCTGTATCAAAGTCTGTACTTACTGTTTCTGGATTATTATTTATTATAATAGACTCATAACCGGCTTTTTGTATAGCCCATGCAGCATGAACAGAGCAGTAATCAAATTCAATTCCTTGTCCTATTTTAATAGGTCCTGAACCAATTACTATTACTTTTTGATTATTACTTATTTCGTTTTCGTTTTCTTTATCAAATGTTGAATAATAGTATGGTGTTTTTGAGTCAAATTCTGCTCCACAAGTATCAACTCTTTTATAAACAGGGTAAATTCCATGTGCTCGACGAATAGCATCCAAAACATAATAAGGTTGTTTTGATAATGATTGAATTTCACCGTCAGTAAAACCCATTTCTTCTGCTTGTAGTAAAAGTTTTAAATCGAATTCATCTGTTTCTAATTTTCTTTCAAGCTCTATTATACTCATTATTTTATTCAAAAACCATTGGTCTATCATTGTAATATTTGCAACGGTTTGAATATCAGCACCTTTTCTAAAGCTTTCAGCTACTACAAAAATTCTTTCGTCTCCGCAAACATGTAGTCTCTGTAATAATTCGTCTAAAGAAAGTTTCTCTAAATCCTTTCTTCTTAAACCAATATCTTTACCTTCAAGAGAGACTATAGCTTTTAAAAATGCAGACTCAAATTTTCTATCTATACTCATTACTTCTCCAGTTGCTTTCATTTGTGTACCTAATGTTCTATTTGCATATGAAAATTTATCAAATGGGAATTTTGGAATTTTAATTACAACATAGTCTATTGTTGGCTCAAAAGACGCTTTTGTAATTTTTGTTGCATAATTAGGTATTTCATGTAAATGTAAACCAATGGCAATTTTAGCTGCAATTTTGGCAATAGGATAACCTGTAGCTTTTGAAGCAAGTGCTGACGAGCGACTCACTCTAGGGTTAACCTCAATAACGACATATTCCATTGACTTAGTATCAAGAGCAAATTGAACGTTACAACCACCTTCAATTTGTAAAGAACGGATTATTTTAATAGCTGAAGCTTTAAGCATGTCGCATTCCTCAGCTCTAAGAGTTTGACAAGGAGCAACTACTATACTATCTCCTGTATGTATTCCAACAGGATCAACGTTTTCCATATTACAAATAGCTATACAAGTATCATTTCCATCACGCATAACTTCATATTCTATTTCTTTCCATCCAGCTACGCTTTGTTCAATTAATACTTGATTAATTCTGCTAGACATAATACCTTTATATAAAATTTCTTTAAACTCATCAATATTATGAGCAATACCGCCGCCTGTTCCACCTAATGTATAAGCTGGACGTATAATTAATGGAAAACCAATACTTTCTGCAAATGTTAAACCATCTTCCATATTATCAACAATTGTACTTTTTGGAATAGGTTCTTCTATTTCTTGCATCAAATTTTTAAAAAGTTCTCTATCTTCGGCTTTTTTAATAGCATTTAAGCCTGTACCTAAAAGTTTAACATTATATTCAGTTAAAACTCCTGCTTCTTGCAGCTCTACAGCCATATTAAGACCAGTTTGTCCCCCTAAAGAAGCCAATAAACCTTGTGGACGTTCTTTTCTAATAATATCAGTTACAACGTCCAAAGTAATAGGTTGTATATAAACAATATCTGCAATATCTTCATCTGTCATAATTGTGGCTGGATTTGAATTAATTAAAACAACCTCCATACCTTCTTCTCTCAAAGCTTTACAAGCTTGAGTTCCTGCATAATCAAATTCTGCTGCTTGACCAATTATAATAGGCCCTGAACCAATAACTAAAACTTTTTTAATATTATTGTATTTTGGCATTTTCATTTCCTCCTAACCAGTTTTCCAAAACATTTAAGCCTTTTGTAGAAAATAGAACTACTTCTGCATTTTTAGTTTTAAATCCTTCTATTTCTCCATCGTTTACATTAGCATAAGTTATCTCAACATCGTCAGGCATAAACGAATCCTTTATTATTCCATAACCAATATTTTGTGAAACAATATTAACTTTTTCTGTTTCTTTGTTAAGTATAGGGTAATTGCATCCTCTATAACCATTTTTCATTTTGTAAATTGCTATACGGCTTGCTACTGCAATTAATATTCCACCTAAACCAATACCATAAACTTTTACTTTTCCAAAAAGATTATTAATTGCTTCAATTGTTTCTTTTAGTGTATAAGGGTCTGCACAACCGTTTGAGACAATAAGTAGGTCAATATTTCTTGAAACAATATTTTTCCAGTCAGCATTATATGGAAATATATGTATCTCACAATTTAGGTTTTCAAGTTTTGAGATAAGTTCTTTTTTTGAACCCAAATCTAAAATTCCAACTTTTTTACCATCGCATTTTTTATAAAGTTCATAATTTTTAACAGAAGATTTATAAACAGAATTATAAGTTATTTTTGTATTTTTCAAATTATCTATAGTATCCTGTGTAGGTTCGGAAACTGTTAGCAGACATTTCATATTTCCATTATCTCGGATTTTTCTTGTTAAAAGTCTTGTATCAACATAGGCCAAGCCAAAAATATTATTATCTATTAAAAACTCGGATATAGTTTTATCGCATTTCCAGTGGTCAGGTTTATCAAAATAATCTTTTACAACAATACCTTTAGGAACAGATGTTAAGTTTTCTATATCGTCTTTATTGAACCCATAACTTCCAAGCATTGGATATGTCATAGTAATGATTTGTTCAGCGTTTGCAGGGTCTGTTAGAATATTTTCATAACCTGCCATTTCTGTATGAAAAAAGATTTCTGAAATTACAGCTTCTTTTGAACCGAATGCTTTTCCTTCAAGTACTGTTCCATCTTCTAATACTAGATATCCTTTCATATTTTAGCTCCTTTGTTATTATTAAAATAATAAAACATAACTTTAGTAAACAATTAATATTTTGGTATTTTCAACTCTAAACCCCGACTTCTTTCTTGAAAGAAAGAAGCAAAGAACTTTTGTCAGAAACGCACAAGGTGCGTTTCTTTTCTGTTACTCATGTATTGTGGCTAAGCCTTCTCAAACAATACTTACATTGTTTGGTGATAAAGTTTTTTGAGGGGTTTGGAAAACTTTTTTACAAAAAAGTTTTCCAAGGTCTTTGTCTACACTCTTAAAGAAGAAACTTAATTAAAAGTTTCATTTTGTATCTAGGAAAAAGTTTCTGCTAAAGTATTATCTAACGTTTCAATAACTTTATTAATATGCTCTTTTGAAACAATTAATGATGGCACAAAACGAATTACATTTGTTCCAGCATTTACTAGTAGAATACCTTGTTCTATCAGTCTTGATATTACTTCATTAACAGGTTGACTGAGTTCAATACCTTGTATTAACCCAACACCTCTTACATCAACAATCACAGAATGCTTTGCTTTTAACTCATTTAATTTTTGTGAAAGATAGTCACCTTGTTGTTTAACATTTTCAAGCAAGCCTCCTTCAAAAAGTTCATCCATTACTACATTTCCTGCGGCCGTTGCTAAAGGATTGCCACCAAATGTTGATGCATGATCCCCCGGTGCAAAAGCCTCTGCTACTTTCTGGGTAGTCATAAGTGCACCAATAGGTACACCTCCTGCTAAACCTTTTGCAAAAACTGCAATGTCAGGTTTAACCCCGAAATGCTCGTATGCAAAAAGATAGCCTGTTCTTCCTACTCCACATTGTATTTCATCATAAATTAATAAAATGTTATCTTCGTCACAGAGTTCTCTAACTTTTTCTAAATACTCTTTCTTAGCTGGAGTAACTCCCCCTTCACCCTGAATAGGCTCAAGAAGAATAGCACATGTTTTTGGTGTAATAGCATTTTTAAGTGCTTCAAAATCATTGAAAGGAACATGACTAATCCCTGGCAGAAGTGGGCTTAGTCCTTTTTGATATTTTTCTTGCCCTGTTGCTGAAACAGCACCATATGTCCTTCCATGGAAGGAGTTTACCATTGTAATAATTTCAAACTTATTATAATTCATCATATTTGCATACTTTCTTGAAAGTTTTAATGCACCCTCAATTGATTCCGCACCACTGTTACAGAAAAAAACTTTATCAAAGCAGCTATTCTTAATTAACTTTTCTCCAAGCGAAATTTGAGGTTTTGAATAATAAAGGTTTGAAATATGAATTAAATTTTCAGCCTGTTTTGCTACTGCTTCAGATAATTTTTTATGACCATGGCCTAATGAGTTTACTGCTATACCTGCAACAAAATCCAAATATTTTTTCCCGTTTTCATCATAAACATACATACCCTCGCCTTTTTCAATTACTATTGGAAAACGGTTATATGTGTTCATTATTACCTCTTTGCCTTTTTCAAAAGTATTGCTCATATATACACCAACCTTTCTATAAAAAAGTTTTTATGGAATTAAAAAATAAATTTTATTTTTCAATTAAAGTACCGATTCCCTCATTAGTAAAAATCTCTAAAATTAAGCAATGCTCAACTCTTCCGTCTAATATGTGGACACTTTGTACTCCTGCATCTACTCCCGCAATACAACATTCAACTTTAGGTATCATGCCTCCGGAAATTTCACCTGACTGTATCATTTCTACAATCTTCTCAGCTTTAATTCGAGGATAAACACTTGATGAGTCATTAACATCTAGCATTATTCCTTCTACATCGGTTAAGAATACAAGTTTTTCGGCTTTTAATGCTCCAGCAATAGCAACGGCGGCATAATCGGCATTAATATTAAAACTGTTTCCTTCATCGTCAAATCCAATAGGAGATATAACAGGAACAAAATCATTATCAATTAAAGTTTTAATTAAAGTTGTATTGACTTCCTTAACTTTGCCCACTTTACCTATATCTTCTCCATTAGAAAGCAATTTCTCAACATTAAGCATACCGCCGTCCTTTCCGCTTATTCCCACGGCAGAAATTCCTTGCATAGTTAGCTCTGTTGTTATAGCTTTGTTGAGTTTTCCGCTTAAAACCATTTCTACAACTTCCATAGTATCATCATCTGTGACCCTTAAACCATTAATGAAATTGCTTTCTATATTAAGACGGTTTAACATACCATTAATATCAGGTCCTCCGCCATGAACAATAATCGGCTTAAATCCAACAAATTTCATTAGGGCAATATCTTTTATAACAGATGCCTTAACTTTATCATTAATTAGTGCACTGCCGCCATATTTAATAACAACGGTAATACCATTAAATTCTTTTATGTAAGGCAAAGCTTCGACCAAAACTTTTGCCTTCTCAATATATTGCTGCATTACCTTCCTCCCGTATTAAAAAATTAAGAACGGTAATCACCATTTATTTTTACATAATCATATGATAAGTCACAACCCCAAGCAACAGCAGAATTTTCTCCCTCTTTAAGGTCTATAAAAATGTAAATATCTTTTGGTTTAAGAACAGCAGAAGCTTTTTCTTCATCAAAAGAAATTGGTTTACCATCTTCCATTAAAAGAATCTCCCCACCTTTACTTTTAAAAGTGATAGTAACTCCTAATGGGTCAAACTCTCCTCCGCCATATCCCATTGCACAAAGAACACGTCCCCAGTTTGCGTCTTCTCCAAATAATGCAGCTTTAAATAATGTAGAGGAAACTATACTTTTAGCTATTTTTCTTGCATTTTCATCTGTACTTGCACCTTTTACTGTAACTTCCATTAACTTTGTAGCACCTTCACCATCACGAGCTACATCAATTGCTAACTTTTTATTTATTGAGTTAAGTGCAGACTTAAATTTGATAAAGTCTTCATTATCAGAAATTATTTCTTCGTTTTGCGCAAGACCGTTTGCAAGAACTAAAATAGTGTCATTTGTACTTGTATCACCATCTACAGAAATCATATTATAAGTATCAATTACACTTTCCGATAACGCTTTTTGTAGCATTTCTTTTGAGATAGCCACGTCTGTAGTAACAAATGAAAGCATTGTAGCCATATTAGGGTGTATCATACCTGAGCCTTTTGCCATTCCGGCTATAGTTACAGTTTTTCCTGAAATCTCAATTTCAACAGCTATAGTTTTAGTAAATGTATCTGTTGTTAAAATACCTTCTGCTGCTGATAATCCACTTTCTTTATCATAACCCATTTGAGAGTAAACTTTTTCGATACCTGATTTAATAACATCCATAGGCAGGTTAACACCAATTACTCCTGTAGAACAGACCAAAACTTCATCTGTACTACAGCCTAATAAATTTCCAAAGGTTTCAGACATTTCTTTAACATCATCAAAACCTTTTTGTCCCGTACAAGCGTTAGCATTTCCACTATTTACAATAATTCCTTTAACTTTGTTTCCTTTTTCTACTATTTTCTCGTCCCATACAACAGGAGCGGCTTTTACAATATTTTTTGTAAAACAAGCTGCTACTGTTGCCAAGCAATCACTTGCAATCAAAACCATATCTTTTTTTGCCTTTTTTATACCGACATGGTCACTAGCCGCTTTAAAGCCTTTTGGGGCTGTTATTCCTCCATCAATTATTTTCATAATATTCCTCCGTTCAGAGTTATTAAATTTACAAAGTATTAAAATGAAACTTAAGACTTTAGAGAAAAAGCTTCCCAAACCTTTAAAAAACTTTAGCGAGGAATATTGCAAATTCAATATTTTACCAAAAGTTCTTTGCTCCTTTCTTTGGAGAAATAAGAGATGGCTTGGGGCTGAAAACCCTAAAGAATTAACTGTCTACAATCTGTTAAATTTTTCATTACTTTAATTTTTCTTTAGGTAAACCATAAACAGATAAACTACTGTTTTTGTAATCGTTTTTCATAGTAACATTTTCGCCAAACCAATTTGGAGGAGAAAAGCTTTCGGCATCTTCCTCACTTTCAAATTCTACCTCAACAGTAAGTAAGCCTTCCAGTTCTTCTTTATAAATATCTAGTTCAGCACTATATTTTCCATCTATAGGAATTATATATCTGGTTTTATCAATTTTTTTGGTTTCGACTTTACACCAAAGCTTATCAAACTGTTCCTTTGATAAAGGAAGCTCAAATTCTTCACGAATAAAATTACCTTTGCCTTTAATAGTTAGAATAAAGTCGTTATTACTTTGCCTAACTCTAATAACTGGGTCTACAGAAATATATCCTTGTTTTATTTCAAGCTTAGTAAAATTATCTAATTCAAATGGTATTTTATCAACTAAATATTTATATTCAATTTCCATAAATACTCCCTATAGGTTTGAAATATATTCCTCATCAATACTAATAAGTTTTTCGATATATTCTTTTGAAGGGCCTCCAAAAACAGTTCTTGCATTAACACATTTTTCTAATGTTATTGCTTCATATACTGTTTCATCAAAATGCTCTGAAATATCTTTATATTCTTCTAGTGCCAATTCCTCTAGTGATTTTTCTGTTTTTATACAGTATAGCACCAGTTTTCCGATAATTTCATGTGCATCTCTAAAAGGTATACCTTTTTTAACAAGCCAGTCTGCCGCATCGGTAGCATTTGTAAATCCTCCGCCTGCTGCTTTATACATATTGTCTTTTTTTATTGTTAAAGTGCTAACCATTCCGTTGAAGACAGGTAAACACATTTTTATAGTATCTATTGCATCAAAAACGCACTCTTTATCCTCTTGCATATCTTTGTTGTATGCAAGAGGTAAGCCTTTCATAGTTGTTAAAAGAGAAATTAAACTACCAAAAACTCTTCCTGATTTACCACGAATAAGTTCTGCCATATCAGGATTTTTTTTCTGCGGCATTATACTTGAGCCTGTTGCATAGCTATCATCTATTTCAATAAACTTAAATTCATGACTTGCCCAAAGTATAATTTCCTCGCAAAAACGGCTTAAATGCATAATAATTATTGAAAGGGAACTAAGAAGTTCTAAACAAAAATCTCTATCCGATACAGCATCTAAACTATTTAAAGTTATTGATGAAAAGTTTAACTCATTACAAACTGCTTCTCTGTCAAGAGGATACGTAGTCGTAGCTAAAGCACCTGAACCCAAAGGCATAATGTTTGTTCTTTTATAATTATCAGATAATCTTTCATAATCCCTTTTAAACATTTCAACATAAGCTAAAATGTGGTGTGCAAATGTTATAGGCTGTGCCCTTTGTAAATGAGTATATCCAGGCATTATTGTATCTGTATTTTCTCTTGCTATTTTTACTAGTGATAATAAAAGCTGTTTAATATAACTTTGTATTTGTATTATTTCTTCTTTAATATACATTCTTATATCTAAAGCAACTTGGTCATTTCTACTTCTTCCTGTATGAAGTTGTTTTCCCACATCACCAATACGGCTTATTAATATTGTTTCGATATTCATATGAATATCTTCTGCTTTCTCATCAAATTCTATTTTGCCTTCTTCAATATCCTTTAATATTTCCAAAAGTGTTTTGCATATAAGTTCGCTGTTCTCTTTAGGAATAATATTTTGTTTGCCTAACATATTTGCATGAGCAATACTTCCAAGAATATCTTGTTTATACATTCTTTTATCAAATGATATTGATGAATGAAAATGGTCAGTAAAATTATCTGTAGATTTTTCAAATCTTCCGCCCCAAAGCTTCATAAAATCACCTATTTCTTTAAGTTTTCCATCATCATAGCACGAACTTTTAATGACAAACCAAAGAGATTAATAAAGCCCTCTGCATCATGGTGGTCATACAAATCACCTGTTGTAAAGCTTGCAAGATTTTCATTGTAAAGGGAATATGGTGATTCTGAGCCTGCCGAAATAATATTTCCTTTATAAAGTTTAAGCCTTACTTTTCCTGTTACAGTTTCTTGTGTAACATCTATAAATGCTGAAAGTGCTTCTCTTAAAGGTGTAAACCACTCCCCTGAATATACGAGCTCTGTAAATTTTGTTGATATAATTTCTTTAAACGCAGTTGTTTGTTTATCAAGGCAAAGATACTCTAAATCCCTGTGTGCAAAATAAAGAATTGCTCCACCTGGAGTTTCATAAACTCCTCTTGATTTCATACCAACTACACGGTTTTCTACTAAGTCGCATATACCAATACCGTTTTTACCACCTAATTCATTTAGTTTATCCATTAATTCTATAGGCGAAATAGATTTTCCATCTAATTTTACGGGAATTCCTTTTTCAAATTCAATTTCTACATATGTTGGTTTGTCTGGAGCCTCCTCAGGAGTTACAGAAAGCTGTAATAATTTTTTGAAGTTAGGCTCATTTTTAGGGTCTTCAAGTTCTAAACCTTCGTGACTTAAATGCCATAAATTTCTATCCCTACTATAACTATCTTCTTTTGTCATAGGAACTTCAATTCCACGTTTTTCTAAATATTCAATTTCTTCTTCTCTTGATGTAATATCCCACGTTCTCCAAGGTGCTATTATGCCAAGATTTGGAGCAAGTGCTTTTATTGTAAGCTCAAAGCGTATTTGGTCATTTCCTTTTCCTGTCGCACCATGGCAAATAGCTGTTGCATTTTCTTCAAGTGCTATATCAACTAATTTTTTAGCAATTAAGGGTCGTGCAATAGATGTTCCCAATAAATATTTATCTTCATAAACAGCATTTGCTTTTACCATTGGATAAATATAATCTGTTACAAATTCTTCTCTTACGTCCATAATAAAGCATTTGCTTGCACCCATTTTTATAGCTTTTTCTTCTAATCCATCTGTTTCTTTACCTTGACCAACATCTATACAAACAGCTATTATTTCACAATCTTCATATTTTTCTTTTAACCAAGGTATAATTACTGTTGTATCAAGACCACCTGAATATGCTAAAACTATTTTTTCACTCATTATTAAATCCTCCATGTGTTTATAATTAAAAAGTTATTATATTAATGATTAATGTAAGTTTGATATTTTGTCAATAACTTATTAAAATTTTTGTAATTAGCATTATCTTGTATTTCTAATCACTCTATGGTATAATTATACACAGTTTTTTTTAAAATGCAATACAAATTTTAAAAATAATTAATATTATTTTTTGATAATATTAGTATTTTTCAATTTTTTTGTAAAATAATGAAATTTGAAATTGTATAAAAATTAGTTTTAAATGTATATTTATAAAAATTAGGAGGCTAATATGATTAAAGTAGGAATAATTGGCTCAACAGGATATGCTGGTAGTGAACTTTTAAGAATTATTAAAAATCACCCAAATACAGTTGTTGAGTCAATAACAAGCCATAGTTATCAAGGAAAAAATTATAATGAAGTTTTTGAGAACTACAGGCATGTTGATGATTTAATTTGTCATGAAGAAAATATTGAAGAAATGTCAGAAAGATGTGATGTTATTTTTATAGCACTACCTCACGGTATGGCAAGCAAAAAGGTGACAGAAAAAATATTAAATAAAACTAAAGTAATTGATTTAGGTGCAGATTTTAGGTTAAAAAATTATGATGTATATGAAAGCTGGTATGGGACTAATCATGATTCTAAAGAATTATTAAATGAGGCGGTTTATGGGCTTTGCGAAATAAACAAAGAATATATAAAAAAAGCAAGATTAATAGCTAATCCCGGTTGTTATACTACTTGTAGTATACTTTGTATGTACCCCTTGTTGAAGGAAGGTGTTATAGATAAAAATAGTATTATTGTTGATGCAAAATCTGGTGTTTCCGGAGCCGGAAGAGAAGTTAATTTGGGCGTTCATTACTGCGAAACAAATGAGTCAATAAAAGCATATAAAATTGCATCTCATAGGCATACTCCAGAAATAGAAGAACAGCTTTCATATGCTGCTGAAGAAGATATTAAGATAAATTTTACACCTCATTTAACTCCAATGAATAGGGGAATTTTAGCAACATGTTACGCATCATTAAAATATGAAACAACATATGAAGAAATAAAAAAAATATATGAGAAATATTATAATAATGAGTATTTTATAAGACTTTGCAAAAAAGACGTTTTTCCTGAAACAAAATGGGTAAAAAACTCTAATTTTGTAGATATTGGGTTTGCTATTGATGAAAGAACCAAAAGAATTATTATTATAGGTGCAATTGATAACCTTATAAAAGGTGCTGCCGGCCAAGCTATACAAAATATGAATTTAATATTTGGATTAGATGAAAAAGCAGGAATTAATTATATACCAACAATGCTTTAGAATCTGCAAAAGTTCATCATTAAATAATGGCTTGTGAAGCTTTTATTTAATGATGAACTTATTTGTTTCCTATATATCAATTTCCTGTTACCTTATCATGCTCACATTGAATGAATGTTCTAATTTTGAGTTAACTTTCTATGCAGTAGTGATATGATTTTTCACGCAAATGCAAGTATAGACATGTTAATAGCCAAAAACATATTTTGTAATCCAAAGTGAAGCAATTACTCCTGCTAAATTTGCGACTAACGCACCTGATAATGTATATTTTGTTTTAGTAATTTTAACACTCATAAAATACACACTCATAGTATAAAATACCGTCTCTGTGCAACTCATCATAACAGAAACAAATCTTCCAATAAAAGAATCAGTACCATAATTTTCAAAAATATCTAAAAGAAGCCCATTTGAGGCTGAAGATGATACTAGTCGCATAAATGTTAAAGGAACAGCCTCTTCAGGAAAACCTATTCTATTTGTAAGAGGTGAAATAAAATTAACGAAAATTTCAAATGCACCCGAAGCTCTTAATATTCCGACAGCAACCATAAGCCCTATAATAGTAGGCATAATATGTAAAACAGTAGTAAATCCATCTGTTGCACCTTCTATAAAAGTATCATACATTTTAACTTTTTTACTATAAGCAAAAAGCAGTATTATTACAAAAGTAAGGGGAATTATTAAATCGGACATATATAATATTATTTTCATTAAAAATACCTTCTTTCACATACTTTTGCAAATAAAACCCCAACAATAGTTGTTATCAAAGTAGCTAAAATACCTGGACCAATAATTTCTGATGGATTAGCTGATTCATATTGGGAACGAAATGCTATTATATTAACCGTTATCAATTGTAAAGATGACATATTTATAATCATAAACATACACATAGATTTACTTGCTTCATTTTTTTTTATATTTACTTTTTGCATTTCCTCCATAGCTTTAAGTCCAGCAGGTGTTGCAGCCCAACCTAGCCCCAACATATTAGCTATCATGTTAGTCGAAATATAATTTAATGCCTTTGGATTTTTATATAAATCAGGAAAGAGGTACTTTAAAAGAGGCATCATCTTATTTGAAAGACTTGTAATTAAACCAGATTTTTCAGCTATTTTCATAAGCCCAGTCCACATTGACATAATGCCTAACATTGTTATACAAAGGGTAACTGCTTCCTTTGATGAATTTATTGCAGCATTAGTAATTTCTGGCAATTTTCCTGTTATTGCTGCGACGCATATACCTAATAATATCATACCAGCCCATAAATAATTTAGCATTTACTCGCCTACTTTCTAGTTATAAATTTATATTCTCTATGTTTTTTATATGAGTATTAAATATCTTTAAAATTAATAATATTTATGACAAGTATATGCATAGAAGGGACAAATTAGTACATATTGATATTAAAGAAAAAAATGTAAATAATTGACAATTTTAGGAAATTATGGTAGTATTTTAAATAGAGTAAGCTTAATAGTTTTTGTCTGAATTTTAGTATACAAAAAAATTATAAAAAAAAGTCAACAAAACATTAAAGCGTATAAATTAAATTAAGTATAGAATATAAATATCTTAACAATTTAAGGATGATGATAAAAAAATGATAGCATCGGGATTTGTAAGAAAAGTTGATGAGTTGGGTAGGATTGTATTACCAATGGAATTGCGTAAAACATTTCAAATCAAAGAAAAAGACTCTTTTGAGATATTCGTTGATAATGAAAAAATTATATTACAAAGATACCAACCCGGAGATATTTTTACCGGAGAAATGGATAACTTGATAGAATATAAAGGTAAAAAGTTCTCTAAAAAAACAATTTTAGAATTAGCAGAATTGGCCGGGTTAAACGTTAAATAACATTATGTTATTTATATTAGCTGATAGGCGTGCTTACAAATAAAATCTGCATATATTTTAATTATATACGACTATATACAACATTTAATATTATGTCTGTAATTCCATATTAATTTACTTAATACATATTTATGCAAAATTATATTTTTAAACACGCCTTAGATGGCGTATAGCTTACTATTTACTAACAAAATTTGTAAGTGTACCTATATTTTCTATAGAAACTTTTATTATATCACTCTCACTTAATTTATTAACACCCATTGGTGTTCCTGTTGCGATTACATCTCCAGGGAGTAATGTCATAACTTTTGATATGTATTCAACTAAGTAATAAACATCAAAAATCATATTTTGTGTATTTGAACTTTGCATAATTTTCCCGTTTAATTCAGATTGAATATTGAGATAGGAAGGGTTTTCAATAGGGACAGCATAAGGACCTATAGGACAGAACGTGTCATAACCTTTTGCACGAATCCATTGTCCATCTGATTTTTGAATATCTCTTGCAGTAACATCATTTAAACATGAATATCCAAAGATATAGTCTTTTGCATCCTCTTTATTTATATTTTTACATTTTTTACCTATAATAATCGCCAATTCAGCTTCAAAATCTACTCTTTCAGAATCCTCTGGTAATAAAATAGTTTCATTATGTGCAATACATGATGATAATGGTTTCAAAAATATTATTGGGTTTTCTGGTTGAATACTGTCAAATTCTTTAATGTGGTCTAAATAATTTTTACCAATACAAACAATTTTTGAAGGTTCACATGGAATTTCAAATTTTATATCATTTATCTCAAATGTTTCATTTGTAATATCATATTTATCTAAATAGGAATTAGTTATTTTTCTAACTTTATCACCTTCTAGTATTCCATAAAAAATTTCATCTTTAACTTTAAACCTTAAATATTTCATGTTTTTCACCTTTCGATAGTTTTAAATTTCAGCTATAGCATAAGCAACTGCATATTTTTGACAATGTGAAATTGTTAAGTGAACTTTGGTTATATTATTTTTATCAGCAATATTTTTAGCATTTTTATTAAGTACGACAATAGGTTTTCCTTTTTCATCTCTTAATATTTCTATATCTATAGGAAAAAATCCGCTAAAACCTGTTCCTAAAGCTTTTGAAACTGCTTCTTTTGCTGCAAAATTTCCCGCAATTCGATTTGAGTAGTTTCCAATAATTTCTATTTCATGTTTTGTAAAATATTTATTTACAAAATTTTTTCTAGCAATTGCTTTTTCAATTCTTTCTATCTCAATTATATCAGTTCCTATTCCAAAAATCATTTCACACCTATAAAATAAATATAATTGTAGAATACCGCAAATTTGGCTTTTTTCAAAAAAGTTTCCCAAACTCTTTTAGCTAACATTTTGGGAAACTTTTTTAAGTTAATTTTTATTTTGTAAAACTTCATCAAGGTAAGTTTCAATTTCCTCTGGAGTATCCATTTCAAGTGCCTTCGTTGCAACCTCTTGCATTTCTTTATATGAAATTTTTCTTATAAGATTTTTAACAGAAGAAATTGCAGAAGCACTCATACTAAACTCATCAAGCCCTAGACCTAAAAGCACCAATACAGCTTTTTCATCAGAAGCAAACTCACCGCACATACCAGTCCATTTGCCTTCTTTGTGTGAGGCATCAATAATATTTTTAATGCTTAATAAAACTGCTGGATTAAATGAGTTGTAAAGTGAAGAAATTTTTTCATTTCCTCTGTCAACAGCAAGTAAATATTGAGTCAAGTCGTTTGTGCCTATACTAAAAAAGTCACACTCTTTTGCAAGCTTTTCAGCAATAACGGCAGCTGCAGGAGTTTCAATCATAGTACCTATCTCAATATTTTCATCAAAAGAAATATTTTCATTTTTTAGTTCAGACATACACTCTTTGGTAATTTCTTTAGCTTTTCTAAGTTCTGTAACAGAAATAACCATAGGGAACATTATTCGTATTTTACCAAATGCAGATGCTCGTAATATTGCCCTAAGCTGTGTTTTAAAAATATCAATTTTATCCAGGCAAATTCTTAAAGCTCTATAACCTAAAAACGGATTCATTTCTGGGTCGAATTTATAATATGTTAAGTCTTTATCTCCGCCTATATCAAGAGTCCTTATAATAACAGGTTTATTATTCATTCCAACAGCAACTGCTTTATAAGCCTCAAATTGTTCTTCCTCTGTTGGAAAATGGTCATTATCCATATATAAAAATTCAGTTCTAAAAAGCCCTATGCCTTCAGCACCGTTATTATTTGCTGATTCCACTTCTTTAGGATTTCCAATATTCGCGGCAAGCTCTACCTTTTTTTCATCAGTAGTTATGGCTGGTAAGTCTTTCAATTTTGCTAACATTTTTATATGTTCATCATATTGGGCTTTTTTAAATTTGAATTTTTCAAATGTTTCTTTAGAGGGATTTAAGTATGCTATTCCTTCCATACCATCAATTATTATAAAATCTCCGTTTTTTACATATTCTAAAAAATTGCCCATTCCGACAATAGCGGGGAGCTCTAAGCTTCTTGCAATAATTGATGTGTGAGACGTTTTTCCCCCAATATCTGTTACAAAACCTTTTACTTTACTCAAATCCATAGAGGCTGTATCAGAAGGAGTTAAGTCCTTTGCAACAACTATAACCTCTTCTGATAAATTGCTTAATGACATTATTTCTATGCCCTTTAAATTTTGCATTATTCTTCCGCAAATATCAATAACATCTGCACCACGTTCTTTTAGGTATTCATCTTCTATTTGCAGAAACATACTCGAAATTTCTTCTGTAGCCTCAAAAAGAGCAAGTTCTGAATTCTTTTTTTCTTTTTCAATTTTATCCATAACCGAATCTTGAAGCATTGGGTCTTCAAGTATTTCCAAATGTGCTTCAAATATTGCTGCCTTATCCTCTCCCAAAGAAACTCTAGCAGTTTCAATAAGTTCTTTCATTTGAGAATATGATTTTTTTACAGCATTATTATATAATGTTTTTTCATTATCAATCATATCATCTGTAATCAAAGATTTATTAATAACTATTTCTTCTTTTAGAAAAACAAGTGCTTTTGCATAAGCTATACCAGAAGATGCTTTTATGCCCTTAAACTTTGTTTCCACAATAAATCCCACCTTAGTCTTTCAAGTTAGCTAAATAATCAGCAATTTCTTCTGCTATTTTTTCCTCGTTTTCACCTTCAACACAAATTGTAACTTCTGAGCCTTTTCCTAATCCTAATGCAAGTAAATTTAATATAGATTTTGGATTTGAAGACTTCCCGCCCGATTTTAATGTAATTTCGCAATCAAATTTTTTAATAAAGTTGTAAAATAATGAAGCCGGTCTTGCATGTAATCCTGTTTCATTTGTTATTGTAACTGTTCTTTCTGTCATACATAAACACTTCCTTTTATATATTTTTTTGAATTAAAAAAATTTTAGCTATATTTTATGATATTTAAAAAATCTACAAAACTATTATACTAAATTATATATAACAAGTAAAATAATTTTTTTGTTTTTTTATTTTTATATACAAATATATTAACTTGTTTAGTGTTTTTTTAAAGTAATATTTTTGGTTTATAGTTCTTAGTAAAAAAATATTGTTAATTAAACATTATCAGCTATATAGTATAGAAGTTCTTCAGTATCTTTCCATCCCAAACAAGGGTCTGTAATAGATTTTCCATAGATATTATCGCCTATTTTTTGTGAACCTTCCTCTATATAGCTTTCAATCATAAGACCTCTTACCATTTTTCTTATATCAGAATTATATTTTCTGCTATACAAAATCTCTTTTGCAATTCTAGGTTGTTCATAATAGAGTTTTCTTGAATTTGAATGGTTTGTATCTATTATAATTGCTGGATTTGCAAGATTCTTACTTAAGTACATTTCTGTTGCCATAATTAAATCTTCATAATGGTAGTTTGGAATACTTTCACCGTGTTTATTAACGTATCCTCTAATAATTGCATGTGTCAAAGGGTTTCCACTTGTCAAAACCTCATATCCCTGATAAATAAATGAATGACTATTTTGAGCAGCATAAATAGAATTTAACATAACAGTTAAATCACCGCTTGTAGGATTTTTCATTCCAACAGGCATATCTATTCCGCTGGAAGTTAAGCGATGCTGTTGATTTTCAACTGAACGTGCACCTATTGCAACATAAGAAAGCATGTCTGCAACATACTCCAAATTGTCAGTATAAAGCATTTCGTCTGCCGCTGTAAGCCCAGACTCATTAATTGTACGTATATGCATTTTGCGTATTGTTTTAATGCCATCAACCATATTAGGAGCTTCTTCAGGATTTGGCTGATGTAACATACCCTTATAACCATCCCCATTTGTACGAGGTTTGTTTGTATACACTCTAGGTACAATAAAAAGCTTGTCTTTTAGCTTTTCATTCACTTTTGCAAGTCTACATACGTAATCACATAAAGCATCCTCTTCACTTGCAGAGCAAGGACCGATAATAACTATAAATTTATCACTTTTGCCTTCAAAAATTTCCTTTAACTCAATATCTCTTTTTAGTTTTATTTTTTTTAAATCATCTTTTAAAGGAATTAAATCTATTATTTCTTCTGGGCTCGGAATTTTCTGTATATTCTTAAAACTCATTATGTCCACCTTCTAATAATTTAGTGTTAGTTTAATGAAATTCTCTTACATAATCAAAGTTTCATTAAAAATTCTTATAAACCTTATTTATAACCATCAAACTAAGTTTAGAACGATTTTATAAAATTCTTTTGTACCTTTCTCAAATTATATCCAAGACTAGAATAAAACTTGTGAGCTGATATTCTCTCTTCTCCCGAAATAAGACGAATACCCTTTGAATTATTTTCTTTTGCCCAATCTTCTGCTCTTTCTATTAGTTTTCTTCCAATACCATTTCTGTGATAGTTTTTGTCAACAACTAACGTTAATATATTTTTTAGGCTATCAAAATATGTACATTCATAATCGCTTAAATGTATATACCCAATAACTTTACTGTCATGTTCAGTAACAATCATAAAAATAATCTCCTTATATAAAATAAATGCGTATTCAAATAATTTCAAATACGCATTTATTAATTTTTATTAAAAATTATTTCATTGAATCTACAGAACCTAATACATTTGTGATTTTTTCTTCAACTAATTTTTGAATAAGAGTACGAGCATCTCCCATATATCCTCTAGGGTCAAAAGCATCTGGTTTTTCTCCAAAAGATTTTCTAATTGCAGCAGTCATAGCAAGTCTTAAATCAGTATCCATATTTATTTTACAAACAGCCAAAGATGAAGCTTTTCTTAACATCTCATTAGGAACACCTTTTGCACCTGCAATGTTACCACCATATTTATTACAGGTTGCTACAGCTTCCTCATCAACAGAAGACGCACCATGTAAAACTATAGGGTAATTTTTATAACCGCTTTCCTCTAATTTTTTAGTAATAGTCTCAAGTCTATCAAAATCAAGTTTTGCTTCACCTTTAAATTTATAAGCACCGTGACTTGTTCCAATTGCAATAGCCAAAGAGTCAACCCCTGTTCTATGAACAAAGTCTGCTGCTTGAGCAGGGTCTGTATAGCTTGCATGTTCAGCTTTTACATCAACATCATCTTCAACACCTGCTAATCTTCCAAGCTCGGCTTCTACAACAACACCGTTAGCATGAGCATATTCAACAACTTCTTTTGTTTTTGCAATATTTGTTTCATAGTCGTAATGAGAACCATCAAACATAACAGATGTAAAACCATTTTCAACACAAAGCTTAATACTTTCTATGTCAGGACCATGGTCTAAGTGTAATGCTACATCAATTCCAGTTTCTGCAACAGCAGCCTCTACCATAGCTCTCAAATATAATGGTCCGGCATATTTTAATGCTGATTTTGAAACTTGCAGAATAACTGCTGAGTTATGAGCCTTAGCTGCCCAAACCACACCTTGTATAATCTCCATATTGTTAATATTAAATGCTCCAATTGCATACTTACCTTCAAATGCTTTTCTAAACATCTCTTTTGTTGTTACTAAAGCCATAATATAACCCCTTCCAAATATTAAAAATTTTATTGCTATAAATTTAATTATAATATGTTAAGGAATTTATTACAAGTATATTATTTTTTGATTAAGAAAACGCAAGTTTAAGAAACATAATATTATAAAAGCTTAAGTTTAATAATTAATGTTAGTTTAACGAAAAAATAAAAAAAATAAAAAGTCCTTCGGATATATGATAAAATAAGTTGAAAAACCAAACTATCAATTTTTCTAAAGACAAATTTTTTAGGGGAACTTGATTATTTCATTTGCAATTTTCTTAACTTAATGATATTGCCAACCCCCCAAGTTTATCCGCTTAGGCATTAACAGATAATTGTAGCCATTACGGCTGTTTCCGCTGTTTTTGACTTTTTTAGTGTGCTTTTCGTATCCTAAATATTCGTCCATTTCAACTTCAAGCATTTGCCCAATTGTTCTAGCAAAAAGGCGTTTTAGCCTTGACTGAATATCTCCCTGTGGTTCGATAATCCTAAATTAGTAGGATTACAAGTTCCATTTTTTACAATAATAATATTCTTCGATGTTTTCATCCTCATAACATCTATATTTTTATATGGAGGTTATTGGTATTTACAAAGTTAGATATTCAGCTTCTATTACTCAAAAATTCTTTTATTCTCATAATTATCCATAACAAACTATACAATTTTAATCACTACTAAGCAATTTCTTTAGGAAATATTAATACCATAGTAGTGCCTTTAGAAATCTCACTTGTAGCAAATATTTTACCTCCATGAGCCTCCATAATTTCCTTTGCAATAGATAGCCCAAGACCTGTACCCCCCATTTCACGGGAGCGTGCTTTATCTACACGATAAAATCTTTCAAAAACCCTTTTTAAGTCTTCTTTAGGAATTCCTATACCACAGTCCTTAATAATGATTTTATAATATCTTTCGCTTTCCTCTGTTTGTATTTCGATTTCACTTTTTTCATAGCTATATTTTATAGCATTACTTATTATATTTGTAATAACCTGATTTATTCTGGCGGCATCTGCATAAATTTTAAATTTATTATAATTATTATTTAATGTTATGTATTGCTGTTTCTTATCTGCCAAAATAGTATTTTGTTTAATACATTGCTTTAATATTTCAATCAAGTCAACTTCTGAAAACTCAAGCTTAAGTTGTTTATTATCAAATTTGGAGAGGTCTAATAAATCTTTTGTTAAAAGTGTCATCCTATCAGCTTCTGATTCAATAATTTTTAAAAACTGCATTGCCATCTCATGCTCTTCTATAGCACCGTCAAGCAGTGTTTCAGCATACCCCTTAATATTAGTAATAGGTGTTCTTATCTCATGCGAAACATTTGCAACAAATTCTTTACGCATATCATCAAGCTTTTTATGCTTTGTAATATCCTGCAACACTATAACAAGTCCCATAGTCTCACCATATTTGTTTGAATAGCTTGTAAAGCTTGCACTAATATATTTGTCGCCCATAGAAATTGTAGAATCTTTTAAAACATCAGAAGTCAAAAATTTAACACTTTCTATTTTTGAGCCAAGAATCCCCATCATTTCTTTAAAAGGTATTTTCTCAATATAATCTATATTTAAAAGTTCATGGCATGAAAAATTTGCATGTATTAATGTTCCTTCATTATCGTATGCTAAAATACCATCTGTCATATTATTAAGTATAATTTCCATTTTGTTTTTTTCGCTTGTCATAGTACCAATAGTTTGATTAAGTTCTAATGCCATATAATTGAATGTTTCCGTTAGCTGACCAATTTCATCTTTGCTATATACAGATATCTTCTGGTTTAGTTTACCCTGTGCCATTTCCTTAGCTTTTTTAGTTAAGGTTATAATTGGCTCTGTGAGAGTATTTGCAAATAAAAAACCCAGTATTCCTGTTAGCGTAAGAGCAAGCAAAACAGTTAGGAAAAATGTTATACTTATTTCTGCTAGCCTATCATACATAGGTATTGCCTCTGTTCTTGTAAAAATAATAAATGTCGTTTCCTTATCGTCTATAATTTTTTTTACAGGAGTAGCAAAGCTTATCCAGACTTTGTATTGCCCATTTAAATCCATGTCTTTGTCTTCGCCGTATTTTGCTGTTCCAGAAATTGCAGATATTACGGATGAATTGCTAAACTTTTTATACTGGTAATCTGAATTTCCTGAATAATCTGTATCTGCTATAGATGTCCCTTTTGTATTTAAAATATATCCGCTTATTTTATTGGTATCTCTGCCTTTATATGTATCTAGCATAATATCCTGAAAATAATCCACATCAGAAATTTGAACTACTTGTTCATTTATATTTTTAGCAAAACCTCTGAGTGATTCTGATGCTTTATCTAACTCTTGTGACTTAATCCTCAAAAGCATAAACGTACCACTTACAATCATTACAATAAATACAAGAGTTAAATAAAGTATAACGAGTTTTAATTTAATGCTTTTCATAAAAAACCTCTATCATATTCAATGCTATAATAACTACATTAAACTCATGCTAAATTAAAATAATATCCGACACCACGTTTTGTAAGAATATATTTAGGCTTATCTGGATTGTCTTCTACTTTTGCTCTAAGCCTTCTTATTGTTACATCAACAGTTCTAACATCCCCAAAATACTCGTATCCCCAAACCTTTTCTAAAAGGACTTCTCTTGAAAAGACTTGTGATTTTTGAGTTGCAAGAAATTTAATAAGCTCAAACTCTCTTCTAGTCAATTCTATTATTTCGCCTCTTTTGCAAACTTCATATTTACCTAAATCTATTGTAATTTCACCATATGTCAGAAACTTTCTTTCTTCTTGTTTTTCTGGAATAGATTCCATTTTTCTAAGATTTGCTTTCACTCTCGCCATAAGCTCTCTAACACTAAAAGGTTTCGTCACATAATCATCAGCCCCAAATTCAAAACCTAAAACCTTATCTATTTCTTCTGCTCGAGCCGTTAGCATAATTATTGGAGTTTTATATTTCTCTCTTATTTTTTTGCATACTTCAAAACCGTCCATTTTGGGCATCATTATATCTAGTAATATAAGTTCGGGGTCTTCCGAAATAGCAAGGTCATAACCTTGTTTTCCGTCTGATGCCGTTATTACTTCATACCCCTCTTTTTTTAAATTGTATGCTATTAAATCAACAATATTTTTTTCGTCGTCTACAACTAAAATTTTTCTGCCCACAATAAGCCTCCTTCAAAAAAACTATAGATGCCAGAACCAGTTTAGAATCTCCTGTTTATGTAACTTCATAATATTGGCAAAAAACCTTGAGAAACTAAAAGCGAGATTTTAAATAGATTCTTACTTAGTATTTTCTTATTATATTAATAAATAACTTTTTTGTCAAAATTATGATATAATAGTTATTATTAAATTTAATATTAATTTTGTTTATAGGGAGTAATAATATGAATGATATAGAAAAACTTTATTTAAAATTAGAAAAAGACATTTCAAAAGACAGTTATTTTTCAGATAGGATATTAGTAAAAGGAGCAGGAGATATAAATGCCTCAATTGTTTTAGTAGGCGAAGCACCTGGAGGTGAGGAGGAAAAATTAAAAACACCTTTTGTAGGAGCGGCTGGTAAAAATCTAAATGGGTTTTTAGATGTGATAGGGATTAGTAGAGAGGATATTTATTTGACAAATGTAGTGAAAGTAAGACCTTTTAAAATAAGCGAAAAAACAAATAAACCTATAAACAGACCCCCTGATTCAAAAGAAGTAAGTTTCTTTACACCATATTTAATACAAGAACTAAATATAATTTCACCTAAATATATTGTTATTTTGGGTAATTTTGCTTTGCGAGCAGTTATGGAAGATAAAGACATTAAAATTGGTGATTGCCATGGAGAACTTCTAAAAAAGGGAAATTCAGAGGTATTCCCTCTTTATCACCCAGCCTCAATAATTTATAACCAACAACTTAAAAGTATATATCAAGAAGATTTAATTAAATTTAAAAATATTATATCATAGTTTTACATTATAATAATAAATTTTATATTTTTTCATATAGGTATTATTTTTATAATAATTATTTCTGTTTTATAATACAAGCGAATTTTTTAAACACTAACTAGCATTATAATATAATCTATGATAAAATGGTGTACTATAAAATACTAATTAGGAAGGTTATTTATGGATAATGATAGGGATAATATTTTAAGTTATAAAAGAATAGTAGTAAAAGTAGGAACAACAACATTAACATATGATAACGGAAAAATGAACTACAAAAGAATAAAAAATTTGGCATGGGTATTGAGTGATTTACATAATCAAGGAAAAGAGATAATTTTGGTTTCTTCTGGTGCTATTGCTGTTGGTACTGATAGGTTAGGTCTTGCCGAAAGACCAAGAGATATAATAGGCAAGCAAGCTACATCGGCTGTCGGTCAGGCAGCATTAATGCAAATATATGAAAATTTTTTTATGGAATACAATCAAAAAGTAGCTCAGATTCTCTTAACAAAAGATGTTTTAGAAAATAAAGTTAGAAAAACTCATGCAAGAAATACTTTTTCGAAGCTTCTATCTATGGGTATCATTCCAATTGTAAATGAAAATGACACAATTGCTGTAGATGAACTAGAATTCAGTGATAATGATACTCTTTCAGCATATGTTGCATGTTTGGTAGAAAGTGACGGGCTTATTATTCTTTCTGATATTGAAGGTTTTTATGATTCTGACCCTAAAATAAATCCTAATGCAAAAAAAATAAGTTACATTAAAAAAATTACCAAAGAAATAGAAAGTGCTGGAGGAGAAGCAGGTAGTAGCTTGGGAACAGGTGGAATGGCTACAAAAATTTCTGCTGCCAAAATGGCTGTTAAAAACGGAATAGACATGATAATTGCTCAAGGAAATAATCCAGAAATATTATTTGATATTCTTGAAAGAAAAGATATAGGTACCTTTTTTCAAGGAAAGAAAAAACTATAGAAAATATTTGTAGATTTAGTTGTAGGAAATTAATTGATTTAATTTAATTATAGGGAGGTATAGAATTGATATATTGCAGAAAATGCTCAAGGCTTTTAGATGAAGACTCAATTACATGCCCTTATTGTGGAAGTATTGACGAAAATGACTTTTTTGAAGATACAGGAAAAGAAATTAAAATTGATTCTATTGGCTTTGAAAACACAGGAGATAAAAATAGTGATATTAGTTCAGGATTTTCCGAAACCGATTTTAAACAACTTAATATTAATGATAAAAATGATTTTAGAGAAGAAATTGATAATCATGTTAATGATTTAGACGAAATTTTCAAAAATAACCCAATAGGCAATACGTCTGACGAATTACTATATGATGATAAACATGATACCTACAAAACATATTCGGAAAAAACAAAATCAGAACCTGTAGACAAAACAATTGATACAGGTATAAAGGTGCTTATCTTTATAATTTCTTTAATTATTCCTATAGTAGGGATTGTTATTTCAATTATTTTTATGTTGGATACTAGTAAAAACTATAAATCATTTGGATATAAATTGCTTATTGCTATGATTATAGAAATACTGCTTATTATTATATGCTGCTGTGCTTTTGCACTTTTAGGTGCTGCAGAATATGCTTAAAAGTATTGTTCATTTTGTAGGAGGAGCTGTTTGTCATCAGCTACATGAGAGAACAATAATAATTTGTGGAGACTATCTGCCTGTTTGTGCTAGATGTACAGGAATTTATTTAAGTATTTTTATTTCTTTTATTTTTTTATTTTGTTGGAAAAGGATTTCTGCAAATAAGCCTTTAACAATTTTAAGTATAATTTTTATTACTATATGCTTTAGTTTTTTAATGTTTGACGGTGTTACATCTTATATTAAGATTAGGGAGACTACCAATTTTTTAAGGATTTTATCAGGAAGTTTAATGGGAATAGGTTTACCTATTTTATATGTCTTAATATTTAATTTCGATGTAAACGGAGAAAATATTTATCAAATAGCAAATATTAGAGAATTATTTATATTAACTATTATTGGAATTTCTACAGCAAATCTTATTTATTTTGGTATATTTAGAAACTGGTATATAATAAGCTTAATAATTTGTTTTTCAATTTTTTTGATATTTTTTGGAGTATGTAATTTTATACTATATAAATTATTTAAAATAATAAACATAAAGAGATGCATTATATCAACCTGTTTAAGCATTATAATTATATTTGTGCTGTCTCAATCTAATAATTTTTTTAGGGAGGTTATATTTATGCAAACGAAAGATGTAATAAGGAAGATTTTTTTGGAAAACAGAAACAGTTTAAGCTTTTCAGAAATTACAGAAAGAAGTGTGGTAATCCAAAAAAAATTGCTGGAAACAAATTATTATTCGGAGTGTGAAGAAGTATTTTGTTATGTTCACTTTAATTCAGAGGTTGAAACGGATTTAATTATTAATGACGCTATAAAAAAGGGCAAAAGGGTTGCTACTCCATATATGATACCCAAAACAAGAGATATGTATTTTATAGAAATAAAAAATCTTGATAATTTAGTTAGAAATAAGTATGGTATACTTGAACCAGTATTTAAGGAAGAAAATATTATTAAAAGCGGAGAGAAAACATTAATAGTTGTACCAGGCGCTGCATTTGATAAAAATAACTATAGAATAGGGTATGGTGGCGGATTTTATGACAAATACCTTTATGAAAATGTATACATAAATACAGTAGGGTTGTTTTATGATTTTCAAAGAACTGATGCCTTGCCGGTTGAACAATTTGATAAACAACTAGACTACATAATAACAGATTAGGAAGTGAATTCTATGCAGGAACTCGTATACATTGGACAAAAAGCAAAAGAAGCTTCTAAAATAGTTGGTAAGCTTACATCAGCAGAAAAAAATAAAATTATAAATGATGCTGCAAATGAGTTGCTAAATAATTCAGATGATATTATAGAAGAGAACAAAAAGGATTTAGAAGCAGCAAAATCTTCTGGGATTAGTGGTGCTTTACTAGACAGACTAACTCTGACAAAAGATAGAATAGATTCAATGGTACTAGGTCTTAGGCAAATCGCCTCACTGCAAGACCCTATAGGAGAAGTCATTTCAATGAAAACTTTACCTAATGGGCTTATCGTCGGACAAAAAAGAGTGCCATTAGGTGTAATAGGAATTATTTATGAAGCCCGACCAAATGTTACTGCTGATGCTTTTGGGCTATGCTTTAAAGCTGGAAGTTCAGTAATTTTAAGAGGTGGAAAAGAAGCTATCTCCTCAAACATAGCTATTGTGAAAGCTTTTGAAAAGGCTTTATTAGCAAACAATTTGCCAAAATACACACTTCAGATTATTAAAGACACAAGCAGAGAAACAGCAGTTGAGTTTATGAAGCTTAACAAATTTGTAGACCTTTTAATACCAAGAGGCGGAGCTGGGCTTATTCAGTCGGTTGTTAAAAATAGCACAATACCTGTAATAGAAACAGGTGTGGGTAACTGCCATATTTTTGTTGATGAAACAGCAGACATTGAAAAAGCTATAAACATAATTATAAACGCAAAAACACAACGGCCAGGTGTATGCAATGCTTGTGAAAAACTTATTATCCATAGAAAAATTGCAGACATATTTTTGCCATTAATAATTAAAGAGTTGTTAGGAAAAAATGTAGAAGTAAGAGGAGACTATAAATCCAAGGAAATTGTACAAAATATTATACTTGCAGATGAGGAAGATTGGAATAAAGAATATTTAGATTATATAATAGCAATAAAAATAGCCGAAGATTTTGACGAGGCTATAGAACATATACAAACTTATTCTACAGGTCACTCAGAAGCAATAATAACAGAAAACTACTCTAACAGCCAAAAATTTTTGGAAGTTATAGACTCTGCTTGTGTTTATGTAAATGCTTCAACTCGTTTTACAGATGGCTTTGAATTTGGATTTGGTGCAGAAATAGGTATAAGTACACAGAAAATACATGCAAGAGGACCTATGGGATTAAAAGAGCTTACAAGTGTAAAATACATTATTTACGGTAATGGTCAAACTAGAAACTAACTAATATTTTGCAATTAAATGGATTTTAATTATTTTCTTAATTAATTTGGAGGATGATTTTTTATTGATAGGTAACATATTAATACTCGTCGCTTTGATTTTGTTAAACGGCGTGTTGACTTCTTCTGAAATTGCCTTAATTTCAGTAAATAAAAATAGGGTTAAAATTTTAGCAGAAGATGGTAACAAAAGAGCAGAACTTCTCTTGAAGGTAATTGATGAACCTAGTAGATTTCTTTCTACTTTACAAATAGGAATATCATTTATAGTATTGTTTTCTGGTGCATTTGCTGTAGATACTTTTTATGAACCTATTGTTAATTTTTTTAATACAAAAGGTACAGACGTTTCTCATGATTTTTTTAAGCCATTTTTATTTTTAGTAATCACAATGATTTTATGTTATTTCACAATTTTGTTTGGGCAACTTATACCTAAAAATATTGGGATAAAAAAATCGACAGAATATTCTCTTTTAATAATTAAACCTGTAAATTTTATTTCAAAAATTACCTATCCTATTGTTAAAGTTTTGTCAATTTCTACCGAAGGATTTCTTAAAATTTTTGGTATAAGTACAAATATTGAAAATGGTGACATAACAGAAGAAGAAATTCGAATGCTTGTAGATGCAGGTAGTGAGGTTGGAACAATAGACAATAGGGAACAGGAGATGATAAATAATATTTTTGAACTTGACGACAAAACTGTCGAAGATGTTTCTGTGCACCGTACAGATATTACAGCGATTTCTATATCGGCGGATAACATAGAAATTATGCAATTTTTAGCTGACGAAAAATACTCTAGAATCCCTGTTTATGAAGAAAATCTCGACAATATTATTGGTATTTTGCACATAAAAGATATATTAAAGTATATGATTAATAACGGTAGTTTAAACGACTTAAATATCCGTACTCTTATTAGAGACCCTTATTTTGTACCTTTTTCAAAAAAAGCCGATGAGCTTTTTATGGAGATGCAAAAAACGCAAGTACACATGGCTATAGTTGTTGATGAATACGGAGGAACTTTAGGGCTTGTTACAATGGAAGATATTGTTGAAGAAATAATGGGAAGTATCTTAGACGAACATGATGAAATCGAAACACCAGACATTAATAAAATAGAAGAAAACACATATCGTATAAACGGTACAACCGATTTGGAAATAGTAAACGACTGCTTTGAAGATGTTAATTTGCCAATAGAAGATTATGATACGTTAAGCGGATTTTTAATTGGGCAAATCGGCAGAATTCCAAATGAGGGTGAAAAACCAGAAGTAGAATATAACGGGCTTTTATTTAAAGTTAATGAAACAGAGGACAAAAGGATTTCATCAGTTATAGTTTGTAGAATATAGCTAACTTATGTCGATATAAGTTCTTTTCAATCTTATTATTAGGGTTGGAAAGAACTTTATTTTATGCTATCATTAATTATGCTATAAATTATAAAACATTGATGAAACTTTTGAAAAAGCTTTATCAAACTCCCTTAAAACTTTTAACATAAATCTACCCCTTATATTTTGATAAATATTGTGAGTTCGACGAAATAAAGCTGTGTCGAACTTTTGATAATATTTGCACAAATTTAGCCAAAATCAGGCTAAATTTATGCTCATAACGTGAAAAATCTTACCATTTTAGGCTTGTTTCACAAGCCGGTTCGACTACATAGAACTCACGTTAAATACATTCCTAGTGAAAGGTGAAAATAATGGAAAACATACAAGTTAAAACACAATCCAAAGAATATACTATTTATTTGAAAGAGTCTTTTAATGACATAACAAATGCTTTTGAAAGTATTAATATTAAAAATAGAAAAGTTTGTATTGTCACTGACAATAATGTAGAAAAGCTTTACATAGAAGAAATATCAGATATGCTTAAACCTATCTGCAAAGAATTATATTCCTATAGCTTTAAAGCAGGAGAAGAAAGCAAAAGTTTAGAAACTATAAGTGATATGTATAAATTCTTTTTGGAAAATCGGCTAGACAGAAAATCTGTAATTGTCGCTCTTGGCGGTGGTGTAGTTGGGGATATGGCTGGGTTTGCAGCGTCTACTTATATGCGTGGAATTAGTTTTGTTCAAATTCCAACAACATTGCTTGCACAGGTAGATAGTAGTGTAGGTGGCAAAACAGGTGTAGACTTTATGGGAAGCAAAAATATTATTGGAGCTTTTTACCAGCCTGAATTCGTATATATTAATGTTAATACAATTAATACTCTGCCAAAAGATGAATTTTATTCGGGCATGGCGGAAGTTATAAAATACGGATTAATTAAAGATATTGATTTCTATAATTTTATTTTACAAAATAAAGACAGTATAAAAAATCTAAATATAGATTATTTAAAAAAGATAGTTTATAAATCATGTACAATAAAAGCAGATGTTGTATCCCAAGATGAAAAAGAAACAGGATTACGTGAAATTTTAAATTTTGGACATACTTTCGGTCATTCAATCGAAAGTTTATCAAAGTTTAAGCTTCTTCATGGGCAGTGTGTAGGAATAGGTATGATTTCAGCACTATATTTATCTAAAAAAGTGGGTATAATAACAGAAAAAGAAATTGAATGTTTTAAAGAACTTTTAATGTTTTTTGATTTACCTATTGAAGCCAGAAACTTTTCTGTAAAGGATATTTACGAGCAAATGTTTTTGGACAAAAAAGCCAAAAACAATCAGATCGATGTCATTTTATTAAAAAATCTAGGGGAAGCATATACATTAAAAGGTGCTTGTGAGGAAGACTTACTTTACGCAATAAATAAGGTTGCATACTAAAAAAAACCTCCATTATTGCTAAAAATCTCTAACACAGAATTCCGCTTGTGGCATTACGGCAAAAGTTCTCTGCTTCTTTCAATATTTAGGCTGAAAACCTCAATATAATTATCCCTAGCTTTAATATTTATTTTTGACAAAAGGAGTATGTCTATGTATATATTTGCAATATCTATATCTGTTATTTTAATCATAATAGACCAAATAACAAAAATATTGGCACTCAAGTTTTTAAAGCCAATAAATGGCTCACATACGGTAATAGAAGGTATTTTAAGTTTAACATTTGTTGAAAATCAAGGAGCTGCTTTTGGTATTTTGCAAGGGTACAGATGGCTTTTTGTTTTTTTAACAGTTGTAATAATTTGTTTTATATCTTATTATTATATTAAAATGCCAAAAAGTAGACCTTATTTATGGATTAGGGTTTCACTTGTTTTGATTTCTGCTGGTGCTATTGGAAACTGCATAGATAGGCTCTTTAGAAAATATGTTGTAGACTTTCTTCAATTTGATTTTATAAGATTTCCTGTTTTTAATATAGCTGATATTTTTGTAGTTGTTGGAACAATTTTACTTGCAGTTGTTATGCTTTTTTTCATTAAAGAGGAGGATAATACGGGTTCTAAAGCTTTAAAAACAATAGATTCCAACCCATAGTAATAAAGCTTTTAAACCTATAAATTATGGAAGAATTTTTTTTTGAAATACAGAAGAATAAAGAAAATATTAGAATTGATGTTTATTTATCGGAAGAAATCGATGACTTGTCACGAAACGGTATTCAAAAGCTAATACAAGACGGCTTTGTAGAGGTTAATGGAAAGCAAATAAAATCAAATTATAAGCTAAAATCAAATGATATTGTTAAAATTAAAATACCAGAGCCTGTTGAGATTAATGTTGAGCCTGAAAACATACCTTTAAGCATCATGCATGAGGACGAGCATGTGATAGTTGTAGATAAGCCTAAAGGTATGGTAGTTCACCCAGCAGCGGGGCATTATACTGGTACTTTGGTAAATGGGCTTTTATACCATTTTTATGGTAAACTATCGGGAATAAATGGTGTATTGCGTCCTGGTATTGTTCATAGAATCGATAAGGATACTTCAGGTATATTAGTTGTAGCTAAAAACAATGAGGCACATCAAAATTTATCATTACAACTCGCAAGACACTCAATGACAAGAGTTTATAATGCAGTTGTATATAACGGAATAAAAAATGATAGCGGCACTGTAGATAAACCAATAGGTAGGCATCCTATAGACAGAAAAAAAATGTCTGTTAATTTAAAGAATGGAAAACATGCAGTTACCCACTACAATGTTTTAGAGAGGTTTGGAAAGTATACATTTATTGAAGCAAAACTTGAAACAGGAAGAACGCATCAAATAAGAGTACATATGGCATATATTGGACATCCTCTCTTAGGTGATTATGTATATGGAAATAGAGATGACCCTTTTAAGCTGGAAGGGCAAGCACTTCATGCAAGAACTCTTGGATTTGCACACCCTTCAACAGGAAAGTATTTACTGTTTGAATCACCTTTGCCAGACTACTTTTTAAAGCTTTTGGAAAGATTAAGGAGGTAAGAATTTGGCTTTTTTTAGAAAAGATATTATTGGCTTAAAAAACTTAACAGCAGACGAAATACTATATATTTTAGATACAGCAGAAACTATGAAGTATGTATTAAGTCAAAAAAATAAAAAAGCTCCTCACCTACAGGGAAAATCCGTTATTATGCTTTTTTATGAAAAAAGTTCAAGAACTAAATTATCATATGAATTAGCGGCACAATACCTAAGTGCAAGCTTTGTTAATATGGAAGTTAGCCTAGATGTACGGCACGGTGGAAATGTTATTGATATGGGTCATATTATCGACCAAATGGGTGCTGATTTTATTATTATACGCCACCCAATGTCTGGTACAGCAAAGCTCTTAGGCGAGAATGTAGCAGCAAGCGTTATTAATGCTGGCGACGGTGTAAACGAAAACCCCAGTCAGTCTCTCTTAGATTTGTTAACTATAAAAAATCAAAAGGGAAGTTTTAAAGACTTAAAGGTTGCTATTATAGGAGATGTTGCACATAGCCGTGTTACCAAAAGCAATATATGGGGGCTTATTAAGCTAGGTGCACATGTTTCAATAGCTGCGCCTCCAACATTAGTTCCACCACAGTTAGATAAATTTGGTGTAAATGTTTATTATAATATTAAAGAGGCTGTTAGCGAGGCTGATGTTATTATGGTATTAAGGACTCAACCTGAAGGGCAACTCAATAATTTAATTCCATCATTAAATGAATACAAAAACCTTTTTAAAGTAGATGAGAAAACTTTACAATATGCAAAAAAAGATGCTATTATTATGCACCCTGGTCCAATAAACAGGGGAATAGAAATTTCATCTCAAGTAATCGAATCAAAACAATGCTTAGTAGATGACCAAATAGCAAATGGTGTTGCTGTTAGAATGGCATTACTTTACTTACTTTCTATGAAAGGGGGACTGCCTAAATGAGCCTTTTAATAAAAAACGCTTTTGTTTGTATAGATAATGAAATTCATAAAAAAGATATATACATAAAAAATGGTATTATTGAAAAAATTGATGATAAAATTGAACTTAAAATGACAGAAATACTTGATGTAGAAGAAAACTATATTTTTCCAGGGCTTATAGATATGTACTGTAATATTTGCGACCCCGGATATGAGTATAAAGAAGATATTATGTCTGTTTCTAATGCTGCCGCAAAAGGTGGATATACTTCAATAACATGTCAGCCTACTACAAAGCCTGTAATAGATGAAAAAACAGCAGTAGACTATATTATAAACAAAAGCAAAAAACTTTCAAAGGTCAATATTTTTCCTTATGGCAGTATGACAAAAGGCTGTGAAGGTATTGAAATGGCGGAAATAGGAGAAATGATAAAGGCTGGTATTGTTGCGGTTTCTGATGGAGGAATGAGCGTACAGGATTCTCATTTAATGAAAAATATTTTGTATTACTCAAGTATGTTTCAAATACCAGTTATTACTATTTGCGAGGATAAGAGACTTTCTGAAAATGGAGTAATGAATAGTGGTAAAATGTCTACACAAATTGGGCTATCTGGAATTGCAAGGGAAGCCGAAGAAGTGGTGTTATCAAGAAATTTAGTATTAGCTAAGTATAATGAATCAAAATTACATATTACACATGTCAGTACAAAGGGTTCTGTTGAATATATTCGTTATGCAAAGAGCAAAGGAGTAAATGTAACATGTGAAACTTGCCCTCATTATTTCACTTTATCCGAAGAAATTGTTGAATCTTATAACACACTTGGAAAAATTAGACCACCTCTAAGAACTAAAGAAGATATTGAAAGTATAAAAGAAGGTTTAGTGGACGGAACTATAGACGTTATTTCTTCAGGGCATACTCCTGCAACGATTGAGAGCAAAAACACAGAATTTGATAGAGCCTCTTTTGGTATATCGTCAATTGAAACTGCTTTTTATGTTAGTTATAACGCTTTAGTAAAGGAGAATATTTTATCACTTAGTCAGCTAATTGACAAAATGTCTACGTCTCCTTCAAAAATATTAGGGCTTAAAAACAAAGGAGAAATTAAGGTGGGAGCAGATGCAGATTTAACTATTTTTAATAAAAACGGGAAATTTGTTGTTAATTCCAATGAGTTTGTGTCAAAAGCAAAATTTTCTCCTTATAATAATACTAATTTTGGAGGGGAAATTATTTATACAATTGTAAATGGAAAAATTGTATATAATAAATAGATGAATTATTAACTATAAAACAGGGGCTTTCTTGCTAAGAAAAAAGCAAGACAGCTCCTTGTTTATAAGTAGATATAAGAAATAATGGTAAATCAGCCGTACTGTCATGGGTAAAAAGTGTATAACAAATCAAGCCAAAGACTGTTTCCAATTTTTTGGCAGTACAAAATTTATTTAATTAACCGAAGTTTAGGCAGAATTAAGTGAGTGAAGAATAACCCGCTGAAAGTTACGGTTTTGTTTATTATGAAGCTTCTTGATATTATAAGCAAAAGCCCAAAGAACAGTTTCAGTGGGTATGAATATTCTTTAGTGTAAATAGAATAATTCTCCAAAAGTTTATTAATACTTTTAGCACGACGAAACAGGGCAATGCTGGAGAGCAACCCAGCGTAAGTCGCGCTTGAACGGTGAACCGCATAGAGAAATCTTTGCGGTTTTGCTTTTTTGACACCGGCAAGCTAAAAGCGGATAAACTCCGGGTGTGGGCAGCGCCCACGGTTTTAGGCTACAAATCTGTCTGCAAAGAAAATTTTAATCTGGCTATAAACCATGCCCCAATCTCGTGCCGGCTGTGTCCACTTTTTAGTGATCTCTTTAATAGAAAGAAAAATAACCTTACGAATTGAGTCGTCTGTCGGCAAAATAGATTTAGCCTTTGTGAATTTACGCACCATTCGATGATAAGCTTCCACTGCATTTGTGGTATAAATCAAATGTCTTATTTGCTCAGGATAGTTGAAAAATGTTGTAAGCTCAGACCAATTTGTATCCCAAGATTGTAAAATTGCCGGATACTTCTTATCCCATTTTTCCCTAAATTCTTCTTTTGCATACTCAGCATCATCAAGATTTATTGCCCCATATACTTTTTTAAGATCCGCACAAACAGCTTTCCTATCCACACCCTAAGAAAGCAAACGAAGAGGTCATAGAAGCCTCAAAAAAATTAACGTTCAGCTACAAAAGATGACCTTCTATATTCTACCATTTGCAGAAAAAGAGGCGAAAATACGTCTTTTCTTTATG
>CAYYRV010000021.1:0-39432 GCA_964474135.1 uncultured Defluviitaleaceae bacterium
ACCCATATGTATATCGTCATGTTTTGGAATTGTTTTAACGGAAATAGTATAAGAAGTTGTTTGGAATCTAACAAAAAAGCAAAAATTATGTATAATCATGTCAAAAAAGGGAATGATGATACATATGCAAAATGCCATAACAATGAGCACCTATAATGGTATCATACCTTATTAAGTGCTCATTGTTATGACAACGTCGTCAACTTAAGAAAATATTTTTCAACTTAATTGACCGCACAATTTCTGTCGTTGCACGGTCGAACCCTATCTTATTTCCTTTTCCGTGATAATGTTTTTTGACGTTTTCATATATATATAACCTCCATTTTTTTATATGGACATTATTGCCATTTACACGGATAGATATTCAGTCTTAATTTCTAAAGTGATATTATAACATTTCAGGAGTATTTATTATAAACATCCTTTTTGAATCCATATAGTCCTGAACATATCGAAGTGCTTCACCAAATCGTTGGAAGTGGACAACTTCTCTTTGTCTTAGAAATTTAATTGGGTCGGCAACATCGGGCTCGTCAATTAAATTTAAAATATATTCATATGTTGAACGGGCTTTTTCTTCCGCCGCCATATTTTCATAAAGGTCGACTATAGGGTTGCCTGTAGATTGTATACCGGCAGCAGTCCAGGGAAATCCATCAGAATTTTGGGGGTATACACCTAAACCATGATTTACATAATAGTCATCAAGTCCAGCTTCTTTTATCTGTTCAGGGGTGGCGTTTTCCATTAGTTGCTTAACTAGCGTTCCTACAATTTCGAGATGGGCTAATTCTTCAGTGCCTACATCGTTTAATACAGCTTTAGCTTCGGGTGTAACCATAGTAAATCTTTGACTAAGATACCTTAATGCTGCTCCAAGTTCTCCGTCAGGTCCACCGTATTGCCTTAGGGGTTGATATGAATAAACATTAAAGAATGTTCACAACTGTTTCGCTTTCTATATGTTAATTTGTTATTATTTTTATTTATTTAGTTATAAAAAATAGCACAGTGTATTTTTTTCCTAAAGCACTATTTACATATCTTTATAATAAACTTCAATATTATAACTTGGTCTGTCATATACGATTTTATTAACGATACTTCTAATAGAGTTTTGCTTTAACCTCATATTACAATCAGAGTTTAAAATATCTACCACATCTTGAAACTTACCCTTAGGCCTTGTTTCGGCTAATATTGGCTGGCTATTTATTAGTCGCTTAATTTCCTCTGATAGCTCTTTTTGCTGATTCTCAATATTAGCTTTATTCTTCTTATATTCTTCTAATGTATCAATTTCTGATAAATATGCTTCATTTGCACGAAGTAGGTGTACCTCAAGTTTATTAAGCTGTTTTTTGAGAATAGCAATTTTATCATGGTAATCATCAACATGAGTCTCATTTAGTTCAAAATCTGATTTATCACAGTAGCTTAAAGCTTCCTCTAACTCTTCTAATATTGCACCTTCTATTTTTTTAATAGAGATGCTATGGGACACGTTACAGATGGCACTGCTGTAGCCTTTACATTGAAGTGATGGGCAAGGGTTTCTCATGCCTGAAGATGTAAGTGAAGAACCGCAATTTGAACATTTAACCAATCCTGAAAGCCAGTGCTTGCATTCTTCAATAGGTCGTTTTCTTGCCTTAGTAATGCTTGCTTTTGTAGCTATCTTTTCAGCAGCTTTTTGAAATAACTCATTAGATATAATAGGCTCATGCTGACCATTTGCTACTATTGTATCAGGGTGATTAAAATTACGTCTTACTTTTTCTGTAGGAGTCCATCTGACTTTACCGATATATACAGGATTTTGAAGAATATAGTCAATATTCCTAATGTCAATTGGGTTACCTCTCTTACTTTTTACACCAATATTTGCCAATTGCCTTGTAATTTGGGATTTTCCTTTGTTATGAATAGCAAACTGTGTGAAAATATATCGCACATACGTTGCTTCTTCCTCTACAATTTGGAGTGTATTGTTTTCGCCTATCTTATACCCAAATGGTGGTGAGGTTTGAAAACCTCCTTGATGTGCTTTCTCGGTCATGCCTTTTTTAACTTCTTCAGCAAGATTAATACTGTAGTATTCCGCCATCGCTTCAAGAATAGCTTCTATTAGACCTGACATTTTATCTTCTTCATCCAATGACTCCGTAATGCTTATTACACGCACTTTACATTGTTTCTTTAACATGGATTTATAAACAATACTATCTTCACGGTTTCGTGCAAATCTATCGAATTTATGTATTAGTATCACGTCAAAAGGCTTAGGCTTTGTTTTTGCTATAGCAATCATTTGTTGAAATGCAGGTCTTTTTTCAGCACTTCTGCCTGAGAAACCTTCATCTACAAATACATATTTATTTATCACTTCCATTCCATTTTTTTTTGCATATTCAGTTAAAGCTTTTAATTGAGCAGTAGGAGAATACTCGACTTGCTCATCTGTGGAAACTCTAATATACAAAGCGGCTTTTAACGGTTCATTTCTCATTTAATCACCACCATTGTTTAAAATAAGTTTTAATACAATTATTTAACGTGAGTTCAGCGCAGTTTTATTGCGTCGAACTCATATTATTTAATAGACTTCTTTGCTTGAATATACCCAGCTGCTTCCATAGCACAGCTATTCCATGCTGTCGCTAAGCGTTTTTGTTCTTTATTAGATAAATCCCTACGCCTAATTCTATTGCCATCACGGACAATATATCCTGTTACAGTTAGTTTCTTAGCCACAACACCAACCCCTTTGATTTAGTGTATGCGGCAACGCTTGTATATAATGTATATTGGAATTACTATTAATAGGCATTAAAATAGCATAATTAGGGCATATACAAATAAGAACCTATCCCCAATAAGCTGTTACCCAGATTTGAAAGCTATTACTCTGCCATTATTTGTTGTAGATGCACAGCATAATTTTTTTATGATGCCTCTGCTACTGTACTTTAAATGACAAAAAAATTACCATTTCAAATTTAAGTAATCCATTATTAAAGAAAGGTTCTTATTTAGTTTTTATTTATTAAGCTTTCCCAGAATCCTATTTGCTCATTTGTAGGTATCTTAAAATCAAATTGTTCTTGAATACCATACTGAATTTTTTTATGTTCACCAAGTTTATGATAAGGCATTATTTCAATTTTTTTTATAAAACTAAATTTATTTTTTAAGCTCTCTAATTGTTGAAAATGCTCTTCTCTATCATTTATACCAGGAATTATTGGGCATCTTAAAATTATTTCTACAGAATATTTTTGTAAGCAATATAAATTATCTAAAATTATTTTTAAATTACCTGATGTATAATACAAATGATTTTTAGCATTAGTTTCCTTTATGTCCCACTGCAGCAAATCAATATATGGTAGTGCCTCAAGAATATGTTCCTTCTTTACATATCCGCTTGTTTCTACACATGTATGGATTTTCTCAAGTTTAGCCGCTTTAAGCAATGAAATACAAAACTCTTTCTGAAAAAGTGGCTCTCCACCGGAAATTGTCATGCCTCCGCCAGAGTTATCATAAAAAGCTTTATCTTTTAAAACCTCATTAATCACTTGTGTAACAGTTTGCAATTTACCATTTATTTTTAGTGCATTATTAGGGCAAACATTAACACAATTTCCACAGGATATACATAGCGACCTGTTTATTTCATGCAAGCATTTATTTTCTTTTAATATGAATGAATGAACCTTGTTTAAACATACATTTAAACATGCTTTGCAGTAAATACATTTTTTTTGTATATAACCTAGAATGGGTTGCAGCTCATAGCTTTCTGGATTATGACACCACTTACATCTTAAAGTGCAACCTTTTAAAAATACAGTTGTTCGTATACCAGGTCCATCTTCAGTACAGAACTTTTGTATACCAAATACTATTCCTTCCGACATTTTAAAATACCTGCTCTGTTCTAGAAATTACTTCATCTTGCATTTCTTTACTTATTTCAACAAAATAATCATTATATCCACCGATACGTACAACTAAACCACCATAATCCTCTGGATTTTTTTGTGCATTTAGCAAATCTTTATGTGTTTGCACATTAACTTGCATTTGACAACCATTTAGCTGGAAAAAAGTACGCCATAAAGCAATAATCTGCTCGGCAGATTTTTTAAACATCTCTTTATCAAATTTTAAATTTAATGTTCGACAAATTGTCGGGTGTGCAAATGGTATTTTTGACATTGATTTTATTAGTGCAGTAGGACCATTAATATCTGTACCTTGCATTGCTCCGCCAGAATCAGCCAGAGGTTGAAAATCTTTTCTTCCATCTGCAGAAGCTAAGGTATAAGGTGCAAACTGAATATGTGACATAAATGCAACTTCGCCGCCCCAATGTTTTCCGCCTATAGCACCGCCATATTTACTTAACTCATTATAAAATTCTGTGCTAATATCTGCTCTCAACTGGTCAACTTCTTCTATGTCATTCCCAAATTTATCAATACTTAAAATTGTTTGTCGAAATGTCTCTTTATTTTCATAATTGCTATCTAGAATACCCACAAGTTCCTTAAGTGTTAACTTTTTCTGTTCGTATACCAATTTTTTAATTGTATATAATGAATTAGCAACATTTGTCAAACCGATAATTTCACTCTGCACTGCATTGTATTTAGCTCCGCCTTCAAAAATAGCTTTTCCAGATTCCAAACAACCTTGTGTAAACAATGTCCTAACATTTGAAGGAATGTCCTTTCGTGCGATAATATCCTTATTGTTTATACTAACCCCAGTTTGTATTATATATTTCATTTGTTTTATGTAAGCCTTATATATAGAGTCAAAGTCTGCAAAATCTGTAACTTCTCCAGTTTTTATACCAACAAATTCATTCATTCTTTTATCAAAACCATTGTGCAAAGTAAGTTCTAGTATTTTTAAAGCATTGTACAAACCCACATCACAACAAAAATTGCTTTTACTTGGAATAATCACCTGACTGCAACCTGCCAAAGAATAATCATATGCATCTTCTTTTTCTATTCCTATAGCTTCCAACATAGGTATTATTAATTTATCGTTATACAAAGCTGGTATTCCTTGCCCTTTAGATAAATTTTTGTGAACTTCTAAATAAATGTTATGTTCACTTTCGTCAGTTAGGCGAATACAAAGGTTTGGTGATTTAAACCCCAACTCTCTTACTACACGTAAAACTGCATAGGTTAACTCATTAACGGAACTTGAACCATCACAATTTGTTCCCCCGATGGTCATATTTAAAATACATCTATTTTGCTCTGCTTTATTAAAGAAAAACTTCAAATATTCATCTAATTTTTCTTTACCATATATTGCAAGGTCATTTTCATAGAAACTATACATATATTGGTCGAATCGTCCAAAGGAATCATAGTCACCAAAACTAAACATAAACCACACTAATTGCAGTGCTTCCAAAAATGTTTTAGGAGGATTATTAATAATATTTTTACAATTTTGTTTAATCTCTTTTAATTGCAGCTCATTATAATCCTCTTGTTTATACTCAAGTAAGTAATCTGCCATTAATGAATGTTTTAAAATATAAATTTGTATACCTTTTAGAGTGTATAGCATACCATCATAGAAATCATAATCTTTTTTAGTTTTACTACCATCTCTAAAATTAATTACTTTATTAACATAACCCCCCAGACCTTCGGACAAAATTTGTGAGTAATCCAAAACCATATGCCCATTGTAATGGTTTGAAGTTCCCGCACTACTTAAACTTACCTTTTTTTCAGCTTGCGTCAAAGTATCTTCAATATTATTTAAAACATAGGGTTTAATTAATTCTATTTGCTTTTGAGCTATCTTTTTTTTAATGTCTGTAATATTTTCACATTTTAAAAACTCTTCTAAATTACAATTATTAATTTCTTGATTTCCAACACTATTGATAACTACCTCTTTAGATATTGCCCAGTCTAAGTTTCCTACAATTAACTCCATAGGATTAATGTAAATAGGTATGTTAGTATATAAATGATATCTTGCATATCCTTCTCTTAAAGCAGGCTCATGCTCTAAAAGTCTTGTAAACCCTTCTAGAAACCAACAGCTAGGAATGTTTTTTAGTTTTTCATTAATAGAAAAATCAAACATTTTAAACACCTCTCTAAATTTAAGAATATATTAAATTAAAGTGAGTTCGACGTTGTTTTGTTGTGTCGAACTCACTTTAATTTAGTCCTCTTTAAATATTTGTTACTAAAATTATTTATTTTCGATTTGTTTAACAATACTATTGAGATATATATTTTCTGTTCCAAAACTCATATCATCTTCTTTAAATATAGGCATAAGCTTAAATGAACACAAAATATTATTATTAGTAATTTCATACCTCTCATTTAGTGCTGGTCCGCAAGAATGAGAACCTATTCCTCTCATAGCATAATCTACACAAACCACTGCATTTAAACCTTTTTCAAGCTTATAGTCATGAGTTGTATTTGTTAGTTGGTTACTTGTATAATAACTTGCATCAAAATAAAAATTATCTTCCGACATAATTTTAAGACCCATTCCATGAGCATCGTGTAAAATAACCCATTCTATATCGCTTCTTGTGCCGTTATGTTGTGGTTTTATATAATGCTCAAAAAGTTGTTCTATTGTAGTTGTATATATAGATTTTTTTGAATTGTTTTGCAAATCGATATAGTTTTCATAAGGGCCTTTGCCAAAGTATGTTACTTCCTCTATCGTTTTATCCATAGTTAGTTTGAGTCCAAAGCGTGGCAGGTTTGGGGCATTCTTTCTTTTTTTAGCATCAATATTTAATGTTATTAAACCAGAACTATCTATATGCCATATCATTTTTCCTTTTACTATAGGAATTAGGCTTTTTGCACCAAATGAAAACTTAATTTCTATTTCTATTTTTGTATCATACTTTCTAACGCTGGTTTCATATACATGTATTTCTGCTGCATCATATTTTTCTTTAAACCATTCTGATTTTACATTCATGTCATTATCTATTGGTGCTCGCCAAATATTTAATGTTAAGGGTTTATCTATTAAATTAAAATTATTTTTTGAAATATATTCGAAAGAGCCTGTAAGCTTATTAAATATATATAAGAAATCTTTGCCTTCTATATTTATTTTTGTTGGGCTTTCAAGCAGATTTAAAGTTTTTGAATAATATACTTCTTCTTCATCTTCTTTTAATGAGGAATATAAAAATTGTTTAAAATATACTTCATGACCTTTTGAAGCATATACAGTATGTAACTTTTGTTTTACTGTAAATGTTATATACATATTTTTAAATAGTTTTCTATTTAAACCTTCTATTTTTATAGTTTGTTTTTCTTTTGGTTTTGTAGTAATATTTTGTATATATCCTTGTTGTATAGTTTTACCTTCACACTCTAATACCCAATCAATTTCAAAAGATGACAAATCTGTAAAATCTAGCTTATTCTCAATATAAAATATACCTTCCTCTAAGCTTAAGTCAGATATATGTATTGGAGAAAATATTTGTTTTAATTCTAACAATCCAGTATGTGGCTTACGATTCGGGAAAACTAATCCATCTACACAAAAGTTACCATCATGTGGAGTTTCTTTAAAATCACCTCCATATGCATAACCTTTCTTACCGTTTTCTAAAGTAATTTCAATTGCTTGGTCACACCACTCCCATACACAACCACCCATAATATTGGGATATTTCTCAACTATATCCCAATAAGATTTTAAATCCCCAGGACCTACACCCATAGCATGGGAAAATTCACATAAAATCAGAGGCTTTCCAGAGGTATCATTTTTTCCATAATCCTCAAGTTCGTCTAAAGGAGGGTACATTCTGCTGTTAACATCTAAACATAATACATCTGAACTACCATTATAACCTTTTGCGGCACCTTCATAATGTACTAAACGTAAAGAGTCTGATTTTTTTGCCCATTTTGCCATAGAAATATGGTTTGAGCCATAACCTGACTCGTTACCCAGTGACCACATAATTACACAAGTTCTGTTTTTATCTCTTTCTACAACACGTTCTATACGGTCTATAAAAGCTGATTCCCACATAGGGTCTTCACTTAGCATATGACGGTCACCTACAGTATCCAACCCATGACATTCTAAGTCAGCCTCGTCTATTACATAAAAACCTAGAGAATCGCATAAATCTAAAAAACGTGGGTCATTAGGATAATGTGATGTTCTAATTGTATTTATATTATGTTGTTTCATTAGTATGAGGTCTTTTAACATAGAGTCAAGTGGAACAGTCTGCCCAAACCTTGGGTGTGAGTCATGCCTATTTACTCCTTTTAGCTTTATTGCTTCACCATTGAGTTTAAAAACGCCATTTTCTATGCATATATCACGTATGCCTATAGGAAATGCTAAAACTTCATTATTACAAATTAGTAATAAACGATATAAGTATGGTTGCTCTGCATTCCAAAGAATCGGAGAATCTATTTCTAAAACAATAGAACTATTACTTTGTAAAGTAATATCTTGATATATACAGTTGTTATCAGCATCGTATAGCTTTAAATCAACATTATGTTTAGTAGTAGAACTTAAATTAACTTCTATTTCTGCTTTATTATTTAAGTCTTTTATTTTTGTATGTATTGAGACATCTTCAATACGTTTTTTTTCACGATATAATAGGTAAACGTCTCTAAAAATGCCACTATATCTCCACATGTCTTGGTCTTCAAGATAGCTACCATCACACCATTTTAGTACAATTACCATCAATTTGTTTATACCTTGTTTAACCGCACAAGTGATATCAAATTCTGAAGGCATTCTACTTCCTTGTGAATATCCTATAAAGCAATCATTTACCCAAAGATAAAAGCATGAGTTTACTCCCTCAAATACAATATGTTTTTCTTTTAATAACATATCATCATCTATTTTAAACTCTGTTAAATATACACCTGCTGGGTTATCAGTAGGGACATATGGAGGGTCACATGGAAATGGATAATTAAAATTTGTATAATGCATCTGGTCATAACCGTTAGTTTGCCAACACGATGGTACTTTTAATAAATCCCATTTGTTAATACTTTTCAAATCTTCTTCAACCTGTTCTATTGTATTATAAATACTGTCATAGTATTTAAAATGCCACATTCCATTAAGATTTTGGTAATATGGAGAAGTATTTCTTTTTTGTAGTAATGCACTTTTACAATCTGCATATGGGATATAGTATGCTCGAGGTTTTAAACGGTTTACTTGTAATATATCTAAATTTTCCCAATATTTTTCTAGTTTCATGAACATGACCTCTATTTCTATTTTTTTAAGATTAAATTTATTTTTATTAACCTTTTACTGCCGAACTAAGAACTTCATTTTTAAGTTGTTTGGAGAATAAAAATACTATAATAAAGATAGGTACCATAGTAGCTACTGAAAGCCCCATAAGATAGTTTTGTTTTATTACAGAGGAATTAGAAATATTAAAAATAGCAACATTAAGCGTCCAAAGAGCAACATTTTTTGTAGCCATATAATACCAGAAGAAATCACACCAGCCTGAAATAAATGCTTGAATAGCAATTAGAGAAATTATTGCTTTTGATAATGGCATACATATTCTAGTAAATATAAGCATCTCCCCTGCACCATCTATACGTGCCGCTTCAAATAAGCTTGAAGGAATCTGTTGAAAGAATGATTTATATAACATAATATAGAATGGAGATGGTAACAGCCATGGAAACAGCATAGCTAAATAATTATCGTACATTCCCATACTCTGCATTAAAACTAGTTGAGGAACCATAATACTTGCAAAAGGTATCATCATTGTAATTAAAAATACCATAAGAAGACGGTCTGAAGTTTTCTTTTTAAATAAATTTGCAAGCGGATATGCAGTCAGAGCAGGTATAATTATTTGACAAAGTATAGCCCAAACTGTAGTTAGTACAGTATTAAATGTAAAAGCAAATACTCCATATTTATGTATATTTTCAGCACTGCTAAACATATATTTTGGTAAGTTAAAATAATATATATATTTTTCAAATAATTGTGTTATAGAATCATTTATTAATATTTTGGATATGCTTCCATTCGTTGAGTATTTTTTGTCATAATTTTTAAATATTTTATTTACTAAGTCGTCATTAGCTTCATTATGGATTATTTTATCTGCTGTTTTACTAATACCATTTAGATTAAATTCATATCCAATATTCTGCATAAATCTATTGTAACTATCACTTTTTAGCAAAACTTTTTGAATAGGATTTGTTTTACGATAAACACCATAATCTTTTTCTAATGCTAATAGTGATGTATGTGCTCTAGAATAAAAAATTGTAGCCCCATCTTTTACACCATATATTTCAATTGCCGTAATACCATCCTTTATTTGCTCCCTATATGTAGAAAACATGGCGACGGTTGTATCTTGCAATAATATATCTTCAATATTATTTGTATCATTTAAAGCACTATAATCCAAGTTTATTACAACATTCTTGCCTTTACTTGGAATAAATTGTGGTTTGGAATTATATATAGAAAATTCATCTTGAAGAGAAATACTTCCGGCATAAAATGCAGGGAATAATAAAAGCAAAATCATAATACAACTAAAAATAATAGCAAAAATCTGACTTAATTTATTTTCTCTCAACTATAAGCACTCCTTCTACTGTTTATTAGATTTGTCCATTTTTATTTGTAATAATGTTAATAAAGCAATAATTACTAGCAGAATAGTAGATAGTGCACTTCCTTCACCGTATTTAAATCTTTCATTAAACAACTTATAAACATTAAGTCCAATGGAGTTGGAAGCACCGGCAGGACCGCCGTTAGTATATTGGAAAATAGTATCAGTTATTTGAAAAGTACCAATTATAGTTGCAATAACTTGAACTTTTATGATAAATGTTATATTTGGAATTGTAATGTATCTCATTTTTTTCAAGCCTGTACACCCGTCAAGACTTGCCGCTTCTATTATATCCTTTGATATTCCTAATATTGCAGCATAATATAAAAGAACTGTAAGCCCTCCTCCTAAAATACCAGGAAAAATAATGCATAACTTAACTAAATTAGAATCCCCAAGCCAAGCTTGAGAGGGAAGATTTAATAAACCTAAAATATAATTTGCAATACCATATTGTGGATTCCAAATCCACTTCCATATAACAATTATAATTGTACCTGGTATTACTGCAGGAACAATATATAATGTTGATAACCAATTTCTAAGTTTCATATTACGAATCTCGCTTAATACTACAGCTTGAATAATAGGTATTGGAAAGCATAAAATAAAAGTTAAGCCCACATAAATAATAGTATTTATAAATACCTGTGAAAACTCTTTTGATGTTATTAAATTAGTATAATTTTGTAATGCCATAAATTTACCTGGCATTTCTTTTACAGTGACATTAAAAAGTGACCAGAAAATAGATGTACCAATTGTTACATATCGCAGTAAAATTGTTATGAGCAAACCAGGAAGCACAAATAACCATGGTACTAAAACCTTTTTTAACTTATAAGATTTATCCATACTCTCCCCCAAAATTATTTTATATGAATACTATCTAATATTTTTTATTACCTTAAACAGATTCCTAGAAAGAAGCAAAGAACTTTTGCTGGAATTCCACAAAAGCGGCTTTCCTTTTTAAAGTTTTTTGAAGGGTTTGGGAAACTTTTTTCAAAAAAGTTCCCCAAGGTCTTTTGTAGATATCTAAGGTTGCCAATAAAAAGTCGTGGACTTTTTATTGGAATGACTCATTATATTGTGGTACAGCCTGTTTATTTGCTTCAATCTCGTACTCTTTAAAAATACTTTCAACATCCTGCCCATCATTCATCATAACTTTTTCGATTGCCTCATCAATAAATGTTGCGATTGCTGCTGAACCATAAAAGGATAATCTACCATTTTCTGACGAGCCTTCTAACATATCTCTAATGTCATCTGCTACCCCGTCTAAAATCAAATCCATATTAATGTCAGAACGAATTGGACCTGTTAAAAGGTTTAGTCCCTGATCCTTATAATATTCTGCTTTACCCTCATAATATTCTTTAGAAGAAACTAATTTATAATAATCAAATACTGCTTCTCTTTTTTCTTCTGGAACTTTAGCATGTATTACATAACAAGAACCTCCGAGTTGAGTAGCGTTTGTTCCTCCCGGTCCTGTTGGAATTGGTAAAACACCTATATCGTCTGGATTCATTCCCATAGAAACAAAACTTTGTATGTTATCTAATCCATTATATATAATAGCCGCTTTTCCTACAGCAAAATCTTGTTTTAAATCATCAAGTTTTAATGACATATCAGACTGAATACATTTTTCAGCTTTCAATTTTCTATAAAATTCTGCTGCCTTTATAACTGCTGGGTCTGTAAAAGTAGTTTTTAATTTACCATCTGGTTCTGCTTGAGTTAAGTCTCCTCCTGCTGACCATGTAAACATTTGAAACCACCAGTTTCCCCATTGCCCCCAGTTAAGTGCAAAACCATACTGGTCTTTCTCAGGGATAGTTAACTTTTTAGAAAGTTCTATAAATTCGTCCCATGTTAAAGATTTTGGAACAGCAATATTAGCCTCTTCAAATAAGTTTTTATTATATAACATACTCATTGCATACTCGCCAGCGGGTAGCCCATATCTTTGACCATTAATGTGAAATTGTTCTATCATACTTTGATTCATGCTATTAAAGTCATCCCATTTTTCAAAATATGTATCTAAAGGCAATAGTGCATCTGCATATGCAAATGCTTCTACCTCACCATATGATAAAATTAATATGTCTGGTGCTGTATTTGCCATCATTGCTGCCAAAACCTCGCCATTTGGACCATCAGGTTTAGTTATAGTTCTAATATAGGCTTTTTCGTTAGTCTCATTATACTTATCAATATACGATTGTTCATAATCATTTAAACCATCTGGACCAACCCACATTGTCAATTCTATTTTTCCGCCACTGCTTACTGCTTCAGTAGCATCTTTTGAATCACTTACGTCAGAAGATACGGGAGAGGATTTGCAACCTGTTAACATACTAGTAAATATCAATAATAATGTTAAACCAATAGCTAAATGTTTTTTCATATTTTATTCCTCCTTATTTTTTATAATTTTATTTTAGGTCAATTTTTACAATATTTCAATTAACCTAATTTAATATTTAGTACTGTTTTTTAATTAGTTTGATATTTTCAAAAAATTATTAGATACTAAAAAACATAATTATAAAAAATAGAGATAAATATATAAATTTTATTATTTTAACGTGAGTTCGACATATTCGAACCGGTTTGTGAAACAAGCCAAAAATCATAAGATTTTTCACGTTATTAGCACAAATTTAGTCTAATTTTGGCTAAATTTGTGCTAATATTATTAAAAGTTCGACACAATAAATATTAAGTCGAACTCACGTTAAATGTTTTATTTATTTATCAATAACTATGTATTATTTGCAAGAAGTACAAAGTATGAATTAATTATAAAGCTAACGTTAATTAATACTAGTGATATAGTCTATTCCGATACTCTTTTGGTGTTATGCCTGTAATTTCTTTAAATGTTTTACTAAAGTGTTTTGGGCTGTCATAACCAACTTTATAACTAACATCAGATATTCTTAGTGAAATATCATCTAAAAATTCTTTTGCTCGTTCAATCCTCAATTTTGTTAAGTACTCTGTAAAATTTTGGCAAGTTTTTTTCTTAAATAAAATACTCAAATATGTTGGATGTACATAAGCAATTTCGGCTAATTGATTTAAGTTAATATTTTTATTATAGTTATTGTGTATATATTCTTTTATTTTGTTTATAATTATGCCTTCTGAGTTTTCTGTATATGTTTTTTCTAAAATATTATCTTGATTATTTTTAAGTATATTCAAACTAGTATAAATTTTTTTAAAAAGTGTTTCTAATTCATCAAAATCAATAGGTTTAACTAAATAATCATAGACACCAAGTTTAATTGCACTTTTTGCAAATGAAAAGTCCTCATGCCCACTTAAAATTATACATTTAATATCCTTATTAATCTGTATGGCATATTCTATTAATTCTAACCCTGATTTTCCTTCCATAATAATATCTGAAAGTAGAACATGTACTTTTTCTTTTGTCAGTACTTGAACGGCCTGCTCAAAATTATTAGCTATACCAACCACATTAAACCCCAAATCTTCCCATTTTATATATTTAGCTAATCCATCAGCTACAATTTTTTCATCATCGACTATTAATAAATGAAACATATTCTAGTCCCCCAATATTTTTAATAGGTAAATTAATTATTACATTGGTTTTATTTTCATTTATACATAAATTTAACCCATACTGTTCTCCAAATAATAGCCTTATTCTTTCATTTACATTTTTAAGACCAACGCTTCCATAGTTTAAAATACTTTCTTTTAGATATTTGTTTATATATTCTAATTTATTTTTTTCTATGCATTTTCCATTATTACTTATTTGAATAAGTAACATTTCTGATACTGCTTCAATATTAATAGAAATTAAAGGGTTTTCAACGGTATGTATTTTACCATGAACAATAGTGTTTTCTAATATGGGTTGAAAAAGAAGTTTATTTACATAAATGTCTTCTATAGGAAGTTCATTGAAACTAATATTAAGAGTAATGTGTTTTTCATATAATAATTCTATTAAGTTAAGATACTTTTTTATATATTCAAGTTCTTCTTTTATTGTTGCATAACCTTCTCCAAGTTTTATATTATATTTTAACATATTAGAAAATCCATTTATCATTTTACTTACTTTGCCGTTTCCCTGCTCTAAATGTATTGTTTTCCAACGAATTAAATCTAACATATTATATAGAAAATGCGGATTTATTTGCATTTGAAGTGCATTTACATACATTTCTTTTTGCTTTAATTTTTCTTCTTTAATTGCAAGTTCATCTTGTATTTGCCTTGATACAAGACGTCTGATTCTTTTTACCATACCATTAAATATATTACTAACTTCTGCTATTTGGTCATTACCCTCATCTTTATATTCCGTATAAAAATCTTCTTTAGCAAACAGACTCATAGCTTTTTTTAGCCTTTTCAGCGGGAATGAAATGCTAAAAGTAACAATCATACTTATAAATAAAGATAATATTATAGTGATTACTATGAGAAAAAATACTAGTTCTCTAATCTCAAAAGCACTTTGTAATAGTCTTTTTTTTGATATTATGCTTACTACTGTCCAATTATTTTTTTGAAGCGGTTGAGTTACAAATAAAGTATAATTATTGTTAATTTTATATTCGAGCACTTCATCTTTTTGTTCTATTAATTTTTCCCATAGTTCGTTTGGATAGTTTATGTAATTAAAATATGGGCTTAGATAGGTTATAATACCGTCTTGGTCAATCAGAAATAAATCTTGATTGTATAGCTTGTTTATTGTTGCAAGACCTGAAATTTCTGATGTATGTATGTTAATAACTATTAGATATTTAATCGTATTATTTTCATCATACACCTTGTATGTCAAAGTAATATAATTTGCAAGATATGTTGTACCTAAGTTTCGCTTTAAGTACATATCACTTTCATTTTTTGTATTAATCCAATTAATTTGAGTAGGTGAAAGCATAGACTTACAATATGTATCCGATTTTTTAAAATTATCTATACTTATTATTTGCCCTCCTAAACTGTGGGAATTAGCCGAAATAGGTTCAAAAAAATCAGTATCTGATAATATAAAAAAATTTGCTGTATTAAAAGACTTTGCTTTTTCATATAAATATTCATTAACAATCTCTTTTTCCTTTAAATACTGTTCCTGATTTCCTTCTTCTAAATAAATTTCACTAGATACAATTTTATTTATAATATGTCGGTCTCTTTCTATTTCTGTGCAAATTTGTTCATATTTTTTTAAACAATTAAATAAGTTTTGTGTTGTTACATCAAGGTTTTGATAGACATAATTTATACCAGTATTATAAAATTCGTTCTCAACTACATCAAATATAAAATTTATCAATAGAATGTTAGGTATAACAATAACTAATAAGAATCCTGCTAGTAGTCTTTTAAAAATAGAAATGCGTCGTATTAACAAATAAATAAATTTGCATATATATTTGAATTTAAGCATTTATTATACCCTCCATCCTAATTTGTTAACTATAGTTTTTGCTTAGAACCTGTCTGGAACCTCCATTTTTTCGTCTTTTTGGCTGATTTTATGCTCTGCTTCGCCAGTGTCTCTTAGCATAACTAAAAATCATCTCAAAATACTTCAAAAGCAAGATTCCAAACAGGTTCTTACTAATTTCCAAGTCTAAATTCTGTAGGGGTTTTATTATAATATTTTTTAAAGGCACGATTAAAATTTCGTTGACTGTTAAATCCTACACTATAACAAATTTCAGATATATTGCTGTTGCTTTCTGCCATTAATTTTGCAGCCAAGCGAACTCTGAGGAAGTTAATGTATTCGTTAATGTTTTTGTTAATATAACTGTTAAAAAGGTGCGACATATAAAATTTGCTATAGCCAAATTTTTTACTAATAATATCTAGCGTAAGTTCTTTTGTAAAATTGTCCTCAATATACAGAAGTATATTTCTCATTAATAAAGTAGCACCCTGACCACCATCAACAAGTTTTATGTACTTCATAACTTCTGCTAATATTATATATGATTGACCTTTTAAAAAAAACTCGTTAGCTTCAGTATTATTAAGCATTGCATACATCGCCTGTTTAATTAGCCTTGTTTTTTTTCTGCTTCTAAGAACATTATACTCTAATGATTTTTTTTGCATAAACTTTGTAAGCGAAGGAACTAATATAAGAGGAATGAGTAAAATTATAGCATCAGACTTTTCAGGGGTATAATATGAATGGATATCAAAACTCATACTAATACCTAAATCACCAGCATTTAGCAAATAATCATTTCCGTTAATAGTTACGGAAATTTGCCCACTTAGGCAAAGGACAAACTCTATGCATTGATGAAAATGAGGGCTACATAAATTATTTTCGGATTGAAAAATATAAACGTTTGGATTGGAGTCATCTTTTGTTTCAAAATATGGCTGCATAATAGCCTCCTTTTTAGACATAAACAAATTAGCAATATGTGTCTACATCATAACAAAATAACGCTTTATTATTAGATATTTTAACGATATAATTTTATATCATAAAGCAATATATGTAAAGATTAAGCTTTAAATTTATCATAAATTTGAAAGGATTGAGATTTATAATGAAAAAATTAAGAGCAGGTATTATTGGTTGCGGTGGTATTGCTAATAACAAGCATATGCCTTCTATAAAAGAAACAGGTTTATTTGATATGGTTGCATTTTGTGACATTATTGAAGACAGAGCAGTAAAAGCAGTAGCAGAATTTGGAATAGAAGGTGCAAAATCATATACAGACTATAAAGAACTTTTAAAAGATGATTCCCTTGATTGTGTTTATGTATGCACTCCAAACCGCTCACACAGTTTTATTACTGTAGATGCATTGCACTCAGGAAAGCATGTTATGTGTGAAAAGCCTATGGCAATAAATTCTGCTGAAGCTCAAAAAATGCTTGATGCTGCAAAAGAAACTGGAAAAATTTTAACAATAGGATATCAAAACAGATATAGAAAAGATTCGTTATTTTTAAAAGAATGTTGTGAAAACGGAGATTTGGGTGATATTTATTACGCAAAAGCAAAAGCTTTACGTCGTCGTGCAGTACCAACATGGGGCGTTTTCCTTAATGAATATGAGCAAGGCGGCGGCCCACTTATTGATATAGGAACACATGCACTTGACCTAACACTTTGGACAATGAACAACTATAAGCCTAAATACGTAGTAGGTACTACATACCATAAATTAAATGAGCAAACAAAAACAGGCAATATTTTCGGTGAGTGGAATCCAGATGAATTTACTGTAGAGGATTCGGCTTTTGGTTTTATAGTAATGGAAGACGGTGCAACTATAGTTCTTGAGTCAAGTTGGGCACTTAATACGCTTGATGTAGGTGAGGCTATGGCAACTCTTTGCGGAACAAAGGGCGGTGCTGATATGGAAGATGGGCTTCGTATAAACAATATTAAGTACAACAAACAGTCTGTTACAAAACCTGATTTATCAAATGGCGGAGTAGATTTCTTTGAGGGTAGCACTAATGAAGACCCCGAATATATTGAGCAAGTTGTATTTGCTAACAAATTACTTGGAAAAGGTGAACTTACTGTTCTTCCTGAACAGGCCTTTGTTGTTACACAAATCCTTGAAGCTATATATGAATCCGCAAAAACAGGTAAACCTGTTTACTTAAATAAATAATGTGAGTTCTATTTAACAAAAGACCTGCGATTTTAATTCTGAATTATTATAATGTTAAATACAATATAGGAGGGAAAGCCGATTTTGGAAAATAATTTAAAGTCGGCTACTTTGAAAATTCATGTCAATAAAAGTATTAATATATAACGAACATATTCAAGATAAAGATGACGAAAAAGTAATAAAAGTGTACCCAAATGGCATACATACTGCAATAGCATCTGCCTTAAACAGCGATGATTTTAATGTAAGCTATGCGTTTTTAGAAAATATTGAGGAAACAATAACAGAAGAGGTTTTAAGTGAAACTGATGTTTTAATATGGTGGGGTCACTGTGGCCACAATGATGTTCCTGATAGTATTTCAAAGCTTGTGACAGATGCAATTAAGAAGGGAATGGGATTTATTCCACTACATTCTGCACATATGTCAAAGCCTATGGTCAATATTTTAGGCTCGTCATGTACGCTTAATTGGCGTGATAATTATGATAAAGAACGTATTTGGGTATCTGCACCATATCATCCTATAGCTGAAGGTATACCCGAAAGTTTCGAGTTAAGCATGGAAGAGATGTATGGTGAGCCTTTTGATATTCCAAATGCGGAAGATATAGTTTTTATGGGTTGGTTTTCTGGTGGAAATGTATTTAGAAGCGGAGTTACATTTAGACGTGGTTACGGAAAAGTTTTTTATTTTCAGCCTGGTCATGAAACATACCCAATATTTTATAACGAAATAATCCAAAAAATTATTAAAAATGCAGTTATTTGGGCAAAACCAGACCGCAGGTTAAATAAGTTGACATGTGCAAATATTGAACCATTATATTAAAATAATTACCAAATCAAAATATAATTAGAAAAGAGGTTCTAAAATGGAATTAAGTGTACTTACAGTATTACTTTCAGATAAATCATTAGCCGATAGCTTGGCCTACTTACAAAGCTTAGGAGTAACAGCAGTAGAAGTAGGTTGCGGAGGATATCCAGGCAAAGCTCATGCAAATCCGGAAATTTTATTAAACGATGAGCAAAAACTAAATGAATTTAAACAAACATTTGAAAAATATAATATTAAGCTTGCTGCACTTGCAGTTCATGGCAATCCTGTACACCCACAAAAAGAAATAGCAGAAAAGTTTCAAGAGGACTTTAATAATGGGGTATTACTTGCTGAAAAATTAGCTGTTGATACAATAATTACATTTTCCGGTTGCCCTGGTGACTGTGAAAACTCAAAATATCCTAACTGGGTAACATGTTCATGGCCTGAAGATAATCAAGCAATTTTGGAGTGGCAATGGAACAAGGTTTTAATTCCATATTGGAAAAAAGCTGCCGAGTTTTGCAAAGCACATAATGTAACACGTATAGCATTAGAAATGCACCCAAGTTTTTGTGTATATAACCCTGAAACTCTTCTTAAACTAAGAGAGGCTGTTGGCGAAATTATTGGGGCAAACTTTGACCCTTCACATCTATTTTGGCAAGGAATTAACCCTGTGGCGGCAATAAGGGCTCTTAAAGGGGCAATTTACCATTTCCATGCTAAAGACACTAAGATAGACCCAATTAATTCAGCTGTTAACGGTGTACTTGATTCTAAGCATTTTGGCAATGAAAGTCAACGTTCATGGGTTTTCAGAACGGTTGGCTATGGAAATAGCGAGCAAATTTGGCGTGATATGTTCAGTGAACTCCAACTTACAGGATATGATAGAGTTATCTCAATTGAGCATGAAGATAGCTATATGCATACAAATGAGGGTTTGGAAAAAGCCGTAGAATTTTTGAAGAAAACAATTATATTTAAGCAAAAGCCAGAAAATATGTGGTGGGCATAGCATTTTAAGGAGACTATATATGATAAATGTTGGCATAATTGGATATGGCGGAATGGGTGATTGGCACTCAAGGTTACTTAAAAATATAAAAGAAATGAATCTTATAGGTGTTTATGATGTTAATTCTAAAAGACTTGAAGATGCGAAAAAAAATGGATATAAAGCATATTCATCACAAAGTGAGCTTTTAGCAGATGAACAGATAGCACTTATAATTGTTGCTACACCAAACAACTTTCATAAAGATATTTCTATAGAGTGCTTAAAAGCTGGAAAGCATGTTATTTGTGAAAAGCCTGTTACAATGAACAGTGAAGAACTTGAAGAGATTATAAAAGTATCAGAGCAAACCGAAAAAATATTTACTGTTCACCAGAACAGGCGTTGGGACAAAGATTTTAATATAGTTAAAAAAGTTTTGGAGCAAAATACTTTAGGCAAGCCTTTTTATATAGAAAGCAGAGTTCAAGGTTCTAAAGGTATTCCTGGCGACTGGAGATGTGAAAAAGTTGCAGGTGGCGGAATGTTGTTGGACTGGGGTGTTCATCTAATAGACCAGCTATTGTATTTAATAGACAGCCCCGTAACAGAAATTTATGCTCATCTATTAAATGTAAAGTTTGAAGTAGACGATAATTTCAAGATAATGTTTAAGTTTAAAAATGGGTTGTCTGCATTAATCGAGGTAGATACATATACATTTATAAATCTTCCTCGTTGGCATGTATCAGGCGATAGCGGAACAATGGTGATAAACGACTGGGATTGTAACGGAAGTATAGCAAAAGCTAGTATTATAGAGTTAAAATGGGAGGAAGGCATAGTTTATACTAGTGCAGGGCCTACAAAAACAATGGCTCCAAGACCAGTAGAAACACTAGACTATCTTGAATTACCAAAAGCAGACCCAGATTGTTGCGATTTTTATAGAAACGTTGCGGCAGCAATAGAAAATAAAGCAGATTTATTAGTTACTCCAAAACAGGCACTTAGGGTTATGAATGTTATAGATGCTGTTTTTTCATCATCAAAATACGGTGTTACTATAAAATGTGAAATATAAAAAGGCAGGTGTAATATGTTTAAATTTAGTTTACAAATTTATTCTTTAAGAGATGAATGCAACAATAACTTTGAAGATGTTTTAAAAAATGTTTCGGAAGCGGGCTATGATGGTGTAGAATTGTATAGCTTTTTCGACTATTCAAAAGAGCAAATGAAGGAGTTACTTGATAAATACAACTTAGTTTGTACATCTGTGCATACAGGTTATGACCTTTTAAAAAATAATCTTGATTATGTAATTGAGTTTAATAAATATATAAATAACAATAATATAATTTTACCTTATTATGAAGCTAAGTGTGCTAATGATTGGGATTGTTTGGTAGAGTTCTTAAAGGAAACCTCAAAGAAATTAAAAGAACATAGTTTAAATTTACTCTATCACAACCATGAGTTTGAGTTTATGCCGATAGATGGTAGATTACCGATTGATATTTTATTAAATGGATTAACCCAAGATGAAATGAACTTTGAAGTAGATTGCTATTGGGTTAAATATGCTGGGTTAGAGCCTGCTGAGTTTTTAAATAAATACGCTAATCGTATAAAAATGCTTCACATTAAAGATATGGCAGTAAGTGGTGAAGAAAAAACAATGACAGAGGTTGGTACTGGAATTATTAATTATATAGATATTGTAAAATTTGCAAAACTGAATAACTTTGAGTGGCTAGTTATCGAGCAAGATGATATAACAATTGAAAAGTATAAAAGTATTAAGTTATCGCTTGATAATCTTAAAAAAATTGCTATCTGAGTAGATTATATAAATAGGCATATCCTTTGGATTATAAATTTTAAATCCAAAGGAACTTTGCTCGTATGTATTAATTTTTTAATGATAGAACATAATCATACTTTACATTTATCTCCTAAAGCACTACCCCCCTCCATATTGAGCAATAATAATTTTAGCAAGTCTAGGGTTACATTTTTTAACTTTAACAGGATATTCCAATTTTTTTTCATAAATCCACATTAATAAATCTCCCCTCTACAAAGTTCAAAGTTAAATTCCTTTTCCCAAGGCCAAGGATTATCAATCCATGTCCATGTGTCTCTGCTCATTGAACGTGCTGAACATAAAGGTCCATAAAGTTTTTCGTAAAGGATTCTGATTTTTTCTGCTTGAATTACGATACTGTTATAGTGCTCAATTGCTTCTCTATCATTTGGGTGAGTATTTAAGTAAAGGTCAAGGTCAAAAGACATAAAATCCAATATTGTCAATTGTTTTAATAATTCATCTCTGTTATGCATATTATGCCCCCCTTTTAAAAGTTAATTGACAGTTTACATTTACAATGGCTTTTAGGTTTATAAGGAATATCCAATTCCGGAAACACTGTTCCTCTTATGAGACTTGTTTCGGGAGGATATAACTCACTTGCATGTTGAAAAGGTACATAAGCTCGGGCAAGTTTTAAATCAGGTTCATTATTCTCAAACATTTCATGTTTTTCATGTTTCTTTTTGCATCCACAGTGGTGTTCTTCATGTTTCTTTTTGCAACCGCAGTGTTGTTCTTCAATTAAGGGATTTTCTTCCTCAAACATATTCAAGCCCTCCTAACAGTTTTTATTACAATATAATTAGGCTAGGAAATTATAAATACTAAAAAGCATACAAAAAGGAGTTTCAAAAGGGGGATATATACCTCTTTGCCAGTAAAACACACATCTTGAGGTTTTATCGCATATTTCAATGGTTCAAAAGTATATTAAATTATATGACTTTTATACTTATCCGAAATATCCTGCCACTACATTTTATTCTCAAATAGTTGTTTTGTGACATTTAGATTTAAACAGTTAATAGCATGGGATTTGTTGAATTTTTGAAGGGTTTGGGAAACTTTAAAAGTTTCCCAAAATATATAAACTTCCATTAATTTTCGTTTTTTAACATATTTTCAATAAAAATACCATAACCTTTAGTCGGTTCTTGAACAAAAACATGAGTAACTGCACCAATTAAGTTATTATCCTGTAGTATAGGGCTTCCGCTCATACCTTGAACAATTCCGTTAGTTTTTTTTATAAGTTCTGGGTCTGTTATTCTGATAACCATTCCTTTTGTATCATCAGAACTTAATCTATTTACACTCTCTATATAAATATCATAATCTTTTACTGTTCCTTTATCAACTGTAGAACGAATTGTTGCAGGGCCTTCATGAATTGTATCTTGTAATGCAATTTTATATTTTTTATTTGGAAGGCTTCCTTTTGCATTTATATTAACTGAACCGAAAATACCAAAAGGGCTATTTTTTTCTACTTTACCAATTACATTACCTTTTTTTACTTCTCCAATAAGTTCTCCAGGTACTCCTTTTTTGCCTTTTATTACAGAAACTATTTCTGATTCCATAATTTCGCCTTCTTTAATACTCATAATTTGTTTAGTATCAATATCTAATATACCATGCCCTAATGCTGCGAATTTATTAGTTTCTGGGTTATAATACGTAATTGTTCCGATACCCTGTGTTCCGTCCCTCACCCATACACCTATTTTTTTTTCTTTATTTTCGTCACTAATAACAGGTGTAATTGAAGTATCTATTATGTCATTTTGTCTTTTTACTTGTAAACTAACTTCTGAATCTGAATTTTTAATTATCTCAATAAGCTGTTCTTTTGTATCTAATTCTTTATTATTTGCTTTTAAAATGAGGTCACCTGATTTTAATACCCCGTCACTGGGGTTATGTGGCTTACCATCATCACCAGCTACAAGACCTGTCCCAAGCACCATTACTCCAGCTGTACTTATCCTAACGCCAATAGTATTTCCACATGGGATAACTTCCATATTAGGCAGAATATCAAGTACAACTGTTTTTACAGGAAAGCCAAAAGCGTTGAGTGTCATTGTAGCTTGACCAAATGACTCGGGTTCTATAACTACAGAATCAATTAAGTCAATTGTTATATTTTCTTTAACAGGCTCATTATTAACTTTTAAAACACTATGTTTTTCTGGTTCAATTGTTGCTTTTATAGGTAAATTAAAGTTCAATTCTTTTGCTGAACCTTCAATTAATTTAATTTCTTTTGGGATTAACATAAATCCTGTAATAAAATTAATAATTATTACACATAGTATAAAAAATGACAAAAAAGCAAAAATATTATCAGATTTTAAAAAACGGTTATTATTCATTTTTTCACTTCCAATAACACGAAATTTTCAAAACTTTTTAAGTATTTATTAATAATCTAAATATTGCACAAAACTAGATTAACCGCACAATATTAAATTAACCTTTTTTGCAACCTCTTATACTAGTTAATAAATCTAAAGTTGCCAATTAGAAAAAATCTATATATTATTTGAATATGAAGTATATAGTTTTACTGTAAATTACTTAACAAATTTATAAAATATTGTTTCCAAAATTGTTTATAATATAATATTGAAATTTTTGTTGATTTAATATAATATAAGTAAAACTAACTAACTTACAAGGAGAATAAAAATATGACAAAATTATTAAAACCTGTCTCATTTATAATTCTATTTGTTTTCTTATTTCAAAATTTTGGAAGCATAGAAACTTTTGCATTATCAGGTAATAATATGATAGAAGTTACCTTTGATACAAATATTAGTGGTGCTATAACACCAGAAAACACTAGTACAACTTATAAAATAACTCCACCGATTGATGGTAAGTATATAATGTTTACTTCAGGTGACACTAATACTGTAGCGAGTTTATATGATTCATTCGGTAATTTAATTAAAGAAAGCAATAATGCTGCAAATAACACTAATTTTAGAATAGATGCAAGTCTTTTAGCAGATAACGTATATTTTTTGGAAGTAAAGCATGCAGTAGAGGGAAAATTAGGAAGATATACATTAAGAGTATCTAAGCCGGCAAGTAACATTCCTAAAGGATTATTGTTATTTACAGGTTACTATGATAAAGGTGCAACACATAAATACCCAACATATACAGACTCTGATATATCACAAATTCTTGATAACAAAGAAGGCTTAAACATAAAAGAGTTTGTTATAACAACAGCAAGTCATAGATACAATACATATAATGATGGTTTTAAAACAAAACAAATTGTTACATTAGATGAAATTAAAAATTTAGACAAATCACTTACAGCTGAAAAATCAGACAGGCTTTTTGGGCTTATGAAAGAACAATACAGCATAATACTAACTGGTAATTATTTATCAGGAGAAAGATATAATGGTGAAAATTTAGTAACGAGCAAAAAATCTATTTCAAACTTAAACAGACAAACTGCATACAGAGAAAATTATAATAGCGAAATCAATGCAGGTTCATTTTTTATGAATGAAGGCTATCATGATAACTCATTAGAAACAGCCGTAGAAATGACTATTGCACCAGAAAATATTGGTCCGATATCAGAGTATTTAAGTTTGGATAGTTTTGTAACGGACGCTACAGATTTAGCAAAAAAGCTTATTAAAGAAGACCCAAACGTAAAAATATGGTTTGCCCTTCCGGGTATATGTTTTCCATCATTAGCTGAAAATTACATAGAGCCATACAAAAAGAATGTAGTAGATGGTGTAAGACAAAATATGACAACAGAGCAATGGAATAATAATATTGAGGGCTTCTATTTTGCCACAGAGGGTATTCCTGTATGGTATACAAATTTTGACCCGCACCACCCTGAAAGTTTTGGTAATCCTATTGTTAAAACTATGAAAGAAGTTTCAACATATGTACATAGCCAAAATAAAAAGTTTATGTGGATTCCTTATTATGGGCCTCACTATGAAGGATATAATACAAATGATGATTTTAAAGTAGGTTATATCGCAAATAAAACAGCTATTTTTGATTACGTTATTGTTCAACCAAATTACTACTTTAGTGAAAAACAAGAGAATAACTTATATACAATAAGAGATTCAGTAGAAGAAAATATGATTAAAGACCACACAGGAGAAATTGTTGGAGAGTATAAATTTTCAAGCACTATTATAGGTGCAGAGATGGAAATTGATGAAAGAGTAGTAAACAATCCATTTTATAAGAAAAGATATAAAGATTATGTTGAAGTATATGATACATATAAAGAAAGCAGACCTGTAATGTACTACGCAGGTGACAGAAATCAAATAATGTACCCCGAAATTTTCAAAGAAATAAGAGACTTTTTTGATTATTAAGAAAAGATAATAAACCTTAATGATTAATTTCATTAAGGTTTATTATTATCTACAAATTTATTAGGAGAGAACAGTTAATGGATAAATTACAAATTAAATTTGCTACAGAACAAGATGCCCCTATTATTTTAAAAATGATTAAAGAATTAGCCGAGTTTGAGAATTTATCTCATAAAGTTACAGCTACTAACGAATTGTTAATTCAAAATGTTTTTAAAAATAATCATGCTAATGTGATAATAGGATATTATGAGGAAGAACCAGTATGTTTTTCTTTATTTTTTTATAACTTCTCAACGTTTTTATGTAAACCGGGTTTATATATAGAAGATGTTTATGTTAAAGAAAGTATGAGGGGTAAAGGTATTGGTAAAAAAATATTCAGGTTTTTAGCAAATGTTGCACTGGAAAAAGGTTGTGCAAGAATGGAATGGGCTTGTCTCGACTGGAACGAAAATGCACAGAATTTTTATTACAGTTTGGGAGCAAAAACACTAGATGAATGGAAAATTAACAGATTAGAAGAAAAAGAAATACAAAAGCTTTCTGAAATTTAAGTTTTTAACTTTAGCCGAAATACAATATTTCTAGTATTTCGGCTAAAGTTTTTTTGTGGTTTAAAAATTTTTATAACTACCTTAAAGGCTATTATTAGTAAGAAAATGTATCTACACTTTGTGGGTCGTCCATTGTAGGTAAGTCTGGTAGAGGTATATTCTCAGATGGTGGCGGTTGTGGCGGTTCTGTAGCATTATTTTGTGGTGGCTGAGTATATACCGGAACAGGTGTTGCAGTTGGCGTTGGTAACGGTGCCTGCGTCGGTACTGATGGAGTAGGCATAATCGGCTGATTTGTGATAATTGGTGTTTCTGTATTAGGTATTACAGGTGCTTCTGTACCTTGATTACCAAAATCAGGTGGAGGAGGCGTACTTTCTGAATCGCCTATTCCTGGGCCGTTAGAGTTTTCTCCCGATGAAGGAGGTGCCCTATGATAAGTACAATCTCCACTTGCCCAAATGTTTTGAATTTCATATTTTTTGCTTGCTTCATCTGAATAATATCCAGGTGTAATGCCAACAATAGTTTTTAGGTATTCAGGAGGACAGTAAGGTCCGGCTTTCATATTTGTTGAAGTATCAACAGTTACCTTAACATGAACATTACAGTATTCTTTTGATTGAGTACCAGACATAAATACGTCTGTTTTAGTCATATCACCTCTAGGGTCGTTAGAGCAAAGTCCAACAACAGCAAGCTTACCAGAAACAGTACAAACGCTTGCGTTGACAACTCCTTCAGTACCAGTAAATTTTTCAAAATCTTTATATGGCAAGTCCTTGTGAATTTTGTCCATAACATCAGCCCAGAGTGTAAGGTGGTATCCTCTGTCCTCTAAAGGTTTCGGAGAATCAAACCCCATCCATATGCTACCAACATAATAAGGAGTATACCCAACAAATGTTAAGTCTTTTGTATCAGTTGTAGTACCTGTTTTTCCAGCAACAGGAATTTTTGTTTGCTTAAGCCTTGCTTTTGTACCTGTTCCGCTTGTAATAACATCCTTCATCATATCTGTCAAAATATAAGCGGATTGGCTTTTTAAAACTTGTTTGGGTTCTATAGTATTTTCAAGTACAAGATTGCCTTCATGGTCAATAACTTTTGTATAAAAAACAGGCTTATTATATTCACCGCCATTTGCAATTGTACCATATGCAGCAGCAACTTCAATTTGAGTAACACCATAAGTAAGCCCGCCTAAACAAGCCGCCGGAGTTCTGTCTGTATAGATTTTACCTCCTATATCATCATTATCGGCTAAAGTTGTAAATCCAAAATTTAATAAGTACTGAAAACATTCGTCTATACCAGTATTTATCATATTTTTAACTGTAATTACATTCATAGACATTCTTATTCCATCTCTAACAGTAGAAGGACCTTTAAACCCACCATACCAGTTCTTTGGCTTGTATCCTTTATACTCAAAAGGTTCATCTACAATAATAGTTGAAGGAGTAATTCTCCCTAAATCAATAGCAGGTGCATATGAAGCTAAAACTTTAAAAACTGAACCTGGCTGGCGTGTTGAGTCAGTTGCTCTGTTAAGTGCAAGGTTAGCTAGTTTTTCGCCACGTCCTCCCGTAACAGCTTTTACTTGCCCTGTATGATAATCAATTATTATCATTGCTGCCTGTGGTTGTGGGATAGGAATATCTTTTTCATCAATTATAACATCATTTGCCCCTAATAGCTCATTTTTGACACTTTCTTTAAAAGGTTCTATTTGGTCTTTGTTTTTAACAACTTTTTTGCGGAAATAGTGCTCAATTTTATCTGTTATAGTATTTTTTACGGAAAGTGTATATTGCACTTCTATTTCATAATCTCTTGTAGAGAACTTTGTATCGTCCATAAATGATTCATCTACCATTTGTTGCATTTCTAAGTTCTGAGTTGAGTATATTTGTAATCCAGCATTATAAAGATAGTAGTAAGCCTCTGCTGTACTGAAATTTTTGGCTTTTTCTAAATCCTCTACTACTTGTTTTATCAAAGCATCATTAAAATAACTGTGATAAGAATTTTGCTCTTGGATTACTTTCTCTTTTGTGTTTACTCTCTCATAAACGTTATCATTAATAGCCTCGTTATACTCTGATTGAGATATCATTTCGAGTTCCAACATTTTATCTAAAACCATTTTTCTCCTTACTTTATTATTTTCAGGGTGGTTAATAGGGCTATACTTAGCAGGATTTTGAGTTATACCTGCAATTACTGAACTTTCTGAAAGAGTTAACTGGGAAACATCTTTATTAAAATAATAATTTGAAGCTGTTTGTACACCATTTAAGCCGTGGTGTAAGCTTATTGTATTTAAGTAAACCTCAAGAATATGTGCTTTTGCCTGTTCTTTTGAGCCATTATATTGTTTAACAAGTGCTTTTTCATATTCTAAAGCCAGATACTGCTCTTTTAATTTTGTATCAAGAGTGTTTCTTGTAACTTTTAATACATTATTTTTTATAATTTGTTGTGTAATTGTACTTGCGCCTTCTTTTCTGTCACTTGTAAAGTTTATATATAAAGCTCTAGCCATACCTTTTAAGTCTATCCCGTCATGGCTATAAAAACGCTCGTCTTCTATTGCAACGAAAGCATTTTTTAAATGTAGCGGAATATCTTCTTTGCTTACATACTCTCGATTCTCTTCGGCTTTTAGCCTATCTATTTCATTACCGTTTTCATCATAAATTATTGATGTATAAATGTTGGGTTGAATTTTAAGGGGTTCTAGCTTAGGTGCATTTTCGACTATCCCAAAATATGCTCCTACTAATGCTCCACCCAATGCAAACACAGAAATTAAAAAACCGGCAATAAATACTCTAAAAATTATAACACCTACCTTGTTTTTTACTTTTTTCTTTTTGGAATTATTTTCTTTCCGGTTTTTTTCGTTCTGCTCATTAGAATAATCCAATTAAATTTACCTCCCTTAACAGTTCAGGGCTTAGAACTTGTTTTGTATTTCTTATTTGTGTTCTTTTGACTAATTTTATAATAATACTAAACATGCTCTTAGAATTTATGTTAAACAAAAAACAAAAATGTTTTAGTTTTCTGTTTAAAAATAAACTCTCCTGATTGATTAAACTTTTAAACACAAATACCATTATAACAGATTAAATAGAAAGAATAAAGTAATACTTTTGTGTCAAGTACCTCGAATCTATGGATAAAATATTATATAAAAACAAAGAATTTTATGGAATAACATCTATTTTTATAGTTTTTTAGTAAATTATTGTTGGTAATTGTATAAATATGTTGTACTATTTTATTAAGTTTAAATTATAGGTTATTATTAAATTTAGTTATGATATAGAAGGTTTTTACATCAAAATAGCTTTTTAAATTTATTTTAATCTATATCAATATGTCTGCATATCATTTTAATATATTGATTTTTGATTAGTTTACACACAGTTTTAAAAAGAGGAGAATGGTGTAATGGCAAAATACGCAAAAATAAAAAACCCTAAAAAGAAAAAAAAGAGGTTTAGAACATTATTATTTTTTACATATTCAATGTTAATAATATGTATAGCTTATACATTTACCCAATTTGATAAAAAAGTATTACCTCCTGTTTTAGCTTCTGTTGACAAATCAGCTAAAACAAGAATAAATAAAGCGATTAATAATTCTATAGTAAAGATATCAACAGATGAAGATTTGCAAGCAACAGATTTTTATAGAAAAAGCGAAAATAATAATGGGGAAATCAGTTCTTTAGCAGTTAATACTGTTTTAGTAAATGATTTTTGTGCAAAGCTTGCGGTTGAAATATCTGAGGAGCTGAATAATATGGAACCAGAAAGTGTAAAAATCCCTATTGGTGCAGTATTTGATATTAATGTATTTTCTAATTTGGGACCAAGCTATCCTATAAGTGTTACTCCTATAGGTAATGCTATTGTAGATTATGAAACAAAATTTGAATCTGTTGGTATTAATCAAATAAATTTTCAGTTGTGGCTGAAAGTAGACTCCTCTGTAAAAGTAATTAATCCTATACAAAATCAAGATATTATCGTAAGTAGAAAAATAGCTCTTGTTAATACTGTGTTTAGCGGTCAAGTACCTGAAACATATTTGAATAATATACCTATTTCTGAAGTAGTCCCGTCAAAATAGGATTTTAAGGATACAATATGTAGAAGGTTTTTAAGAGTGAATGTACACATAATTATTTAGGGATTAGTTCTTGTTCACATTTGGAACAAAACTGACAAGTGCATTTTTAAAGCAAATATAAATTTGTCATTAATAAAGCTGATATTAATATCGGCTTTATTAATTCGCTCATCGGTTTTAAGTATTTGTTTAGAAATATAGTATTGTAATACATTTTTAATTGACATAGTATAAACTTCATCTGTGTTTTTATAAGTTTCATTAATATAAGATTTAAGGAGATAGCAACAATTACTTCATCACTCATTATAAGTTCGTCAGTCAAACGCATATCTTTTGTTTTCCCAGGTTGTGTTGTATGTTGATATGTTGTGTGATTATACAAACCAATAATTAAATTTACAAAAGAATTTTCATCAACAATTATATTAACTCCTTTGTCGTTGTTAGTATTTATTGTTTTAAAGGGGATTTTATTTTTCTTTAGAGCTTAACTTGTAACTATTAACAAATCGTCACTTATATTTTCGGCTAGCATAATCTCGTTTATTATGTCTTTATTATCAGACGTTCCACACGGGCACAAAGTAGCAGAAAATGAGAAAATAAAAACTAAGAGTAGTATTAATTTTTTAAATATATACATTTTATATACCACACTTTCATTTATTAAAGAAATTTATTCTGTATTAAAAAAGTAGGGCAAGTATTAGTATGCTAATAAACTTCCCTACTTTTTTTAATGTCTTATATATAATAAAAAATGACTAGAGTACTACTTCCAGCTATGCAAATATGAATATGTAACTATTCACGACTTGCCATTAGGTTGAATTTCAACTTTTAACCATATATCTCTTGTATTTGAGCCGTTTTTAAAGAAGTAAAAACCATTATACTGAGCCATTAACTGAGTATCAGTCTTATAGCTACTTGATGTGCTAGATGTAGTCCAACCACTAGGTGCAGTATATGACCGTGTAACATCATATGCTGAAATAGAATACAAGAGTGAAAAATTACCTTGATATAAAGTAAAGTAACATTTTAGACTTACAGTACCAACATAAGAACCTGACCAACTTAGTGTTTTTGACCAACGCCCCAACCCAATTAAATCTGTATAATTAGTCATATTATCAAGTTCCCAAGCATATGTGCTGATTAAGTTCATCAACAGGAATAGGAAAAGATTTGTTTATTGCTTCATCAAAATCAAAAGATTTCTTTTTGCTGATATATGTTAACTTCATCATGTATGTCATATGCAAAAATTGTAACTCCAGATGTAAAAATCAATGATGTAGAAGTTGCTAATGCTATAAGTTTTTTTCTAAAACATTTTATTATTTTTATCTTTTCTTATAATTTCTGCACATGTACAATTTATTTTGTAATTGTAACTACTATATGTATATTATTACAAAAAAAGGTTATATGTCAACTAAAATTAATTTTAGTTTCTTATGAAACATAAATTATTTGACAACATATTAAGTTTAACATATAATTAATTAATATTAAAAAGAGAGTGTGTATTGTATGTATACTTTTGGTGTTTTAACTATAAGTGACAAAGGATATGAGGGTAAACGGATTGACGAAAGCGGACAAGCTATAAAAGATTACTTTTTCAAAAAAGGTTTTGAATTTATAAAGTATACAATAGTTCCAGATGAATTTGACATGATAAAGGAAAACCTTATAACAATGTCAGATGAATTAAATATAAATATTATTTTAACTACAGGGGGTACAGGATTCAGCAAAAGAGACATCACTCCTGAGGCTACAAAAGCTGTAATTGAGAGGGAGGCTCTCGGTGTAGCAGAAGCTATACGCTTTTACAGCATTAGTATAACAAAAAGAGCCATGCTGTCACGTGCTGTTTGTGGTATTAGAGGTAATTCAGTTATACTGAATTTACCCGGAAGCCCAAAGGCTGTAATAGAATCATTAGAATTTGTTATGGATACACTTGTGCACGGTTTGGATATTCTGAATAATAAAGATTCGGATTGTGCCAGAAAATAGTTATAACTAATTTAATTTTATTACTTCATATATGCTATTAAACTCCTTATGTTCTTTAAATATTCGGGCAATATTCTCTAAGAACCTATTTATTATTTCACTTTTAGTATAATTTTGAGATAACTTATTTAAGTCTTAAAAACATTTCAGAAAATATTAGTTATAAGCCTTGCTTCGCAACCCCTTCAAAAAACTTTCCTAAATATTTTATCTTATAAAAGGAGGCATATAATATTGATTGACACTTTTGGAAGAAAAATAAATTATGCTCGAATATCAGTAACAGATTTGTGTAATTTGCGTTGCATGTATTGTATGCCTAAAGATGGTATTATTAAAGATAGTCGCAGCAAGATTTTGCGTTTGGAAGAAATAATTACAATTTCAAAGGCTTTAGCAGAAATAGGAATAAATAAAATAAGGCTTACTGGAGGAGAACCTCTTGTAAGAAACGGCATACTTAAAATTGTAGGGGAAATAGGCAAAATAGGTTTAAAAGATTTTGCTATGACAACGAATGGTATTTTATTATATAAGTTTGCAGATGAATTATATAGTTTAGGTTTAAATAGACTAAATATAAGCCTTGATACTTTAAACCCTGACAAATTTCGTGAAATTACTCGTGGTGGTGAGGTTGCAGATGTTTTAAAAGGAATTGAAGTAGCTCAAAAAGCAGGATTTAAAAAAATAAAAATAAATGCAGCATTAATAAAAGGTTTTAACGAAAATGAAATTGAGGATTTAATCAATTTAACTATAGATAATGATATTGATGTAAGATTTATTGAGCTAATGGCAATAGGAAGCCAGTCTGAATGGGCTTTGGAAAAATATATTTCTTCTGATATAATTACAAAAACATTTCAAAAACTTGAATTTATAAGTAATGATGACCCTTCATCTCCAGCAGTTTATTATAAATTACCTAATGCAAAGGGTAGAGTAGGAGTTATTTCTCCTATATCATGCAAATTCTGCTCAAACTGTAACAGAATAAGAATTACAGCAGACGGAAAAATAAAAAATTGCTTACATTCAGACGAAGAATATGATTTAAAACCATATTTAAGCAATAATAATAAATTAAAGGAATTTCTAATTAATACAATAGAGCAAAAACCTTATTCACATAACCTAGAAAATGGTCTATATATTAAAAGAAATATGGTAAGGATTGGAGGATAGTATGGAGTTTACTCATTTTAACCAAAACGGCAGAGCAAAGATTGTTGATGTATCAGAAAAAGACGATACTAAGCGGATTGCAACAGCAATAGGTAAAATAACAATGAAAGAAGAAACAATTAATCTTATAAAAGAAGGAACTATAAAAAAAGGTGATGTTTTAGCTGTTGCACAAGTGGGCGGAATAATGGGTGCAAAAAAAACGAGCGAAATAATACCTATGTGCCATAACATTTTTTTGAGTGGTTGTGATATTGACTTTGATATTAAAAAAACCGAGATTATTATAAAAGCTGAAGCAAAAACGACTGGTAAAACAGGCGTTGAGATGGAAGCACTTACAGCTGTTAATATAGCTGCATTAACTATTTATGATATGTGCAAATCCGTAGATAAAGAAATGAAAATTACTGATATCCAGTTAATTTATAAATCAGGAGGAAAATCGGGAGAATATAAAAAGGAGGATATTTTTTAATGGAAGGAAAGGTTGTATCTATAAACATTAGTGAAAAAAAAGGAACAATAAAAAAACCTGTTGACAGTTGTATGTGTATAGAGGACTTTGGAATAGAAAACGATGCTCATTGCGGAAAGGGCATACGACAAGTAAGTTTTTTGGCAAAAGAAAGTATTGATAAGATGACTGCAATAGGTATTGAAGGGCTTTGTAGCGGAAAATTTGCCGAAAATGTTACAACAGAAGGAATAACGCTTTATGAGTTGCCTATAGGAACTATATTAAAAATTGGTGAAACAATTCATGAAGTTTCCAAAATAGGTAAGGAGTGTCACAAAGGCTGTGAAATTATGCAGCAAGTAGGGCATTGTATTATGCCTAAAGAGGGCATTTTTACAAAAGTAATAAAGGGTGGAATAATGAAAGTTGGAGATACTATTTCATATTAAGCTAAAATGTGTTATAATATGCTTATATTTTTAAACTATATAGAAAAGAGGATAAGATGTGGGTATATTAAAAAGAGCAATAGGAATTATTTGTGCTGTAGCTTTTAGTGCAACACTTTTGTCGGGATGCTCATCATCAAGTAAAAAAGTTATTGTTGGTTCAAAAAATACAACAGAGAGTTTGCTTATAGCCGAGATGTATACACAATTATTAACTGAAAATAATTTTGAGGCTGAACATAAGCAGTCACTAGGAGATACTATTTCTATACATAAGGCTATGGTTGATGGAGAAATAAGCATTTATCCTGAATATACTTCTGAAGCTTTAGTTAAGGTGTTAAACCAAAAGCCCGATACGGACGCAATGATATGTTATCAGATGTTAAATGATATTTTTGAAGACCAATATGGTTTTATATTATTTGACATGGCTTCGTTAAGTAACAATGAAGGATTTGCTGTAAAAAAATCTTTAGTAAATGACCTTGGTATTTTGACAGTATCTGATTTATCAAAACAGGCTTCAAAGCTTAGTTTGTATACAACATATGAATTTGAGAATAGCGAATACGGATTAAAAGGTATAAAAGAAAGATTAGGTGGATTTGATTTTTCTAAAATTGCACAGTACGAAAAAGGCACTTTGGAGGAAACCTTAAAAAATGAAGATGTTGATGTTATAGTTTGCTCTTCTACAGATACTTTTCTTTCTAAAGAAGATTATTACGTATTTTTAGAAGACGATATTTCATTTTTTCCTCCTAATAATTTAGTTCCTGTAGTCAACGGAACTTTATTGGAGACAATGCCAAACGTAATGTATTCTATTAACAGTCTAGCTTATAATCTGGATTTAAAAACTTTGCAGGGGCTTATAAGTAAGGTTGAGTTTGATGGAATGGATTACAAAGAGGTTGTTAAAGAATATTTAGAGGAAAATAATTTAAAAGGTAGGGGTTAGTATTGAAAAAGATATTGGGAAACCTTTTTGAAAAAAGTTTCTCAAGCCCTTCAAAAAACTTTAATATATAATGGTACATTTCGGCAAAAGCTCTTTGTTCATTTTCTAAGAAAGAAAAGTTATGAGTTATTTCTAAAGAAAAATTTTAAAAAAAATGTATATATTTTATTAAATTGGTAATTATTATTATTGTAGCCTTAATTTATTTAAGGAACAATTAATATCCCCCCTCAACCTGGTCTCATCCCCCCTGAGTCCAGGTCTTTTTTTGTTTTTTAACGTTTTAAATTTTATTTGTAATCAATTTTTAACTTGATTTATAAAATTCCATATGTTAACATTTCACTGATAGCTTAACTTTTTTCTGTATATTTTGAATAAAAATACTAAATATATAGAATACATGCTAATATCTATTTTTAATAAAAATTATGGAGGGATAAAAAACATGACAAAACCTAAGAAATATTTCAAAAATGCAATTGCTCTACTAACTGTTTTTTCTTTACTAATGGGAGTTTTCCCGTTTCAAGTTTTTGCAGCAACTACTGTTACTGTTATTGAGCCTACTGTTGACAGTATAACTGATACTACAGCTAATGTGTATTCTACTGCATACATTAAAACTGATAATGTTGATAATGCAGAGGTTCGCCAAAGAGGTATTGTTATTTCAACAAAAGCTAATGACTCAAATCCGCCGATTTCTAAAACTACATCGGAAACAAGAGATAGTTTTGTTATAAATGTTACTGGGCTTAATCCTAGACAGACATACTTTGTAAGAACATATTTAAAATATTCTAAAGCTGGAGAAAGTGCAGAAATAACAGAATTTTCAACAGAAGTACCTTTTACAACACAGGCTTCAAAAGTTACAGTTGCAAAACCGACTATTGAACAACCTTATAACTTAGAAGCAAAATTTTCAAGTAGTTATAAGTCGAACAGCTTAAATGTAACAGAGGCAGGATTTGTATACTCAACAAGTTCTACTCCAACAACTGAAAATACTAATCCTTTATATGAATCAAAATCAAACCTAGAAGGGTCAGTAACAAAAAATGTAACAAACCTTGCTTCTAATACTACTTATTATGTAAGAGCATATGTTAGACTTTCAGATTCGAGTATCGTTTATTCAGATACAGCTTCATTTACAACATATAGTTCAAGTAGTACACCAACATTAGAAATATATAAAAATGATACAAAATACACAGACCGCCATATATATTCAAAAGCTAAAGTTTCAAGCGGTGGAACAAGTTCTATAACAAGCAGAGGTTTTGTATATTCTGCAACCAACAATACACCAACTGTTTCAGATTCAAAAGTTGAATCTAATACATCAGATAATACTTTTGAACTTTCATTCCCTGTTGATACAACAAAGGATAAATTTTATGTTCGTGCATATGCTACAAATTCAAGCGGAACAAGCTACAGCGATACTGTTACTGTTACATTAGGAGATGATAAGCCTGTTGTTAATACAGGAAACATTTCTAACATTAACACAACAGTTGCAGATGTAGAAATAGATGTTATTAAAATGGGTAGTTCTACAATAACAGAAAGAGGTGTTGTTTATTCTACTACAACATCTATGCCTGAAATTTATAATTCTACAACAAAATATAAATCTGCTACAGGTACAACAGGAAAAGCAACTGTAAATTTAACAAATCTTGAAGCTAGAACAAGATACTATGTAAGAGCTTATGCTCGTAATGATAGCGGTGTATCTTATGGTGAAGTAAAAGAGTTTCTTACTGTAGAAAACGGAGGAGTTAAAACTAAAGAGGTTACTAACATTAAAGGGTTAACTGCTACAGCAACTGCTGAAGTTCTTGAACTTTCAGGATATGCCTTGCAAGAAAAAGGCTTTGTTTACTCAAGAAAAAATGCTTTGCCTACTATTGAAGACCTTAAAGTATCTACTGATTCTACAACTAACGGTGAATACTCACTTCAACTTTCAGGCTTAGAGGAAAAAACATCATATTATGTTAGAGCTTTTGTAAAAACAAGCCAAGGAATAACATATGGCAACGTTGTAACATTTGATACTACACCAAAAGATGGTACTATTACAATTTCTTACAAAACACCTGATGAAGCTACAGTTAGTACACAATCTATTATTAAACCTATTTCTACAAAATTAACTGTTGCTGATTTATTAGTGCCATCAGGCTATAAACTTTATGACCCATCATGGACTCATACAGTAACACAATCAACTAACGTTAATGTTTATATTAAAAAAGATTCAACTACTTCACCTATACCAACACCACCTGCTACAAAAACAGAGAAAGTGTTTATAGAGGGTGCAGGTAATAAAACTTTTGCACCAGATAGAGCAACAACAAGAATTGAAGTTGCACAAATAATTTACAATCTTGCACAAGACAAAGGAAGCGTTACACAAACTGCAAGCTTTACAGATGTTCCTAACAATTATTATGCAAAAGATGCAATTGATTATGTTTACTCAAAAGGATACATGCAAGGTTATCCAGACGGTTCATTTAAACCAGGTGCTACTATTACAAGAGCTGAAGTTTGCGTTGTATTAAATACAGTTTATGGTTTAAGTGGTTCAGCAACAAACAACTTTAAAGATGTTCCTCAATCATACTGGGGTTACAAATTTATATCTCTTGCATCAAGTAATAGTATGATTTTTGGTTACCCAGATGGTTCATTTAAACCTGGAAATAATATTACAAGAGCAGAGATTGCTACTTTATTCTGTAATTCAGAAAAAAGAAGTTTACAACCATTAGGAACTGATGAATTTACAGATGTTCCATCAACACATTGGGCATATAAATTTATTATGAATAGTTCAGTACCTAAATAAATATTAAGTATAAATAAAAAAAGGGCTGTCTCGTAAACAGCCAAAAAAAAACGAGAGTTGAACGCATAAAAGCGAGCAAACTCTCGTTTTTTGTTGTAAAATAGATTTATGAAAAAACAATTACAACACACAAATTATACAATGAAAGCGCAAGTATTCCAACTAATGCTGCCATTTGATATAGAAATAAAAATTGATGCAGATGAATCGGTACACAGGCTGATAGAGGTAACAGAAAGGATGGATTATAGTAAATTAAATGCGGCATATGAC
>CAYYRV010000022.1:0-38722 GCA_964474135.1 uncultured Defluviitaleaceae bacterium
GAGGCTGAGATGGAAGAACATCTCGGTTATGAAAAGCACAGTGTAGAAGGAAACTCTTTGCTAAAAACTAATATACCCAGATGATACAGTACAAAAAACAAACGCACAAAGTGCGTTTGTTTGATAAAGTTTTTGAAGGGGAGTTGGGGAAACTTTTTTTAAAAAGTTTCCCCAAGGTCTTAATAAATTTTTTATAATTCTTTTTTCAAATCTTCTACCTTATCAAGTCTTTCCCAAGGTAAATCTAAATCTGTTCTTCCAAAGTGACCATATGCTGCAACTTGCCTATATAAAGGTCTGCGTAAATCTAAATGCTTAATAATTGCTGCCGGTCTTAAATCAAAGTGCTTTTCTATTATTTCCATAATTCTCTCATCCGAAACTTTTCCCGTTCCATGAGTGTTAACCAATACAGACATAGGTCTGGAAACACCTATTGCATAAGCAACCTCTATTTCGCATCTTTCTGCGAGACCGGCTGCTACAATATTTTTTGCTACATATCTTGCCATATAAGCCCCAGAACGGTCAACCTTTGTTGGGTCCTTTCCGGAAAAGGCACCACCGCCGTGACTTGCATAACCTCCATATGTATCAACAATTATTTTTCTTCCTGTTAACCCACAGTCTCCTTGAGGACCTCCGATAACAAACCTTCCTGTTGGATTAATAAAATATTTTGTATCATCTGCCAATAAATTTGATGGTATTATAGGTTTTATTACATGTTCAATAATATCTTTTTCAATTTTTTCTTGTTCTACATTTGGACAATGTTGGCTTGAAATTACTACAGTCGTTACTTTTGCTGGTTTGTTGTCAATATATTCAACAGTTACTTGTGTTTTTCCATCAGGACGTAAGTATTCTAATGTTCCATTTTTTCTTACTTCAGAAAGCCTTTTCGCAAGTTTATGCGATAGTGAAATAGGCATAGGCATAAATTCTTCTGTTTCGCTGCAAGCAAATCCAAACATCATACCTTGGTCTCCTGCACCTGTAGATTCTGCTTCATCTTCATTTCCTTTTCTAGCCTCTAATGCAGAATCAACACCCATAGCAATATCTGGTGATTGCCCCTTTAAAGACGTAATAACCGCACATGAATCACAGTCAAAGCCATATTTCGCTCTATCATATCCTATTTCACGAACTGTTTGTCTAGCTATTTTCTCAATATCAACATAACAATTGGTTGTAATTTCCCCTGCAACAAAAATTAACCCTGTAGTTGTCAGTGTTTCGCAAGCTACTCTGGCTTGTGAGTCTTGTTCAAGTATTGCGTCTAAAATAGCATCAGAAATTTGGTCGCAAATTTTATCTGGATGTCCTTCAGTAACAGATTCAGATGTAAATAATCTTTTTTGCATATTAATCCTCCTTAATAATTAAAAACCTATAAATATAGGTACTAAATTTTTTTATGCACTAAAAAAAGCCCAAACGGGCTTTAATATTGAAGAAAGATAATCTCATCTTCCGGAAAAACCCCGGGGGAATTAGCACCGTTGCATATGCCGGTTGCCGGGTTTCACAGGGCCCTTGTCCCTCCACCTCTCTTGATAAGCTCATATTTAATTAACTTTATAACATAAATATACTAGCAATTATACATATCTTTGTCAATAGTAAGTTTCTACAAATTATGACAAATTCACAATTATACATAATAGAAAAAATGTAATTAAAAAACACTTTTTAATATTAAATTAACGTGAGTTCGATACAATAAAGCTTCGTCGAACTTTTGATAATATTCTCACAAATTTAGCCAAAATCTTGCTATTTTTGCTTATAATGTGAAAAATCTTACGATTTTCGCCTTGTTTCACAAGCTCTTTCGGCTATGTTGAACTCACGTTAAATTATACTTATAAAATACCTTCCATTTATATTTTATTTACAAAAAATATTTATTGTTATAATATACTAGATATAAAAATAAAAATAAAACTTAATACAATTAGGAGGAATTTTATGTTTAAAAGGTCATATAAAGTTAATAATAGTAGCTTAAAATGGGAAATTTCGCTACCAACAGTAGGAATATTTTGTTTGGTTATAATTGTAGTTATGATTTCAATTCTTTCAATATTTTCATCAACTTCAAAAAATCTTTTAAATGAATATATAACAGAAATGGGAAGTCATTATTCTGGAATTATTTCCAAAAAAATAGAAAGGACAACAAGCGGGGTACAGTTGCTCTCAAATATAGTAGAAGCCGAATTAGAGAAAAATAAAATAACTGATGATAGAATTGATGAGTTATCTCGTATATTTTTGCTTGATGACGACTCCGCAATAGGAAGTATCATTATTTTAGATGAAAAGGTTAAAAATAATACTAATAAACGTGAACCCCTTTATTTTTCAAAATCGGGAGGTGATATAATATCACAACCCACTTTAGAAGAACAGTACATTAATGAAGATTTCTATACTTTTCCAAAAGCTACAGGCATTACTCATATCTCAAAACCATACTACTTTAATATTAATGGAAAAGATGTATTAATGATTACCGTAAGCGAGCCAATAATGGTTAACAATCAATTTAAAGGTATCGTTTCACTTGATATAACCATTGATTTTTTTGAAGAATTGCTAAGTAGCATTAAAATTTTTGATACAGGATACTTATTTATAATTAATGAAAAAGGAACTATAATTTATCACCCATCAAAAGAAAGCGTAGGAAAATCTGCTAATGATGTTTGGGCTGATTATACTGAAGACATTAGTGCAATAAATAACGTAATTTCTACAGGTGAGGTATATGAAACAACTGCAAAATCAGTAGTATCAGGAACACAATTTAGGTTTAGATATTCACCCGTTAACTTTGAAAATGTTAGTGAAAGATGGGTTTTAGGAACTGCAATGTCTACATTTGAAACTAATAAGGCTATTTATCAAAGTATTATTATAAGTGTTATTACAGGTAGTATAGCTTTAATTATTGCTCTTATAATTTTAATTAAGTATATAAATAAAAAAATTTCACCTCTTAATTCTATAGTAGAAATATCAGATGCAGTTATTAAAACAGGAAACTATAATATTAATTTTAATGTAAATAAAATACCTAAAAATGAAATTGGTAAAGTGTTTAATTCTTTTCTTGAACTGTCTAATATGATTAACGGTTGGGCAGAAACTATGGCAACTATAGCAAAAGGTGATTTTTCTGTTAAGGTAACAGAGCGTTCTCAAGAAGATTTGTTTTCACAAAGCATTAATAGAATGATTGATGCACAGAAATCATATGTTGATAATATTTCTTACATAATGTCTAGGCTCTCCCAAGGCGATTTCAATACTAAAATCGATATGTATTATGAGGGTGACTTCTATCCTATTAAAGAATCTATAACAGAAGCAATGGAAAAACAAAGAATGTATATGGGTGAAATTTTAAGGGTTTTAAGTCTTTTAGAAAGAGGCATTCTTTCTGAACAAATAGAAAAAGAATTTGTCGGAGATTATAATAATCTTAAAAACTCTATAAACAGTATGATTTCCTCACAAAAAAATTACATATCTAATATTACAGAAGTTATGGGTAAATTACAAAGAGGTGACCTAAATATAGATATAAATATGGACTATAAAGGCGATTACTCTCCTATAAAAGAAGCAATTTTAGAAACCAGCTCTCAAATTAATATATACATATTAGAAATAAAACGTGTATTAAGTGACTTAGCCAAAGGTGACTTAACAACAACTGTAGAAATGGATTTTATCGGCGATTTTAGTGTTTTAAAAACTTCCCTTATGGAAATAATATCGTCGCTTAATTCGGCTATGAGTATGATTAATAGTACGTCTGAAGTATTGGCAAATGCTTCTACCCAATTTTCTGAAGGCTGTCAGGAGCTTGCACAAAATGCAAACAATCAAACAAGTGCTGTTGTTCAAATATCTGATTTTGTTAATAAAATGTCAGAACAGGTTAATAACAATGCAGATAATGCACAAAATGCAATTGTTATAAGCGAAAATGCAATAACACTTGTTGCAAATGGTGCTAACAAAATGCAACAAATGTTATTAGCTATGGAAGAAATAGAAGAGACATCTGATAAAATTGTAAAAATAGTTAAAACTATAGATGATATTTCCTTACAAACAAATTTACTTTCACTTAATGCAGCAGTAGAGGCAGCAAAAGCCGGTGTAGCTGGAAAAGGTTTTGCTGTTGTAGCAGAGGAAGTTCGTAACTTATCGAATAAAACCAAAGAAGCAGCGGCAAGTACAACAGAATTAATTGAAACATCATTGCAGGCTGTTAGAAGCGGAAGCCAGATTGCAAAAGACGCTGCACAATCATTAAATGAAATTGTTGCAAATACAAAAGATACATCAGGTATAATAGAAGGTATTGCAGACGCAAGCAGCAAGCAATCAGCACAAACCAAAGAATTAAATAAAGAGATTGATAAAATATCAGATGTAGTTAATTTAGTTTCTTCAACAGCAGAAGAATTTGCGGCATCAAGTGAGCAGTTATCATCTCAAGCCTCTACTCTTAAAGGATTAGTAAATAATTTTAAACTAAGAACAAAATAAAATTGTACAGCAAAAAACTATAAGCTTATTTAACGTAAGTTCGACGCACCTTAATTGCATCGAACTCACGTTATTTATTCTAATATACTTTTAAGATTTTTTTAATAAACATGCTTATTACATAAGCGTATTAAGCATGTTCTAAGGAGTTGTTTATTATCTCAAAAATATTTGTAACTGCTGACTTGCATTTTTTTCATAAAAATATTATTGTATATGAAAACAGACCTTTTGATAATATTAAAGTAATGAACGAAACAATTATAAAAAATTGGAATCAAGTAGTATCAAAACAGGATAAAGTTTTTGTATTGGGTGATGTAAGCTTTTCTAATAAAGAGTATACTGAATACACTATTTCTCAACTTAATGGAAATAAAATTTTAGTAATGGGTAATCATGATAGAAATAGAAATACACAATGGTGGCTTGATGTCGGATTCAAAGAAGTTAGTAAGTATCCAATTATAATCAATGAGTTTATAGTGTTGCAACATGAGCCTCCAACATACTATAACCCTTCCACCCCATTCTTTTATATCTATGGTCATGTTCATAGTTGCGAAATGTATAAAACAATTACAAAACAGTCAGCTTGTGTTAGTGTTGAGAGATGGAATTACACTCCTGTAGACATTGAAAAAATAAAAGAATTAGCACTATCGGAATAACTACCAAGAAATATTTTTGTTAAACCCTTTTCAAAAAAAGAGGAATCTTTTATAAAAAAGCTTCCTCTTTTTTTGAAATTTTCTAATTTTATTTACTCATTATCTTTGCTAGAAGAAGGAGTTATATTAGGAGTCTTTATTGCAAGGATATCCATTTTTCTGATAGGAATACGTATTCCCTTATTTGTTCCAAATTCTACAATAAAGCAATCCTCACCAACAGCAGTAACAACACCATACATACCACTTGATGTAAGTACATTATCCCCAACACCTATCGAAGCCTGCATATCTTTAATTTCTTTTTCACGTTTACGTTGTGGTCTGAACATGAAGAAGTAAAGTGCTAATGGAAGAGCTAAATAAATAAGTATTGTTGAAAAAAACTGAGGTTGACCAAGCAATCCAGCATTTTCGGCAACTTGACTAGTAGCTTCTGTAACGGCTGGTGCTGCATCTGAATCTCCACCTCTAATAACTGTAGAAGCAAGTGTAACAAAATTATAAAAATTCATTAGAACAACTCCTATATATTTTATGCGTTTTTATAGAGGTATAAAAATATTGCAAAAAACCTCTATACTAATCGCTATTTTAAACATTATATATAAGCATTAGATACTAGTCAATAGTTTTAAAAAAAGCTATAGTTCCAGTATAATTTTTTATTTTGCTATTTTAATATTAATAGGTTACAATATAAAACAAATATTTCAGTATAATAAGGGAGTGTATAAAAATAAATGAAAACTATAGATGATTTCAGAAATGCCAGAGATATATTACAGAATGTTCTATTAAAAACCGATTTATTATATAGTCAATATTTTTCAAGAGTAACAGGGAATAAAATTTATTTAAAACCCGAAAATATGCAAATAACAGGCTCTTTTAAAATACGAGGAGCATATTACAAAATTGCATCATTAAGTGATGAACAAAGAAGTAAAGGTATTGTAACAAGCTCGGCAGGAAATCACGCACAAGGTGTCGCATATGCTTCAAAAGCAAAAAATGCCAAAGCTTGTATTGTTATGCCAACAACAACACCTCTTGTTAAAGTTAACAACACAAAAAGCTATGGTGCAGAAGTCATATTGAGCGGTAATTTTTATGATGAAGCTTATAATACGGCAAAGCAGCTTTCGGAAAGCGAAGGTTATGAGTTTATACAGCCTTTTAATGATTTAGACGTTTCAACAGGGCAAGGCACAATAGCATATGAAATATTTAAAAATCTTCCTGATACAGATATTATACTCGTTCCTATTGGTGGTGGCGGTTTAGCTGCTGGAATTGCTACACTTGTCAAACTTCTTAATCCGCATGTAAAAGTGATAGGTGTTGAACCAAAGGGTGCTGCAAGTATGAATGAATCTATTAAAAAAGGCAAAGTTTGTAGTATTCAAAAGGTCGAGACTATTGCAGACGGTGTCGCTGTGCAAACGCCTGGAGATTTGGTTTTTCCATACATACAAAAAAATTTGGACGACATTATTTTAATAGATGACAGGGAACTAACAGATGCTTTCCTAGACCTTATGGAAAGCCATAAAATGATTGTGGAAAATGCAGGATTATTATCAATTGCTGCATTAAAACACCTTAAAGAAAAAAATAAAAATGTTGTACCTATTTTAAGCGGTGGAAATATGGACGTAATAACTATTTCCTCTCTTGTACAGCATGGGCTTATTAATAGAGGAAGAATATTTACTTTTTCAGTTTTGTTACCGGATAGACCAGGGGAGCTTGTTAATATTTCTACTATTGTTGCAAAACATAAAGGAAATATTATAAAATTAGACCACAACCAGTTTGTCAATATTAATAGGAATTCTGCTGTTGAACTTCAAGTTACTTTAGAGGCTTTTGGGCATGAGCATAAAAATGAGATTTTAAAGGCATTGTTCGATGCTGGTTATTGCCCTAATGTATGTAATCCCAGGGGTATTTATTAAATTGCAGACAAAAGACCTTAGAAAACTTTTTTGAAAAAAGTCGGGGCTTGGGGTTGAAGACCCAATATATAAAAATAAAAAATAATGGAAGGAAGAATATTGTTTGAATTACGATGACACAAAGCAATTTTTAATAAAAATTTGTAATGCTACAAGCGTATCAGGTTATGAAAATGAAGTTGCAAAAGTTATAAAAGAAAAATTTTCAGAATATTGTGACGAGACTTCAATAGATAATTTTGGAAATGTAATAGGAATAAAAAATGGAAAAGGCAAAGGAAAGATTATGTTTGCTGCACATATGGACGAAATAGGTCTAATGGTTTCAAATATTGATTCAAGAGGCTTTGTTAAGTTCACAAACATAGGAGGATACGACCAAAGAACCCTATTAAGTCAAGAAGTAATAATACATGGCAAGGAAAAAGTTTATGGGGTAATTGGCTTAAAGCCTCCGCATCTATCGACAGAAGCAGATATGGAGAAAGCTGTTCCTATGAATGAAATGGCTGTAGATACAGGATATAGCTTTGAAAAAATTAATGAACTTGTAAAAATAGGGGATTTAATTACGATTAAAAGAGAAGTTATCGAGCTTCAGAATGGTTTGCTCTCTGGAAAGTCCTTCGACGATAAAGCAGGAGTTGCATCACTTTTGGAGGGAATGAAAAATCTTAAAGACTTTAATCATTCTGCTGATATTTATTTTGTTGCAACTGCACAAGAGGAGGTAGGAAGCGGAGGTGCTAAAACAGCCGCATACAATATAAAACCCGATATTGGAATAGCTGTAGATGTAACTTTTGCTAAAATGCCAGGGTTAAGCGAGTATGAAACATTTGAAATGGGAAAAGGTGCTGTAATAGCAGTAGGCCCTAATATTCATTATAAAATATTTGAAACACTCAAAGAAGTTGCAAAAGAAAACAATATTTCATATCAAATAGAGGTATTACCGAAAATGTCTCATACAGATGCAATGGCTATACAAGTATCAGGAGATGGTGTTGCTACTGGGCTATTATCTATCCCTCTGAAATATATGCATACTTCTGTTGAAACTGTTTCAATAAAAGATATTGTATCAGTTGGAAAGCTTATTTCAGCTTTTGTAATATCTTTAAATTGCTGTGATTTGGAGGTAATGTTGTGCTCATAAAAAAATTAACAGATACTTTTGGGCTTCCTGGTTTTGAAAATGAAATAAGAAATGTTATAAAAGAAGAAATAAAAGATTATGTAGATAAAATGTATGTAGACAAAATGGGTAATTTAATTGCTATTAAAAATGAAAATGCAAAAGGTAAACATATTGCATTAGGCGCTCATATGGACGAGGTAGGACTTGTCGTAAAGGGTATTGACAAAGACGGCTACATTAAAATAGACTCTTGGGGCGCAGACCCACGAATTTTAGTTGCTAAAACAGTTAAAATAGGAAAAAACAAAATTCCTGGTGTTATAGGTTCAAGACCTATTCATTTAGTAAAACAAGCAGATAGAAAAAAGGCTATTAAATTAGATGAGCTTTATATTGATATAGGCTTGTCAAGTAAAGAAGAAACAGAAAAGCTTGTTTCTTTAGGAGATTTTATTGGTTTTGACAGTGAGTTTACAGAATTCGGAGAACACAAAATAAAAGCAAAAGCTTTGGACGACAGAGTTGGTTGTGCTATTATAATTGAAATGCTAAAAAGTGATATTCCTTACAAAATTACAGCAGCATTCAGTGTACAAGAAGAAGTAGGTTTAAGAGGTTCTTTTGCAAGTGCAAATAAAGTATTTGCTGATGTTATTTTAAATTTGGAAGGAACGGTTTGTTCTGATACAGCAGGTGTGAAAGAGCATTTACATGTAACTACACAGGGAGAAGGACCTGCCTTATCCTTGTCTGACAGAACCTCTGTATATCTAAAAAAATACGTTAACTCAATTGTTAAAGTTGCAGAAAAAAATAATATTAAATATCAATTCAGACGTACAGGAATGGGAGGAACAGATGCCGCTAATTTTCATGGCTCTCATGGCGGAACACCTGTAATAGGAATTTCTGTTCCTTGCAGATATATTCACTCTCCTGTTTCAATAATGGACAAAAGAGATTATGAGGCTATGAAACTTTTAGTTGAAAAGTATATTATAGCATTTAATGAGGAGGAATTATTTTAATGGACATCAAGCTTTTAAAATCGGTATTTGGAGTTGTTGCTCCTTCTGGTAGTGAAGAAAATTTGCATGACATAATTATAAATGAAATAAAGCAATATGTTGATGAAATAAATACAGATATATTAGGAAATATAATAGCACATAAAAAAGGTAACGGCAAAAAAATGATGCTAGTTGCACATATGGATACCGTTGGAATGATGATTAGTTTTATTGATGATTTTGGATTTTTGCGTTTTTCGGCTCTTGGAAAAATTGAGCCTTCTCAAGCTGTTTCAAAAATGGTAGCTTTTAAAAATGGCATTTCTGGAGTTGTTTGTTGTGAAGAAATAGAAAATCCAAAGGAAATGGTATTAAATAATTTATATATTGATATTGGAGCAAAGACTAAGGAAGAGGCTTTAAAATACGTTTCTATCGGTGATACTTGTTCATTCTGTTCTGAAACAATCGTTGATGATATGAAAGTTATCTCGCCTGCACTTGGAAGAGTTTCCGCAATAGCCCTAATAGAAGCAATAAAAAATATTAAAAACTCTCCTTATGATATATATTATGTTTTCTCTGTTCAAAAGGAACTTGCATTAAGAGGTGCAAATAATGCCGCTTATACAGTAGAACCTGACTTCTGTATTTCTGTTGATGTAACACCGGCCTATGATATACCTACTCTTATTACTCAAAAAATGCCTGTTAAATTAGGAAGAGGAGCTGCTATCAAAATAAAAGATTCTTCTTTATTATGCACACCAAAAATGATTGATGCTATTAAAAAATGTGCAAACGAATCTAATATCAAATTTCAAATGGAAATAACAGATAGTTATGGCTCAGATTTAGGGCAGGTGAATATTTCTAAAGGAGGAGTTGCCTCAGGAGCAGTTTCAATTCCTATTAGATATTTGGGTTCAACAGGGCAACTTTGTTTAATTGAAGATTACGAGGAATGTGTAAAGCTAGTATGTGCTGTTACTAATAATAAAGTTTTTGCAGAATTATAAATTAACATAAGTTAGACTATAAGCCTATTTTAAAGCCTATCCTAAACTCTTGACTTAAAGGATAGGCTTTTATGTAATAAACATTTAATTAAAAATTTATATATTAAAATAAAAAAATATATAGAATATTATTGAGATATAAAGTATAATATTAATTGGACTGTATATTTTTATATTAAGTTAATTATTTAATAATGATAAAATATTTGGTTATAATGATATTATGTTATTGATTTACCATAATTTAATAATTTTTTGACTCACATTAAATAAAATTTGTTTCAAATGTTCTTTATATAAAAATTTTATTAAAAGAATTGCAGCAAAGTTGCCTTTCTTTATATATCATTTTTTTGCAAAGGAGTTAATAAAGTGAAATTTAGAGAGGTATTTTTAGGAGTTTTTATTATTGCAATTGTAATTATAATGATAGTACCACCACCTACTCCTTTAATGGATTTTCTTCTAATGATTAGTATTTCATTAGCTATCATAATTCTTTTAGATGCATTGTATTCAAAGGAAGCATTATCAATGTCCTTGTTTCCTACAATACTTTTGATTACAACTCTTTACAGACTAGCTCTTAACTTATCATCAACACGTCTAATGTTAGGAAGCGGTTATGCAGGAGAGGTTATAAGTACCTTTGGGGCTTTTGTTGCCGGCGGAAATATTGTAGTTGGTACTATTATTTTCTTTATTATAACACTGATTAACTTTTTGGTTATTACAAAAGGCTCTGAAAGGGTTGCAGAAGTAACAGCAAGGTTTACGCTTGATGCTATGCCTGGTAAACAAATGGCAATTGATGCCGACCTGAATACAGGGCTTATTGACGAAACAGAAGCAAAAGCAAGGCGTAAAAAAATTCAAGATGAAGCAAATTTTTACGGAGCAATGGATGGTGCTAGTAAATTTGTTAAAAATGATGCTATTGCCGGCATTATAATAACACTTATAAATATAATTGGTGGTCTTATATTAGGTGTAACAGGTATGGGAACAGGTACTCCTATGGAATTAGGAGATGCAGCAAGCTTATATGCTATTATGACAATCGGAGACGGATTGGTTAGCCAACTTCCTGCTTTATTAATATCCACAGCAACAGGTATATTAGTAACAAAAGCTACAAGTGAATCAGACATTAGTTCAACCGTTGCAAAACAGCTCTTTAGCCAGCCAATAGTTCTTTTTATTTGCGGTTTTGTTATGATTGGGCTTGGTATTATTACTCCTCTCCCAGAAATACTATTTATACCTTTTGGTATTATTATATTATATTGTGCTTATGTTATGAATAGAAATAAAAGGGTTGAGGATATAAAAACCGAGCTTTCGGCTGAAGATGTCGAAACAGAAGAAATACGTCGCCCTGAAAATGTTGTAAGCTTATTAAATGTTGACCCTATACTTTTGCTTTTTGGATATGGGCTTATACCATTAGTAGACTCTAGTCAGGGTGGAGACCTTTTAGATAGGGTTGTAATGATTCGTAGACAAATAGCTTTGGAACTAGGTGCAGTTGTTCCTGTTATTCGCTTGAGAGACGATATTAAACTTAGCCCTAATCAATATAAAATACTTATAAAGGGTGTTGAAGTAGCCGAGGGAGATATTATGTTTGACCACTATATGGCTATGAACCCTGGATACGTTGAAGAGGAAATAGACGGAATAGAAACAGTTGAGCCGTATTTAGGTTTACCTGCTTTATGGATTTCCGAAAATCAAAGAGAAAGAGCAGAGGCTTTAGGGTATACAGTTGTTGACCCTCCTGCTATTATTGCTACTCATCTTACAGAGGTAATAAGAGGGCATTTACACGAGCTTCTTACAAGACAAGATGTTCAAACTCTTATTAATAATGTTAAAGAAAGCAATAGTGTCTTGGTTGAAGAGTTAGTTCCTAAACTTATGTCTATAGGTGACGTTCAAAAAATACTTGCAAACCTTCTACATGAAGGAATATCAATAAGAGACTTAGTAACTATACTTGAAACTCTTGCTGATTATTCCCATATAACAAGAGATACAGATATGCTGACAGAATACGTTCGTCAAGCACTAAGAAGAGCTATTTCAAAAAAATATTTTGAAGGTGACATTAATAACGTTATTACGTTAGACCCTGAACTTGAGCAACAAATTATGGGGAGTATTCAGCAAACAGACCAAGGTTCATACTTGGCACTTGACCCTATGACAACACAAAGAATATTTGACAATCTAAGCTCGGAAACAGGCAAGCTTACTTCTATGGGCGTACAGCCTATAATTTTAACTTCGCCAATAGTAAGAATTTACTTTAAAAGACTTGTTGAACAGGTTGCTCCCGATTTAGTAGTTCTTTCATATAATGAAATAGACCCAGCTTCTGAAATACAATCTATTGGGATGGTGAGCCTAACTTGAAAATAAAGAAATATGAAGCACAAACAGAACAAGAAGCTATAGAAAAGGTTAAACAGGAATTAGGGCTTGAAGCCCTAATTCTTAATATAAAAAAAACTCAGCCAAAAGGTATTTTTTCTATTTTTAGAAAACCCTTTGTTGAAGTAACAGCAGCATATGAAGAAAAAACAAATATTGCTAATAAAGAAACAATAAATAAAAGTCAGAATAAAACTAGTAAAATAGATTTAACAATTGCAGCAGATTCTGTTGAAACAATAAAGAATGATTCTACTATAATCACTAAAAATTCCTCTGAGGAAAATACTCCTTCTGTTATGCCTTCTAATACTATTCCTAAAGAAATAAATATAAAAGACAAAACTATAGTTGAACAAAAGGAAAAAATAGAAAGGCTAGAAAAAAGGTTAAATAGTACAGAGGGTTTGTTAGAAAAGGCACTGTCACAACTTACTTTAGCTCAACATAACAATAAAAACGAACAAAGAAAGTATGAAAATAATTTAATACAAATATTTTATGACGCTTTAATTGAGCAAGGAGTTACTGTTGATATTGCAGAAGAACTTTTGAGAGATATTTCGTATATTGATGATGAAGATGAAATTGATTTAAACATTATCGTAAAAGTTATATATAATAAAATAATTAATATTATTGGAGAACCTGAAATTGTCAATATTGAAGTTGCTGAAAAAGGAAACCCTAAAATTGTAGTATTTATGGGTCCGACCGGTGTTGGTAAAACTACAACTATAGCAAAGCTTTCTTCTCTCTTTATTCTCAATTATAATAAATCTTTAGCTTTGATTACTGCTGATACATATAGGATTGCAGCGGTAGAACAGCTAAAAACATATGGGGAAATCTTAGGAGTTGAAGTCGGAACAGCATATAGTAATGAAGATTTGGTAGAATATATAAATAACTTTACAGAACTAAATGATATTATAATAGTCGATACAGCAGGAAGGTCACATAAAAATGAAAACAATATTAAAGAACTGGGATTGTTTTTAAAGGAAGTTCCAAAAAGCGAAAGATTTTTAGTTCTTAGTTCAACTACTAAATTTGAAGATTTGCTAAATATAGTTAATATTTATTCAAAAATAAGTGACTTTAAAATTATCTTTACAAAACTAGATGAGACTACGTGTTTAGGCTCAATATTAAATATTTGTTATCTAACTGGAAAAAAAATATCATATATAACAAATGGGCAAAATGTACCAGATGACATAGACGTACTTCAACCTGAAAAGATAGCGAGGGCTTTAATGGGTCTAGGAGGAATATAAACTTGACAGATCAAGCAAACAAATTGAGAGACATTATAAAAATGAAAATTGAGTTGGAGCAACTGTATGATGCTGACAATAACACCGAAAATATTGTTGATGAACTTCAAAGTGCAGATACAACTACAAAAGAAAGCTTTTTCTCTTCACGAGTTATTACAATAACCAGCGGAAAAGGCGGTGTAGGAAAAACCAACTTAGCTGTAAACCTTGCTATACAACTAAGAAAACATGGCAAAAGAGTCGTGGTAATAGATGCTGACTTAGGGTTAGCAAATGTTGAGGTTTTATTTGGAATTACGCCTGCATATAGTTTTGCTGATGTTTTGCTTGGAAATGCAAATATTTATCAAGTTTTGACACAAGGACCTATGGGCATACAGTTTATTTCTGGAGGTTCAGGTCTTATTGAGTTAGCTAATGCTACTAATGAGCAGATGCAGTTTATACTCCAAAATCTTACTCTTTTAGATTCTATATCGGATATTATTATAATAGATACAGGTGCTGGTATATCAAATTCTGTAGTTAGTTTTATAAAAGCCTCTAAAGAGGCTATTATTATAACAACTCCAGAACCAACATCTATGACAGATGCATATTCTATTATTAAAGCAGTTAAAGAAAGTGCAGATATTATACCACAACTTAAGCTAGTAGTTAATAGGGTTGATGATGAAAAAGAAGGAGAAGAGATTTTTCGCAAGCTAAATCAAGTTTCAGAAAGGTTTTTGGATATTAAACTTCAAAATTTAGGCTCAATACCTTATGATAACAACCTTGTAAAAGCTGTAAAAAAACAAGAGCCTGTTTCTATTTGTTTTCCTTTTTCTCAGTTTACAAGAGCAACTGAAGACATAGCCCTAAATATATTAGATATTAGTAAAAGCGCACCCCAAGAAGGTATTTTATCTTTCTTTAAAAACTTAGTTAATATTTTTGCTAATTAACAATATTTAGGAAAATCAAACCATCTTGTTAAATAAGCGTAAAATCGTAAGATTCTCCACGTTATAAGCATAGATTTAGCTTAATTTTGGTTATATTGTGCGAGTATTATCAAAAGTTTGACACAATCTTTATGATGTCAAACTTACCTTATTAAGTAGGGAGAGAATTATTTGATGCTTACAGATAAAATTAATATAGGCGATAGAATAGAGATTACTGTTAAGAGAGAAAAAGCACTTGCTAAATGCTATATCAGTCAAGTAGTTAATATTTTAGATGGTGAGCATGTTGTTGTTCATGCACCTATTTCATATGGAAAAATTATTAAACTTTCAAACAAAGAAGACTATTCTTTTTTGTTTATCACAGATAAGACTATGACTAGATTTGACAGTAGAATTTTAGGTTATTTTAAGGAAAATAACTTTATATTAATGAAAATAAAACTTACGTCTAAAGGCGAAAGAATCCAGCGTAGAGAATATTTTAGATTTGCTTGTTTATTACCACTAAAATTTTCTGTTATTTCTGACGATATAAGTATTGTAGATAGTAAGCAGATGTTTGAAGCAGTAATAAAAGACGTTAGTGGTGGGGGAATAAGGTTTGTAAGTAATCATAATGTAAAAAAAGATACAAAGATTAAATGCTTGTTGCTTTTTAATAGTGATTATTTGATAACTATAGCAAAAGTTTTAAATGTACAAGAATTTCCTAAGTCTGTATATAAATATGAGTATAGAGCAAGCTTTATTGGTATACTTCCAGAGGAACAGGACAGAATTGTTCAATTTATATTTGAAGAACAGCGAAAAGATTTACAAAAATTTGGATTTTAGGAGGTGGGAATTTTGGCACAAAAATTAGATGAATTTAATAATTTACACTTTGATATTTTAAGAGAAATAGGAAATATCGGAGCCGGTAATGCTGTTACATCGCTTGCTAAAATGTTAAACAGAAAAGTAGAGATGTCTGTTCCTGTTATAAATCTTTTGGATTTTAAGGATATTGCCGATTTCGTCGGAGGAGCTGAAAAACTTGTAATAGGAATACTTGTTAACATTTCAGGGGACATTAATGGTATAATGATGTTTATTGTAAAACAAGAGTGTGCCCACCCTCTTATAGATATTTTAATGGGAACTTCAAACAGAAATACTGATGATTTTACAGAAATGGAGCTTTCGGCATTAAATGAAATTGGAAACATACTGGCAAGTTCTTATTTAGGCTCTTTGGCAAGCTTAATAAATAAAAAAATTGTGCCTTCAATACCCTATTTATCCAGAGATATGGCTAATGCTGTGCTTTCTGTGCCAGCAATTGAATTTGGTAAAGTTGCAGATAAAGTGTTATTTATAGAATCAGTTTTTGAGGCTGGAGCAGAAAACGTATCGGGATATTTTATACTTGTGCCGGATATGGCTTCATTCCAGTTAATACTATCGTCTTTAGGAGTAAATTAAATGGCTGGTAATGTTATAATTGTTGGTATGGCAGATTTGAACGTATTAAAAAGCCCCGGAATTTTAACCACTCTTGGGCTGGGTTCTTGTGTGGGAATAGCACTTTATGACCCTATTAATAAAGTCGCCGGACTCGCACACATTATGCTTCCTGATAGCAATCTAATTCAAAATAATTCAAACGTAGCTAAGTTCGCCGATACTGCAACCGTAAAACTAATAAAAGACATGATGAATATTGGAGCTAGAAAAGAGCTTATTAAAGCTAAGCTGGCTGGAGGAGCACAAATGTTTGCATTTAATTCTACCAACGATAGTATGAGAATCGGCGACCGAAATGTGGAAGCATCTATAAAAATTTTAAGGCAACTTAATATACCTATTCTTGCTAAAGAAACTGGAGCTAATTATGGTAGGACTGTTGAGCTTCACGCAGACACCGGAAAATTTGTTATAAAAACTATAGGGCATGGGGTTCTTGTAATTTGATACGAGTTTTAGTTATGTCAAATTTTAAAGTAATCTTTCATAAAAAAATATCTGTTTACTTGTTATAAAAAACAATTATTAATTTTTTATGAATTTTTATTAATTAAACTTTAGTATGATAAACTAAATCATCTTTTAATATATACAAAAAATCGTAATATTTTTATGTTAATAGTATAAATTTAGCCTAACTTTAGATAAATTTGTACGAATATTATCAAAAGTTTAATGCAATTTTATCGCATCAAACTTACGTTAATTTATTGATTTTATTAAACTTAATTTGTATATCGATTTTAAGTTATTTATAAATAAAATAAGTTAGGATGGTTTTTGTGTTAGAAAAAATACAAATTTATATATGTATAGTTGCTGCACTGGTTGTTAGCATTATTAATGTTATCCAGAATGTTTCTCTTACAGATATGGCTATAAGACTTATAAGTATAATTATTTTATCATATTTTGTAGGATTAATTGTAAAGCTTTACTTATCAACAAAAGTTTTTCCCAAAGAAGAAGAACTTATTGCTGATTTAAATAATGAAGTAACAGAAGCAGAAAATGAATCTTCTGATGAAGAAAATATTGACGACGAATTATTTGATTTTGAAAAGACTAGAAATACAGGAGAATATCAAAGATATTAAAAAGCTAATTTGAAACATTTTTTAATGATTCAATTTACCTATATTTATTTACAATAGTACTTTAATGACAAAATCTAAACTTATTTTAAGTGATTTTTCAGGAGGGCATTTGTCATTTATGGATAATATGGATAATATTGATAAAGTTTGGCAAAATTATTGCACAACTAGAGACGCTACTTTAAAAGATACTTTAATAGTAGAATATGCTCCTCTTGTTAAATATGTAGCCGGCAGGCTAAGTATACACATAGGGCAACATGTAGAGTATGAGGACTTAATTAGCTATGGTATTTTTGGTCTGATTGATGCTATAGATAAATTTGACTATGAAAAAGGTGTAAAGTTTGAGACATATGCAACTCTCAGAATAAGGGGCTCTATAATAGATAGCATTAGGAAGTTAGATTGGGTTCCTCGTACTTTAAGACAAAAAAACAAGCAGCTAGAACAAATTTATTCAGAAATGGAATTTGAGCTTGGTCGCGAACCTACAGATGAAGAAATAGCTTTAAAATTAAACATAACATTAGATGAAGTAAGAGATATTTTTAAAAAAGCTTCTGTTCTTACACTTGTTTCTCTTGATGATTACTTAGAGCAAAATCACGAGTTGGGCTTTAATATTGATGCTAATTCTATTACAGAAAGCCCAGAAACAAAATATGAAAAAGAAGAAGTTAAACAGACATTAATTAATGCTATTGATAAACTAACCGAAAAAGAGAGAAGGGTAGTAACTCTTTATTACTTTGAGGATTTGACGTTAAAAGAAATTAGCAACATAATGGGTGTTTCTGAATCAAGAATTTCTCAAATTCATGCAAAAGCTATTTTAAAGTTACAGAACAGATTGGGTAAATACAAATCGGTTTTATTTACAACATAAGGATGTGATATCTGTGGAAATTATTATTAATAACTATGTTAGAATGGAAGTAAAGAATGATGGAGTATATTTAATACTACATAATGATGAAGATGGAACAAAGCCTACCAGAATGGAAATTATAAGTATTCTTGAGGGATATGGAATTCAAGATATAGACTTTAAAGCTATTAGTGATATATATAAATCTGATGATGATGTTATTGTGCAAAAAATATCTTCTAATACAAAAATTTTACAAGAGGCGGAAGATATCAAAATTAGTGTTGAAAAAGGCAATTTGGAAGCTTATATTAAATTTATACCACCAACTAATCATGGCACTCCTGCAACTCTTCAAGACATTAAAAATGCTGTTACAAAAGCAAATATTAATTTCGGAATAATTGATGGCATTTTAGAAGAACTTGCAGAAGAACGTACACCTAATAGGTCATATTTATTAGCTGTAGGTGAAAATTTTGAAGACGGAAAAGACGGATATTTAGAATATCATTTTGATATATCTAAAAAATCAAGGAAACCAAAAACTCTTAAAGACGGAACAGTAGATTATAAAAATCTTGACTTAATTGATATGGTTCAAAAAGGAGAAAAGCTTGTAACTGCACACCCTGCCATAAATGGTAAAGATGGTAAAAACGTTTTTGGGGCACCTATTCCATGTAAAAAACCGAAACCTGCTCCACCACTACCAAAAGGTAAAAATACTACAATATCAGCAAGTGGTTTAGAATTATATTCCGAAATAAGTGGGCAAATAATTTTTGATGGTAGAAAAGTAAACATTTCTCCTATGCTTGAAGTAGCCGGAAATATTGATAATGCAACAGGTGACATTAATTTTAACGGCTCAGTTGTAATACGTGGAAATGTTCTTACAGGTTTTACTGTTATTGCTGATGGAGATATAGAAGTATTTGGAGTTGTAGAAGGTGCAAAAATCAAATCTGCACAAAATATAATTTTAAATAGTGGAGTTCAAGGGCAAGAAAAAGCAGACATTAATGCTGGAGGAAATTTAACCGTAAAATATGCTGAAAGCTGTACTCTTACAGCTGGAAAAGATATTTTTGCGGATAGTATTCTGCATAGTACAGTTAAATGCGGAGGCTCATTAGAACTTAGAGGTAGAAAAGGCTTGCTAGTTGGAGGATATATTAATGTAGGGCAAAAAATAAATGCCAAAGTAATAGGTTCAACTATGGCTACAGCAACAACCCTTCAAGTTGGGTTTAATCCCGAAGTATTAGACACTTATAAAGAGCTTATGAATGAGTATAATTTAATAAAAAATGAGTATGATAAAATAGACAAAATTGTTGATAATCTTAATACATTAAATAAAGAAACAGGTTTAAGTGAAGATAAAAAAAATATTTTATTAAAAACTATTCATACAAAAATGTTTTTAAGGGAAAAATTAAATATAGCACAAGAAAAAATAAACAAAATTGCACCATCTCTTGAACAAAACAGAGGTTACGTCGGAGTTTCGGAAGTTATTCGGTCGGGTGTGAAAATTATTATCGGTAATGCTGTTATGTTTGTACGGGACGATATATCTCATTGTAGTTTTAGAAACGTTGATTCTAAGATTTCTATTGGAAGTTATAGTTAGAGGTGATTAACATTGTCAATTAGACCTATAGATATGCAAGTTATGGTTCATAAATCTGCCGATATTCATAAGCTTAACAATAATGAATCAGGAAAGCATGAAGTAACCCAGCAACAATTTTCTCAACAACTGGAAAAGCAAACAAAGAATAGCGACCAGCAGATTATGCAGTCTAACAAATCAGAACATTCTGTTGATAAAGATGGAAGAGGAAATGCCGGTGGCGGTTCTAAAAACAAAAAAGAATCAAAAGAAAAAAATAAAGAAGAATCAAAATCTAAAAGTTCAAGTATGTTTGATGTTTCAATTTAAATAAATAACATGCTAAAAATCAGTGAATATATTTAATAAATTTATTAGAACCTATACTCAAAAATGGTTTGCTCACATTTGAAATAATAATTTTTTGCCATTTTATGCGTGTTAGAAAATACATAATAAAAAAATTATGTTGAGACTTTACAACAAGGAATGGCACTATAACTACTTTCAAATACGAACAACACCTTATTGAAAATAGGTTCTTAACTAAAGTCCCTGTAGAAACATTTGCTACAAATAATATACTTCTTCAATTTAATAAACACTTCTATATATTAGGAGTGTTTTACATAATATCTTGTTCAAAATAAGATATAAACAATTAATGTGAGGTTAGTGTATGGATGTATTTCAAATAGTTTTATTTATTTCAATAATTATAGGTATCTTTTTTATAATTATATCATTATTTTTATTTAATAGTGATAAAAATAATACAAGTGAATATTTTGAGGCATCAAATACTTTTAAAGCTTTAGATGTTTCTATAAGTGAGATTGATAAAGCAATGGAGGAACTCAATGACACTTCAAAATATATTTTTAAGGAAATTGAGGAAAAATATCAGGAACTTTTATTTTTATATTCATTAATTGATGAAAAGAAAAATGAAATTGCAGATATATACAAAACTAAATATACCGATGAAAAAATTGAGAAACCTGTTGTTGATAACTTAAAAGATATTTATACTAAAATCAACATAGAGCATAGAAACAGTCCAAATACTGCAAAAGAAAGTTTGCTGAAAATAAAGCAAAAAAATAAAATTGCTGAAAGCCCTTATTTTAATGAGATAGTTGCTTTTAGTAAAGAAGGATTTTCTGTTTCTGAAATTGCAAAGAAATTAAATATTGGTCAAGGAGAAGTTAAGCTTATACTTAACTTAGAAAGACCGGGTGATATTATTGAAATTTAATTTAAAAAACTATCTTTTGGGGTTAGGCTCAGGAATTATTATAATGAGCCTAGTTTTTTATTGTTTTTATAGTTTTGTTTATAAAAATATTCTTGATTCTAAAAATAATTCAAATTCTGAAATATTAATTTCTGATGAAGAAATTGAAAAAAGGGCAAAAGAAATGGGTATGATTTATATTGATGATTTGCCTAAAAATACAAATTAAAAAACCTTGAGAAACTTTTTTAAAAAAGTTTCTCAAACTCTAAAAAAAACTTTAACTAGGGTATATCACATGTGTAAATATAATTAAATAGTTGAGTGCAGTTTTTATTGTGCCAAACATACATTGACAATACATACAGGAAAGGAATCACATAAATATGATAGTAGTAATGAAGCAAAATTGTACAGAAAATAATATAAAAAGTGTAATAAACTGCTTGGAGGAAATTGGCTTACAGGCACACTTATCAAAAGGAGAATCTGTTACAATTATAGGAGTAATAGGCGAAAAATCAAAGCTTCAAAATAAAAACCTTGAACTTTTTGAAGGTGTAGATAAACTTGTTTGTGTTACAGAAAGCTATAAGCTTTCTAATAAAAAGTTTAAGCAAACCCCAACTATTGTAGAGATAGGAGACATTAAAATAGGAGGAGGAGATTTAGTAATTATGGCTGGACCTTGTGCTGTTGAAAGCCAGGAACAGTTATTAGAGTGTGCTCACTCAATAAAAGCATCAGGAGCACAAATTCTTAGGGGCGGTGCGTACAAGCCTCGTACTTCTCCCTATTCTTTTCAAGGATTAGAAGAAGAAGGACTAAAATACATGGCACAAGCAAGAGAGGAAACAGGGCTTCGCATTGTTTGTGAAGTCACCAGTTTAAGTGCTGTTGAAAATGCTGTAAAATATGTAGACATATTGCAAATTGGTGCAAGAAATATGCAGAATTTCGACTTATTAAAAGCTGTAGGAAGAACTAACTTACCTGTACTATTAAAAAGAGGGATATCCGCAACAATAGATGAATGGCTAAATGCAGCCGAGTATATTTTAGCGGAAGGTAACGAAAAAGTTATTTTTTGCGAAAGAGGTATACGTACTTATGAAACATCCACAAGAAATACGTTAGACATTTCCGCAGTACCTGTAATTAAGTCAAAAAGCCACTTGCCAATTATTGTAGACCCAAGTCATGGTACAGGTGTTAGAGATTATGTTGCCCCACTTAGCAAAGCAGCATTAGCCGCCGGAGCAGATGGTTTAATGATAGAAATGCATCCATGCCCTGAAAAAGCACTTTCGGACGGCCCTCAGTCTCTTAATCCTGAAGACTTTAATAAACTTTGTATGGAGCTTACTAAGTTGCATAAGGCATTAAATTTAGATTAATATAAAACTGTTTGATGATGTTGTATACACACTACTTTATCGAGCTCACATTATTATACGGGGTGTGAAAAAAATGAGCCTAAATTACATCTTTGGAGGCTGTGGAACAGGAAAAACACAATATTGCTTAAAAGAGATAATAAGCTTTTGTAAACAAAATAATAATAAAACTCTAATATGTATTGTACCAGAGCAGTTTACTTTAGAAACAGAAAAAAACTTGTGTATGCTTTCAGATAATAATGCTATTATTTTTCCTCAAGTATTAAGTTTCCAAAGGTTAGCATACAATATTTTTTCAAAAACAGGAGGTATTACAGGTAAACTATTAGATGAATCGGGCAAAAATATGCTTCTTAGAAAAATTGTTTTTGAGCTAAGAAGCCAACTAGTATTTTATGGTAAATCAGTAGATAAACAAGGCTTTATAGAAAATTTAAGTCAAATAATAAGAGAATTTTATCAATATAATTTTGAGTTAAGAGACTTTAAAAGATATATTGATACAATTAAAGATAAAGAAAGTCTTTATCTAAAAATGACCGACCTTTATAAAATCTATAATAAATATGTAACCTATATACAAAATAAATACATATTAACGGATACAGCATTAGATTTTGTTCCGTCCAAAATAGATGATTCTAAATTCCTTGCCGACAGCTATATATGGATTGATGGTTTTACAGGTTTCACACCACAAGAATATAAAATAATAGAAAAAATATTAACTAAATGTTCAGATGTAACAATTGCATTAACATTAAAGTCAAAGGAAAGTCATTATCAAAATATTAAGGAAATAGACCCTTTTTTTGAGATAAAAAATACAGTTAACAAGCTTACCAAATTAGCAGAGCAAAACAATGTAAAAATAAGCAAACCTATACTTCTTGATAAAAATTATAGGTTTAAAAATTTTCCTGAAATGGCTTTTTTAGAAAAAAATTTTTTACATTTAAATAAAAATGAATATTATCAGGGGGCTAAAAATATTTCTATACTTTCTGCCTCAAATATATATACTGAAGTTACAGAAACAGCTATTAGTATTTTAAATCTAGCAAGAGAAAGCAATTACAGATATAGCGAAATAGCAATTGTTTGCCCTGTAATTAGTGATTATGAGAAGCCACTTAAAAGTATTTTCAGTATATATGATATTCCCTTTTTTATTGACTCAAAAACAGATATATTATCCCACCCACTTGTTGAACTTATTCGTTCTGCTATAGACATTGTTGCCTATAACTGGAATTATGAATCTGTATTTAGATTTTTAAAAACAAATATGACTAATGTATGTGTTGAAGACATAGATATTTTGGAAAACTATGTACTTGCATATGGAATAAAAGGTACTAAATGGCAGTTGGAGAGTTGGCAGTATGGCTCTGAAAATAGCTTTTTTGATATTGAGCAGATAAATATTATTAAAAAAAATGTTTTATGTTGTCTTGAACCTTTTTGCAATAATATTATAAAAACTAAAAAGCTTTCTGTAAGAGAATTTTCAGAAAGAATATTTGCTTTGCTTAAATACCTAAATGTTAACGAAACTTTAGATAATTGGATATTGCAGATGACAGAGCAGGGAAATCATATAGTAGCAAACCAGCATAGCCAAATTTACAATAAAGTTTGCACAGTTTTTGATAAAATAGTTGAAATATTAGGAGAAGAGAAAATAAACTGTAAGCAATTTGGAAAAGTTTTAGAAGCAGGATTTACAGCTACAGATTTAGGGTTTATTCCTCCAGCACAAGACCAAGTATTAATTGGGGATATTGAACGCTCACGTTTCCCTAAAATAAAAGCATTGTTTATTTTAGGTGTAAACGAAGGAATTCTTCCTAGTACAAAAAAAGAATTAGGCTTGTTATCTGACGACGAAAGACTTTTCCTAACTTCTACAGGAGTCGAGCTTGCTCCCGACAGCAAACGCAAAAGTTATGCAAGCGATTTTCTTATATACTCAACTATTACAAAGCCTGAAAACAAATTGTTTTTAAGTTATTGTATGGGTAATTTGAATGGTAAGTCAATGCAACCCTCAAACCTTATTAGCAAGATAAAGAAAATGTTTCCTAATCTTATAGAAACAGCAGGAAATGAAAAAGAAGCTATAACACTTCCTAAACCAATGTTTTATAAAATGGGAGAGGTCTTGCGTAATTATTACCTAACTGGTGATGAGCCTTCTTTAATAAACAAGGATATATATAATTGGTTTAATAATATTGACTATTATGCCCAAAAGCTTAGAGTTATGGAAAAAATTTTATTTAAGAAAAACAAAGACGAATTTTTGTCACAGCATTCTGTAAAAAAGCTTTACGGAAAAGAAATTATTACAGGCATTTCTAGGTTGGAAAAGTATATAAAGTGCCCTTTTGCATACTTTGTGCAGTATAATTTAGATGCAAAAGAACGAAAAATATATGAATTTAAACCAACTGATTACGGAAATCTTTTTCATAATATTTTAGAGGAGTTTTCTAAAAAAATATCAGACGAAAAAATAGATTGGGAGGCTTTAGATAAAAAAAAGATAGATACTTTTGTCGAGGGCTGTATAAATAACCTAGCTCCTAATATGGGAGACGAAATTCTGTTAAGCACTGCAAAATATAAATATATTATTAAAAGAATAAGCAGAATATCAAAAAAATCTATTTGGGCATTGTCTGAACATATTAAAAGCGGAGATTTTAAGCCGTTTGGCGCTGAAATTTCTTTTGGAAAAGGTCAACCATTTACAAGTATTTCTTTTAATATAAACAAAAAACAAAAACTGATTTTAACAGGAAGAATAGACAGAATAGATATACTTGACTTTGATGGAAATAAGTATGTAAAAATAATTGACTATAAATCAGGTGCAAAAAAATTTGACTTAAGCGATTTATATTTCGGTATGCAGTTACAGCTTCTAATGTATTTAGATGCCTTTATTAAAAATGCTGTTTATTTTTTTGGCGAGGACAATATTCATGGCGAAGTTTTACCAGGGGGAATATTTTATTTTAATATTGATGACCCTATTTTGGAATATAATGATGAAATAATTCCAGAAAAATTAGAGGAAATGATTTTAAAAACTTTTAAAATGACGGGGCTTGTTTTAAAAGACGAAAATGTAGTAAAAGGAATTGACAATAATATTAATGGATGGTCTAAAATAATACCTGTTCAGCTTACAGGAAACGGATTTAGCAGTAAATCCTCCGTTGCAACTATAGAAGATTTTGATGTTTTAAGAGACCATATTATTGGTAAAGTTATTGAGATAGGAAATGAGATTGTTAAAGGAAATATAAATATTTCACCTTATAATAAATTGGGAAGTAATCAGTCTGTTGCATGCAAATACTGTGGTTATAAGGCAATCTGCCATATTGATGTAGTAGAGGATAAAAATAAATTTAATATTGTTAAAAAAATTAATAATGTTGAACATATAATTGAGGAAATTGTAAATAAGGGTGAACAAAAAACAAATAAAGATTAAAACCTTGGGAAACTTTTTCGATAAAAAGTTTCCCAAACCCTTCAAAAAGCTTTATCTTTTTAGTATCGAGTTTGCTATATCTATAAAAAATCCTTATCTAATTTTTTTTAATAAAAAAATTAGGATTAAGATTTTTATTTGGCTTCTATTGTGTTTTTTGGTGAAGAAATAAAATAATTTACTGCAAAGCCAATTAGAGTACCGAAGAAAGTTCCAGCAATTCTTCTAGTGCCATATAGCAAAGCTTGTCCTCCTGGGTTAAGGAAAACAACTGCAAAATAAACTATTGCTCCTGCAACAATAGAGTCTTGCTTTTTAATTAAATTTTTAATATATATAAGAGGAACTATACCTAATGCTAAAAAGACAGGTTGAACAGATATGCTTGCAAATATTATGCCCAATACTCCTCCTATAATTGTTCCTGTGTTTCGCGATATTGAGGCTTTTATTGATGTTTCAAGAGTCTTTTCTACAGCAACAACTGCTCCTATACAAGCAAAAAAAGGTGTTTCATTAAATACATATTCCATAATTATGACACAAATTATAGTTGCTAGTAGCGTTTTGAAAGTTCGTAAGCCTACTGGAGGGAGATTTTTTAACATAGTTTACCACCTTATAACAATATTTTATTTATGTTTAGTAAACTATATTCTAACATACCTTAAAAAAAATTAAAGTATTTTAAAAATTTATTGGAGGTTTTAAAATGGATTTTAACAAAGAGGCAATAATTAAGCATAAAGAATGGAAAGGAAAGCTAGAAACAAAAATCCGTGTCCCAGTAGATACAAAAGAATCTCTTTCTATTGCATATACACCAGGTGTTGCAGCACCCTGTTTAGAAATAAAAAAAGACAAAGAATTGTCATTCGAATATACAAGAAGATGGAATACAGTTGCTGTTGTAACCGATGGAACTGCTGTTTTAGGATTAGGAGATATCGGGCCTGAGGCTGGTATGCCTGTTATGGAAGGAAAATGTGTGCTATTTAAGAGCTTTGGAGACGTTGATGCTGTACCACTTTGTATAAGAAGTAAAGATGTTGATGAAATTGTCAAAACTATAAGCTTACTTGCAGGAAGTTTTGGAGGAATAAATCTTGAAGACATTTCTGCACCAAGATGCTTTGAAATAGAGAGAAAGCTAAAAGAAGTTTGCGATATACCTGTTTTTCATGATGACCAACATGGCACGGCTGTTGTAACGCTGGCTGGGTTAATAAACTCATTAAAAATAGTTAATAAAAAAATAGATGAAGTAGTTCTGGTTATATCTGGGGCTGGTGCGGCGGCTGTAGCTATTGCAAAATTACTGCTGAAAGCGGGATTTAAGGATATCACACTTTGTAGAAGAAGTGGTGCAGTAAGCAAAGACCAACCACAAGAAAACAAAGAACTTGAGCATATAGCCCAAATAACTAATCCTAATAACAAAAAAGGAGCTCTTTCAGAAGTCATTAAAAACGCTGATATTTTAATTGGAGTTTCAGGTGCTGGGGTTGTTACAGAGGAAATGGTAAAAACAATGGCAAAAGACGCAATAATTTTTGCTATGGCAAACCCAATACCGGAAATTATGCCAGATTTAGCAAAAAATGCTGGGGCTAGAATCGTTGCTACTGGAAGGTCAGATTTTCCTAACCAAATAAATAATGTGCTTGCTTTCCCTGGTATTTTCAGAGGTGCTTTTGATGTTAGAGCAAAAGATATAAATGAAAATATGTTATTGGCGGCGGCATATGCTATGGCCGATTTAATTGAGCAAAAGGAATTGAATGAAAACTATATTATACCTTCCCCTTTTGATAAAAGAGTAGCAGAAAAAGTTGCCGAAGCTGTAAAAAAGGCATGGGTTGATAGCTGTAAATAATGTGAGTAATTTTTATTATTGAAAGGTCGTGGGAACTTTTTGAAAAAAGATTCCCACGACCTTTCAAGCATTAGCAAGTAATGCAGCATTTACGGTATTTTGGCAAAAGTTCGACACGGCTTTATTACGTCGAACTCACATTATTTTAAGAAGCAGAATCTTCTAATACAATACTAAGCATATACATAAAATCACCAAATGTCATTCCACCTTTTGGGTTTGCAGAAGCACTTGTGAAAAAACCTAAATAATCGGCTTTTAATAAGCTTTCTTGATATTGTGGGTCTGCCGAAGAAATATCATATAAAGATGACTGAGTAATATCAGGGTAGTCTTTTATCTTTGACTGAGTTTTAATCTCATAAAGTCTAACCAAAGAACTCACTCCAGCCTCATTTGTAACATTTGTTCCGCTTACAAGAAGCTTAGATTTACCTAACTCTTGGAAATCACCATTACTCAAATGTGCATTCATTTCAACAGCAGTTTTGTTATTTGCTACAGCAGCAATAATATTATTAAACTGATTTGCTGTAATAACTTTGTTTGAATCATAAGATGCCATGTCAGATATTGTTATTCTTGTTGTAACATTATACATCTCATTTCTATTTACATCAGCAACCGAACTAACAGGAACATCACCCGCTATGGCAGAATAGTTTCCTGCTTTTGGTGTATAAAAACTCATTGTAGCAGCAACGTTATTATATTTATTACTAACAGGCTGCCAACCAGCTGAATTTGAGTCCGCAGTATAAGCCCCTATATTTTTATCCAAAACAGAATATCTATTGTCTAAATTCATTTCAACAAGTATATCCTTATTAAAATTTTTAACATTAACAGTTCTGCTTGGGCTACTTACTAAAACAGATAATTCCTGCGGAGTAGATGCATAGCTTTGTGCTGGAGAAATTGCTGGTGTTGTATTAACAGTAGTTTTAACGTTCATTTTAACTGTTGAGCCTTTTCCAAAGTCAGACATACTTTTAACCTCTGCATTTGCAACAGCACCTGGAGGTACAGTAATTGAAACGTTTCCGGCCCTAACTTTAAGGTCAATTTTTCTTTCCTCAAAAGCAGTAAAAATAGAATAAGGCATTTCTATAACTCTGTTTCTTACGTTATACCTATTATCATATGCGGACAAATCAATACCATACGTATAAGTTCTGTTTTGGACAAGGCGTGATATAAGACGTTGGTCTACTTGATTATCTTTTAAGCCGTCTGCTCCCACTTTATCTGACCTAAATCTATATGTTAGCGTTTGTGAATATGGGTCATATGAAATTTCAAAATCTTGTTCTGGTAGAGGATACAAATTGTCATTTACGTCACCATCATAAGTTCCATCTGATTTTCCAGATTTTATTACAATAGCTTTGCTCCAGTCAGATTCTTTACGTTTCATCTTTGTTCCATCTGTAAAAGCTTCCAGAGGAGGTACAGTAATTTCTACAAAATCGGAAAAGTCCTCATAAGGAGAAATTTGCACAGTGTAGCTATATGACCTTACAATTCCTCCATTTTCTCCCCTTTTAACTGTTAAAATTGTTTTAGCCCTAATATAATAAGGTGAATTAGGAGTCAGATTATTAAATTTAACCATATATGTGCTTAATAAACTTGGACTTTGAAGCCAAACAGCATCAGGCTCTTTTTTGTCTCCTTCCCCACCTTCTGGAGGAGGTGTTGGTGCCGGTGCTGCCTCTCCTGCTTCAGGATTGTTAAGGTCTAAATAATCCCTCATCCACTCAATAATCATATAATCTTTAAAAAGAGGAACATATTCTGTTTTATTCTCTTTATTATAATTTTCAACGCTTGTTTTTCCGGCTAAACCTAAATTTTTAGGAGGGTCGGGAGGCATAATATCCTTTGTTTTCATGTCAATAGGATTAGACCATGCAGAGGACTTCTCTTTGCCATCGACTACACTAATTGCTTTTATCCAAAGATAATAAACTGTGTCAGGAAATAAACCTGTAATTGTATAGTAAGTATATTGTTTGCCATCTTCATTGACTATTCTACCATTCTTTACAATATCTTCTTTACTGATTACAGTTCCGCCATTAGGATAATCTGTCAGAAGCTCACTATATCTTAACTCATATAAAAGTTCCTTTGAAGACTCCCATCTTACTTCAAGCGTTGTATCTGTTGCGGATACAGGCTCTAATTTTGGTACAGTAGGGTCAATATCAGTAGGAAACCTTTCTGTTAAAGTCGTTGCCGTAACATAACTTGGATAATATGCAATTTTTTTACCGTTTTTTTCAATAAAAGGTCTAAAAAATATTACATAAGATGTATTAGGCTTTATATCTCCTGGTGTCGGTGCATCTACTTTTGTTACTTCAAATTCAGGGTGATTAGGGTCACCTGTCTCCTGAATTTTTGTCCAAAGAGTTCTGTCCTCATCGGCAGAAAGAAGCTTATTAACATAATCGTCATATGTTCCAAGTTCAGTCATGTAGTCATATTCAACTGTATGAATTTCATATTGTTTGTTTGTTAAATCCATATACCTAAATGCTACTTTGTTTGCCTCATCAGGGTTAGCCCCTGCAGCTAATAAATCACTTTTTATTCTTTGCTTTGCTTGCTCAGGGTCTTTCATATTTATTAAGTATTTTAAATCATTTAAGTATATTACTTTAACTCCCTCTGTCTCTGTGTCTTTTCCAAAAACTACAGTTCCATCGGGTTTTACGCCTATTTTATTATACCAGCTATAATTATTACCATTATATGCCTCAAAGTATTTTAAGTCCCATTGAATAGTTATAGACTTATCTGTTATAACTTCTACTCCATTTTCGTCTTTTTTAATATAAACAGGTATCATTTGAGGAATCAATGCAACATCTTCACTAGGACGAATATAATGTGAGCCATAAGCCGGTCTTGACTGTTGTTCCCCGGGCTTCCTTGTGGCGATTATTTTTATATAATAAACTTTGTTTGATTCAAGAGGAACTAGTTCAATAGCACCTGTTATAGGGTTTCTCCTAATATATTGCGTAAAAATCGAATTATAATAATAATCTTCATTCCCAAACTCATCTGTCTTTAATTCTTCACGTAAGTTTGTTGCCGGAAGAGTTGCAATCGGAAAGCCAACTATCGCTGGGTCTTCTAATGTTCTTAAATCATCAGATACCCAAACTGTGTATTCCATATCTTTATCTAAGTATAAACCATTTATTTTAGGGTCGCCTATTTCGTCTTTATTGTATGGCAGCCTTGTAAAAGCCTTAAACCATACATTTAATGAATAAGGTGCTTTTTCATTATCTGTTATCGGAGGTAGTATTGTTGGTGAATAAGGGTAAAAATCAGCATATTTAGGGTCATATGTTGCTACTTCAGACTCCATTATTCTGTAGCCACTTTCTCCCACCTCACCAGGCTTGAGCTTAAAATAAATCTTAATCATATAATAAGTTTTACCCTCAGGTGCTTTCAACCGCCAATAATTAGTGTTTTTTGTATCAGGGTCATATAAAGTACCTATAAGTTTTGATGAATTTGTAAAATCTCCTGTATCACTTTGAAGTATATCTACTTTTACTATATCACCTGCTACATTGGCTAAAGAGCCCCATATTAATCTTATATGGTCAAGCCCGTCTTGAACTACACGTAGTTTAGGTTTCACATAAGCCTCGTTAGTTCTATACTCTCTTTTGTAATCTACATATGATAAACGGTAATTTATATTATTTATATAAAGAGATGTATCTTTGCCTGTAAATCTAAATGCTTGACTACCTATTAATGGTTCAACTTTAACAGCATAAAAGCTACCTATTTGTAAATCTTGGTCTGTAAAAGTATATTCAAGTCTGTTATTTGGAAGACGTTTTAATTTAGAGTCGTCCATCAAAACATCCCTTCTACCAGAACCATCCCGTGGTATTTCAGGAATATTACTTCCGCCTTGTGCATAATAAATTCTATATCCTGAAAAAATTTCCTTTCCATCAAATGTTGGATTATCCCATTGAACTGTCATTTCTGTCCCAGCACCTGATGCTGATACTGATATATCTGTTAGGTAAAGATGTTGTCGCATATCTGCTATTGGAATTGTATAAGGTGCTCTTCTGTCTACAAATATTTCTTTGCCTGTTGCATCAACTGTTTTATATTGATGATAATGATATGGAACAACTTTAAAAGAGTATATACTTCCTTTGTCAAGAGGAAGGTTTTTTATTCTTTCGGTTATATGCTCATCATTAGTTTTAAAATTATATTGTGGGTCAGCAGGAAACTGTGGGGTTTTTGTAGAGTTTCTATAAAATACATCGTATCCTGTCGCTCGTTCATAATCACTGCTAGAAGGTTCTAAAGCTGAATAATCTATTAATTCTGAAGCCTCAGGACGATCCCAGCTAATATCAAATTCATAATCAGCACTTGTTATAGGAGAATAGTCTATTATCTTAAAATCATTAATAGGATTTTGAAACCTTGCAAATGCAATTTCTAAAGGCATACTGGTGATTATTAAAATGAAAAGCATAAAGAAGGATATGAGTTTATTAAGTTTTTTTCTCATCATTAACTTTCCTTTCATTAAGAGGCATTCTTAAACTAACATGTATTTATGAGACGTGATAATTGTCTTATCATATTAAAATAAGAAATCTGTTTTTTGTTTAAAGAGTATGAGGGAAACTTTTCAAAAAAGTTTCCCTCATACTCTCACTACATAATTCTGATTAAAATTTTTGACACTTTTTATCTAAATAAAAAGTTACCAAGATATTTTCTACTGATATTATGAGAGAAGAAATATCAATAAAATGCTGTTTTGTAATATTTTTGTTTCTTGTTTAGTATAGTTCTAAATTATGATTCTAAAGTCTTGTTTTATCGTCTAGTGAACCTAGCATTTCTAATAGCTGCCTAATAGTAATTGAATCATTAGCATTAGCTATTTGACTTTTATATATTTCAAGCTCTAAAGCAGCACGAACACTTTGTTTGTATTTGTCATCAAGTTTTAAATTAGAAGTTGCACTAATATTTCTAATATTAACTGTAGAAACTTTAGTAGATGTTTTAACTTCATACAGACACATAACAAGATAAATTGATTCTTGTGTAGAAATTTCGCTTGCCATATTTCTTGAAGATACAACGATATTTTTGTTTTCTTTAAGCCATGCAACAGAATCAGCACCTTTTGGAGCACCTGCCATTCTAGCAATGCTTCCTATAACCATATTTCTAGTTGCAGGAGAATCCATGTCTATACTTCCTTTTCCAAGGAAATCGTCTAAACCATATTTAGCTACAATAGCAACAATTGTACCGCCTTTATCAACTCCATCAATTCCAGGAATATTAATTATTCTTCCAACAAACACGAATTTACCTGGCTCATTGGTATAAATAGCCTGACTTTCTCCAAAAGGAGTAACCTCTTTAACCATCCATTGACCATTAATTAATTGATAAGCAGAAACAGACGCTGTTCCGTCCAAGCCTGTAACAGCAAGTATAACAGGTTTGTCGAATGTTATTATAGGTAAATTGGTTTTTACAAAATTACTCATATGAGATGAAACTGTATTAATAATATCAACTTCCGCAATATTTAAAATATTCATTATATATTTTGAAAGTTCTTCATTAAGAGCATCACCTTTAACAAAATTTTCGATTTTGTCCTTATACTCACCTTTAGAAGCATAATCAATAACAAGTTTAGCCAATTTTGATAAGAGTTCATCATCCCATACTGCAATATCTTTTGTTGTACCAACCGCATCTATTCTTACTTCAAAAATATTACTTAGCGTTTCATTTCCTTCTATTTGGTCTGCATATGAATTAGTTACAGAAATTCTTATGAAATAATCTTTAAAATCCCCTTTTTTCAGCCCATGTGACATAGCTAAAATGGCGGCATTGTTATCAAGGTCTATTGCCCCTGGAGGTATTATTATTTCTGCATTTCCGTTTGTAAATTTGAATCCTTTGTTAGCTTGATTTGCTTTTTTATATGCACTTGCTGGAATATAATATATACTCTGCCCACTATCTTTTGAAGGAAGCTCAATTTGCCCGTCAGGTGATTGACTTAATACATAATCAAACATTGATGGTCTATATATTACTTCAAAATAACTTTGACTATTTCTTGAAATCCAGTAAGGATTTTTCAAAAGCTTTTCAAGTTCTTTTTTCAAGTGGTCAATCCAATCCTTAACATTTTCCTCATCTTCTCTTTTATCCGAATCAAAAGCAGTTCTAAATGTTGCGGCATTAGTATACATTGAAGCATTTCCGTCTTTATCAACCATTCTAACTCTTACATTATAAAGGGTATTATGTTCAAGCCCTGTTATTTTGTAGTAAAGCTTATACCAGCCGTCTTCTGTTAATTTTTCGGCTGATGCCTTTAGAGTAGAAGAATTCATTGTTACAGGAGTTTGCCAATCATCAGTATCTTTTTTAAGCTGATACTGAAATTCTACAATATCACCAATAACTGACGGGTCTGAAATAGGAGCATCGAATTTAATCCATATTTCACTAAATTCATCATATTCTTTTGTAGTGTCTATTTGCAAGTTTTTAGGAGATTCAAGCGGTGTTGTTGTTACGCTTATATCACTCCAAACAGAATATATTTCTTTAATTTGATTACCATTTTCATATAATTTTCTTACTGTTCTAACATAGTAGAAATACAGCTGATTTGGAGTAAGAGAATTATCTTTAAAATTAATTATTTCTCCATCAAGAGTATAAACATATTTAATAGTGTCGGCTAATGTACTAAAATCGCTTCCATTAAATTGGAATAAATCAAGGTCACTTGTTCTAAACCCAGCCCTTTCAGCTCCATCAGGAAAATCAATTCCTATGTTTTTCCAAACCTCTGTAAAAGGTACTCTGTTATCCAAATGCTTGGCATCCATCTGATTATCCTTTATTCGGATAATTTCATACTCTATTGTTTCATTAATATTCCCACCTGTACCCTGTAGCAACGCTAGTATTTTATTCCAATATATTGTTGCTGTATCAAGCCCAATATCCTTTTTGTTTAGAATAGGAGCAGGAGGAACTTTGTCTAACCCATCAGGAACTTCCTTATCACCTTTTGTTGTTACTCCCAAAAGGTTTGAAAGCAATGAAGCATCAATAATAGTTTCTCCCGTAAGAGGTGAAACTTGAGTTACTATAATATCAACATAAACATAATACTTTTGGTTTTTATCAAGCCCGTCTAGCTTATAGTCTAGTTTAAATGCTCCACCTGATGTAATCATAGAGTTAAAAAAACTATCTGAAAGAGGTATATCTGCAACACGTACAACTTTACCACTTCTTAGAAATTCTCTTGCTTCACTGTTGTTATAAGTTAAAACAGGAGAAGAAGCTTCAGTAGGTCTTATATTAGAAAAAAGTAAATGGTTATTTGTTCCACTTAAATTAAATGGTATTGATACAACATTTGAGTCATAATTAGGGGCTGTATTAGAGTCACCTTTTCTCATTTCCCATTTACCATAATTATATGTTGAGAATGTACTGCGCATATACGGCTCATTTTGGCTAATGTATAAATTCATTTTTACATTATCTTTTAGTTGCGGAGTTATACCATAAGAATTTAATAAAAACTCTCTTAGCTTATCACCAGGAACAGTCCATTCCGCTGTAAATGAAACTTCATTTATTGGGTCGCCTGCCGCCGTTGACTTTGTTGTAATCATTTCATTTCCATTTTCGTCTAATTTAATAATTAGATTTTGCGGAGGTGGAACTTCCAGTTTCGTCAAATCATTTAATGTAATACTGTCGTATTGCGATTGCCCAAACTCAATTGGCTTAGAGTTTTGCAAAACTGGCTTAACATTTAAAAAATATATGTTTGGATACTGTAATTTATAAGGTACATCAGCAGCAGGAGGATTAGTTTTGCTTATCGTATTAATAATCATATCAGGTGAAACATAGTATCGCATTGTGTCACCGGTTGGAGAATCCTTGTCAGGTTTCAGTTGCAAATAAGCTTCTTTTACTACTACTTCTCCTGAATTATTATAATCGCTATACCTTACTTTCAAAGCACCTTGTGATGTTGTTGAAGGTTCTTCCCATATTTCAAGCTTAACTTTTGAAAAGTTAGTAGGGGTTGTATTATCAGGTGTTAGTGACCAGTTAACATCATAAACTAACTCCAACACACCACCAGGACTTGCTTTTACAAGTTTTTCAATGACACTTTGATCACCAAGGTCCCAATTAAGTGTCATATTTAATTTAGCCTGTTGTTTAGTAATATCACCAGGTATAGGTATTAAATTATATTGAGAAACGTAAAAGTCCTTTGGTACACTTACAGAAAGCTCTTGCTCTGAGCCTTGAAAGTGATAAATTTGTGAATAAATAGCATCTTTTGGATTACTAACATCATCAAATGCCTGCCCAGGGCTGAAATATACTTTAAAATATTGAGAAAATTTATTATCAGCTTTGACATAAGTAGGAATAAGTATTTTATCAGTTCCTGTAGGTGTAACCATTCCTGTTTTAGCACCAGGTAGAAGATTATTCTGTGTTATTCCATGATGCAATAAATATTCACCTGTAACACCCGGATATGGGTCTATTGCTATATAATAATAGCCCTCTTGAACAACCACCTGATATTTTAAGAAGGTAAATACCTCAAATGGATTATATTTAGTATCCTTTGAAGTCAAGTTCGGTACATATCCCATTGTAATTTTTGTGCTGTTTAGTATAGTGTTAGGTGGCAAATTTTGAACGGTTACTTTTATAATGTCGTCTTCTCTTTGAGTATTAGCAGTATCAATACTCATACCTTCAAAAGAGCCATTAACAGTAGCATCAAGTGGCTGTGGATTATTTCCTAAGGCTAAATCCTGCAAAATATTTGCGACTTTAACCTGCATTACAGCACCCGATTCTATAAAAACAGGAATTACCATATTATTAATTTCAGCCCTTATTGCAGGGTCAGTAAATGCTCCGCTAGAAGTAATAGGGGCATAAACCTTTTTCTCTTCACTCCAAATTTTAGGCACTTTAAACCAAAACGTTAACTTTACAACTGGGTCGCCCGGATATTCTTCTTGAGTTAGGTTAACGATATGCTCTTCTGCTGGAGATGATTTTTTTGTATCATTTGCAATAGGTGTAGTAACTTTTTTTGTATCTGGGTCTACTGCAAGCTCCAAACCGGTACTAAATTTTATTTTAGAAACTTCAGTAAATGTTCTACCGTCTGGGCTATGAGATAATTTGAAATCATATATATTACCTTTTGTCATTCCTGTTGTTGCAAAATAAATGGAATTGCTAACTTTATCCCAGTTAAAATGCACTGTAACAGTGTCATAAGTAAATGAAAACCCTGTTTCTGGTCTAATCCTAAAAAGGGGAGTTATACCAGTATATAGAGGAGGAAGATATTTTGTCGTTGTTCTGTCGTCCTCATCTAAAACTTTATGATTTTCATCATCAGGGTTATGCCCATCTCCCAAAAAGGTGTCTATACGTACATAGTTTGCAGTAGTATTTGTTGCACGTGTCGAATAAACTGAATATTTCGGATTATAGCCTAATCTATTTCCAGTAGTTGCATCAATAACATCATAATAAACATGTGCTACATCAAGAGCATTCTTAACTACCGTAAATATTACCTTTTTGTTATCCTCCAAATAATACTCCATTTTGTATTCTGAACCAGGGCGGTCGTCTAGCTGTAATTTTAATAGTGATTGGTCCTCTGGAACATTAGATTCAATTACATTTGGTGTCAAGTTTGTTATACCCTCTGTCATAACTTTATTAGGTATTAGAGTAAGTTCGGGTTCAGCCGCACTTACATTTTCAAATTGTGCAAAAGGCGTAATGACACTTACAAGCATTACAAAGGTCATTAGCTTCGCAATTAATTTTTTCATTAACATCCTCCCCTGCAATTTAATTTAATATTAATTTCAAATAAAAACAATTGTAACAATTATTAATAGTACAAATATTTTTTGAAATATAATATTAATCATCTCTTGAATAACTCACAAATACCAGTGAGTATTTTCATAAGAAAATGATATAAATTCTTTGCAAAACCTTGCTTGTGTCACTTAAAAATATTAAATTTTTAAAAAGCTATAATTATAAACTAAAGATTTTTTAACTAGAAAGTTTACTTTAATATATAATTATATTATCCAATGTATATATCGGAAAATTTGCAAAAAAAATATATTAAAAATTTATTACAAAAAAGGTATTTTTATGTATGTATAATATTTAAAGCAAAATTTTTATGTAGTATTGATTAAATAAAAATATTTGTAATAAATTACATGAAAATTGCTTTGCAATTTAACCACTAATAAAGGCTGTTCAATTATAATGAACTCATGTTATAATATATCAATTTTAGGTTAACATACATAAATAAAGTTGTCAATAATTGGGTCGTATTCTAAATATATTGTCTAAACATATTGTCATAATTTGCCGAAGTATATAAAAAAT
>CAYYRV010000023.1:0-36963 GCA_964474135.1 uncultured Defluviitaleaceae bacterium
CTCAACAGACAATTTTATTATTTCTTTGTCAACATTAGGTTTGCATGCATTATATGTATACTCAGCAAAAAAGGTTTTATGAGTGCATTCAATATTGTTACATTTATACCTTTGCTTACCATTATTATAACCAAATTTATTTACATTCTCGCTTCCATAATATGGACATCTCAAATTTATTCTAACCATAATTTCCCCCAACATAGTTTTTATATATTTCGGCAAATTGTGACAATATATTTAGAACACGACCGCTGTTTCATGTATAAAATATGGCGTAAAAGATTTTATATTAAAGCCTACAACAAATGAAAAAATAATAGAAGCAATAAAAAAAATAATTTCCTCAATAGAAAATGAAAATGAGAATAAAAAAATAATAAATGATTTCTTGGAAAATAAAAAAGAAATTAATATTATTAAACAGGAAAAGTTTCTTAGAGATATTTTCGAAGGTGTTGAAAAGGATTATACAACAAAATTAATTGATTTTGAGATTGATTTCAGACATTATTATATTTTAAAATTTAATCTTGAGCCTTTAGACAGATTTGAAAATAAGCCAACACCTCAATTTAAGTTTGATATATTTAAAAATCTTTTAACAATATCTTTTCAAAATATTAATTATCTTTTAGTTTCTTTGGGTCATTTATCTTTTTGTACAATTGTATACTTTGAAAACAACAGCGGTGAGCATTTTAACAAACTAATGTCTATATGCGATGAAATTTCAGCTTTGTCTGATAACTTTATGCCTTTTAAAATAATTATAGGGTTAAGTCATTATCATGAATCTATAAAAAATTTAAAAGTTGCATTTGATGAAGCCTCCGAATCCCTTATAAATTTGTTTTTTTCTGATTCTAATAACTTGGTTCGTACCCCTATAAAAAACGAACTAAATAACTGCAAGCAAGAAATAGATTTGTTATTATGTTTTATATAAAAAGGAGAAACAGAAAATGCAATTAAAAAGCTTGATTCGATTTTTGATTTAGTTGAAATTAATAATTACGTTAGTGTAGAAATAAAGGATATTTGTATTCTTATTTCATCAAGGTCATCAAGTCTTATAAGAAATTATAATTGCTCACTTGAGGAAATATCTGATTCTCTTACAAGTATTTATTATAAAATATTTGAATGTAATAATTTAATAAAATTAAAAAAAATAATAAAAAACGAAATTGTAATTGTGACAGAATTTTTAAAAAAACAAAATGAGCAAATTAACACTATAATAAAAAAAGCAGATATTATTTTACAGAAAAATTTTCATAAAAATATCAGTCTTTCAACTATTTCATCACAACTTCATATTAACAGAAGCTATTTAAGCAGATTATACAAAAAAGAAAAGGGTATTACGATAACAGAAGCGATTACAAAGAAAAGAATTGAAGAAGCAAAAAAACTTTTACTAAAAACAGATTTTAAAGTTTATGAAATAGCTAATGACGTTGGAATTGAAGACCCTGCATATTTTTCACAGTTATTTAAAAAATATACTGGATATAGTCCAAAAGATTTTAAATACACTTTACAAAAGAATTGGTGAAAATATTTCGGGAAACTTTTGTTAAAAAAGTTTCCCTAGGTCTTTTATAATCTAGCTTAAATATTAAACCATTCTATTAATTTCTTTTTTTAGTCTACTAATAATTTTCTTTTCAAGCCTAGAAATATATGATTGTGAAATACCCATCAAATCAGCCACTTCCTTTTGAGTCATTTCCTCTTTTTGGGAGTTTATTCCAAAACGTAACTCAACAATTTTTTTCTCTCTTTTGGAAAGCTTATCAATTGCTTTGTTAAGAAGTTCTTTGTCAACCTCATCTTCTATATTCCTGTATATTATATCAACATCTGTCCCTAAAATATCAGAAAGAAGAAGTTCATTTCCTTCCCAATCCACATTTAATGGTTCATCAATAGATACTTCTGTTTTTGTTTTCGTATTTCGGCGTAAATACATAAGTATTTCATTTTCAATACATCTTGATGCATAAGTAGCAAGTTTTATTTTTTTATCTGGCTTAAAAGTATTAATAGCTTTTATTAGTCCGATTGTACCAATAGAAATTAAGTCTTCTACATTAACACCAGTGTTTTCAAATTTTCTTGCTATATAAACAACAAGTCTTAAATTTCTTTCTATCAATACAGACTTTACTTGCAAATCTTCTTCTGTACCAAGACGTAAAAGAAGGTCAGCTTCCTCGTCCGCATTTAAAGGTGTTGGCAGTATTTCATTACCGCCTATGTAAAAAATAGTATCTGAATCACTATTTCTCATTTTCATTAGTATTTTAACAGCCATGTCTCTAGCTTTAAAGTATAGCATTTTAAAATAAAGCAATTTTATACCTCCTTTATTAATTCCGGATTTAGCAAACCTTGATAGGCGTTATTTCCGGTTAGTTTATAATTATAAATTCCTACAACAACATCTTTTAATACAATAACTTCTTTAGAGTTACTGGTAATTTCTACTTTGTCAGGACGAAATCCCAAAAGAATACCATTTTTTTTACCTAAACTTACAAAAGGAATCATTCTAACTCTTCCTAAAAAACCGCTGTCACTTATAGTATTTGCAACAATATCCAAATTTTCATCTTTATTTTCATAAAAAATTAATTTCAAACTATCCGGAAGAAAATTTTTAATCGAATTAAATTCCGCAATAATAACGGGTACTTTTGTTATTGGGTCGTGTAATGAATTTCCTGTATCTACAAGAGCAGTTAAAGCTACATCATTTTTATCATAAAAAATTTTAATAGAATAAATTGCTTGCTTTTTTAATGTAATTCTATTATACCAACTTAAGGATAATTTTATTATAATATAAAAACTACAAACAGATATCAACAGTATATTAAACGAAAAATTATTAATAGTAAAGCCCATCATATTTCCAATAACATCAGATATGTTTGTAAAATAAAAAAGGGCTATGCCCAGCCCTCCAATAGAAAATGCTGTAACATAAGAAAAAAAGATTAGTTTGAAAAACTCTTTTACAGACTTAGGTTTAAATGTTATAGCGACTCCGCAAATTAATATTAATACAGAGGCAAAAATATTTAGGTATATTCTAAACGGGGCAACAAAAATTATAATGCAATATGTTGCTGACATTATAATTCCACCCAAAACCAGCCTAAAAACGCTAATTTTTTTATGCGAAAGCTTACATACAACCCAAAGAATAAACAAATCCATAAAAAAATTAATAGCAAAAACAACATCGGCATATATTTCCAAAATACCACCTCCTAAGAAATTATCTTTTGGAATATTTCAATATACGTATAAGTTTACAAAAAGGGTTATTATATAATTATTCTGTAAGCTTATCAATTTTAATTATTGGTATTAATTAGGTTTGAAAATCTTTAGCCTACGTTTTAAACATATTTTATTTATTATATAAAATAGTATAAAAATTTTTTGTAATATTTACGTTTGAGATATTATAAAAAACCGACAAATTTATGTAAGGAAAATTCTCTAATCCCATTTTCCCAAAACACTTACAAGAATTTTAGCAAGAGGGTACATCGCATTTTTGGCTTCTTCGACAGTATTTGTATTTGCCCCTGCCTCAACAAGCATAGATTTAGGTAAAAGATGAAGGCTATAGCGATATGGTTTTATATATATTTTTCTTGTAAAATCAGGATAAATTTCATTAGCAGTTAACTTTAATTGCAAACTTAAAGCCAAATTATCGCTTATATAAGGATTATTTAAACTGGACAATTCCTTTGGCTCTCCATTATTATTATATCTTGTTATTCCATTAAAAAACATAACTTTTGCTGTAGGTTTTCCTTCAATATCAGTAACAAATTTTATGTTATCAGGCACTCCATCTCTATGTAAATCAATTGCAATCTCAATAGTAGGATATTTCTCCAAAAGCTTCTTAACTGCAGGTTCCATATTTTGGTAGCTTTCGCTTCTATCTTCTTTACCGTCAACAAAGTCATATTTTCCAGAGTCATGAACTACAGGAATATTATAGTCTTTTACAAGTATTTCTGCTAATTTTTTCCCAACGCCAACTATAGTATCATCTTCTTCTCCTTCTTTAGAATCAATAAATGCTTCTTGTGAATGTGTATGGAAAATAAGTATTTTTGGTTCTTTTCCTTGTAAGTTTGAGCGGAAATCTTTTTCCAGCAAAGTGTTTATATTTAAATCATCAATAGTAACATAAGCAGTCCTGTCTACATTATAAAGATATTTTTGAAGTTCTTCCATAGTTTTTAAGCTTCTAACGCTTCCAAATGTAGGTATAAAATTATCATTTGAATCATTTTCTACAGTTGTCATTATTTCTGCTTCTGGTACATATACATGATGTTCAATGTTAACTGTATTATCAATAGACATAACTGGAATAATACTCTCTTCTTTTTCCAATATTTTTTCTTTTTTATAAAACGAAAAATAAATAGAAAATATTAATACTATTATAATACACAAATAAACATTTATTTTTTTTATAGGTGAAAATAAATTTAAACCTTTATTTTGCAAGTTTTTTTTGCTTTTATTATTAAATGTTATTATTTTTACTTTCACAAAAACACCTAGCCTTTTTTAGTTAATAATTGCTAAAATACTAATAGCACTTGTATAAATGTTATTATTTAAAATATAAAAATATTCTTAAAACACACCTCATAACCTGTTTAGAGTTAATATACTAAGCAGGTTTTCAAGAAACCTCATCAAACTTATTTTAATTCATTTATTAAATTAAAAATAAATTTTTATGTTACAAAATAATAGAAATATGTTATAATGCACATTAGTTTTTATTATCTTTTAGTATGTATATAAGGAGAGTTAAAATGGATAAACTTTTTTACCGTTACATGAATACTGCTGGAATTTTAGATAGGACAGTTTATATATTCAAAAAAAGCTTTTTGCAGCATTTTGTTTCATCTATTTTGGTAACAATTGTTTCAGCTGTAATAGGATTTTTCTCTTTAGTAGGTTTTTTATTATTAATAGGAATGGGTGGGGCTTTTTCAATAATTAATTTTAATACAGATTCAGGAGTATATATATCAATTATTGTTACAGTAGCAATAGCTATATTAATTTTTATGGGCTTTGCTTCATCAGGATTGCTTTCAGCAAACATTTCTCTTTCAAAAAATGTTTTTTATGGCGAATCTCCCAATTTATCCAATGCTTTTTCTGTAGCATTAAAGTCTATGCCAAGGGTATTTACCGTTTTGGTTGCACAATTTATAGTATATTCCTTAGTAACAGCAGTATTTGCTCTTATTACTTACTTATATACAACTACCCTAGCTAGCTCATACTACTCAATTTATAATGTATTTTCTGATAGTGCATTTTTAATCGGATTACTAATTATACTACTTATTTATTTATTTGTAACGCTATTAATTTCTACAGCATTTTCTGTTTCCATTCCTATTTCGATATTAGAAAAAAGATATTTTTTTGGTGCAATAATCAGAAGCTTTACTCTTGTTAAAAGTAGCTTTTTTAAGATATTAGGAACTTTGTTAATATTTACAATAATACTATATACAGGTTACTATAGCATAGCAATTATATTTAATATAACCGAAGGATTATTGGGGTTTACACAGGATTTAGCAAGAAACAGTTCGACACCGTATGAACAATTAGCATTATTATATCCCATATTAATTTTTAGACTTTTCTTATCAAAACTAATAGATATATTAGTTCAACCTTTTTTTCCTATACTCCAGTCTGTAATATTTTTTAATCAAAAAATTAAACTGGAAGGTTTGGATATTGAAATTAGTGCAGAAAAGCTTAGACAAAACACATAGTCATAAATATAAAATTAAACAAAAGGTGAGTATAATGACTTTTACCGAATCAGCAAATGAAGTCTTAAAAGATAAAAAATATGATATTCTAATGAAAAGAACATTTAATATTTATGAGTTGATTAAAGAGATAGTACATAATATCTTAAAAAAAATATCTGACTTATTTAATTTTGATGTTCCAGATTTGCCAAACTATAATACATCTGTAATTTTTAATATATTTATTATTGTTACAATAACATTAATAATAATTATTATTGGCGTTATCGTTTACTTAATTATAAATAGAAAAAGAAAAATTAAAACTATGGACGAAATTTTTAAACAACTTAATAATAAAAGTATTAGCCTTTCGGATTTACTTAATAGTATTAAACATTTTTCGGAAGATGGTAATTTTCGTGAGGCAATACGCTATTCATACATTAGTATTTTATGGGTGCTTAACTTAAAAAATGTTATCTATATTGACCAAACTAAAACAGGCGGTCAGTTAAAGCGCGAAATAAAAATGCATGCTCCCCAATTCACAAAAGCTTTTTCAATTATAGCTGATACCTTTAACTATATTTGGTTTGGGCATAAAAAAATATCTTATGAAAAATATGAAACGTTTTCGCTAGAGTTTACAAACTTAATGAAGGAGGTAGAGAGCTATGAAAACAAAAACTAAAAGTATTATAATAATAATAGTTTTGTTGATTCTCTATTTTATAGTATTTATGCTAACCTCCTCAGAAACAGTAAACTCTGCCCCTTCATATACAGTATATAACACTTATAATGATGGTACTAGTTTAATATATGATACATTAAAATATATGGGGTATCCTGTTGAAATTAGTTATAATAAAATTAGTCCATTTACAAATATATATGATTCACAAATCATCATTGAACCCAATAATAACAACTTTACGGAAACTGAAATGGAAGAAATTCTTGATTGGGTTTATGAAGGTGGCTTGCTATTTTATTTTAATTCAGATAGCGAATTAGTAAATAAATACTTATATGAATATGATTCTCCCTATTATGTAGATGACTACGTTTCTATTTTTACTTATGGATATGGAGAGGTAGTTGTAGGTGATACCGATAGTATTATAAATGAAAACTTGAAAGACAATACCTTAGCAGGAGAAGTAATATGTGATATTTTATCATATTGGGAACTTGAAAACATTGTTTTTAACGAATATTATCATGTTTTTAAAAAACCAGGAATTTGGGCTGTTTTGCCTGTTGGTTTTAAAATGGTTGTATATCAGATTATAATAATTTGTTTGGTATTAATATGGTTTTTAGGCAAAAGATTTGGAAAACCTGTCCCATATTTTGAAGAGGTAGAGAGAGAAGAAAACGAGCATATTAAAGCTTTAGCGGTCATTTACAAAAATGCTTCTATGGGAGAAGTAATTATAAAATGCTATTATAATCATTTTTATAATTTAAGTTCTAAATACTTTGGTTTATCACTAGAGCAGTCGGATAATACAATTATTAATTTATGGAAGTCAAACAATATGCCATATCTAGAAATACTGCAAAATGTTAAAAAAATAATTGATAGTTCAAATAAATTTAACATTAAAAGAAAATCTGAATATAAAGAATTTTTTAAAATAATTGTTGATATCAAAAAATTAATAAAAGTAGTTAAACTAAAATACTAATTATATGTTACTCAATTTGTTTACAACAGAATTTCCAAGGTCTTTTGTCGGCAACTATAAAAGCTAATAGAGTTAGCATCTGACAAGAGTTTATTATAAAATAACATTATACTAAGTAAAAGGAGAAAAATATGTTGATTGAGAAAGGCTATACAAAAAATATAACAGAGAAAATAAAAAACGAAATTCATAAAGTAGTAATCAATCAAACGGAGCTTACAGATATGGCATTAACTGCACTTCTGAGCGGAGGACATATATTAATTGAAGGAGTTCCTGGACTAGCTAAAACATTATGGGCAAGAGTTTTTGCTCGTACACTGTCAATTGATTTTAAAAGAACACAATTTACAGCCGATTTAATGCCATCTGATATTTTGGGTACAAAAATATTTGATATGAAAAAGTCTGAATTTGAGTTAAAAAAAGGTCCTTTGTTTACTAATTTATTTTTAGCAGATGAAATAAATCGTACTCCACCAAAAACTCAATCTGCACTTCTTGAAGTTATGGAAGAACGTTCAATAACAATAGATGGCGAAATAAATAAGCTTCCTGAACCTTTTCTTGTTATAGCAACACAAAACCCTGTAGAATACGAAGGAACATATCCTTTGCCTGAAGCTTTAACAGATAGATTTATGATGAAACTTTTGTTAACATATCCTGGTGTTGCAGCTGAAAAAAAGATGCTTCAAATGTATGATAGTGGTTTTGATTCTACACATTTGGAAGACTCTTTTGTTGAGCCTGTTTGCTCATCTGAGGATTTTATTAAATGTAAAGAGGAAATAAAAAATGTTAAAGTAGATGAAAGTATTTTTAATTATATTGTAAGTATAATAGAAACAACAAGAAGAGTAAATGTGGTATCAATAGGTTCAAGCCCTAGAGGAACAATATCACTGCTTTTAAATGCTAAAACTTATGCCGCAATGAATGGCAGAGATTTTGTTATTCCTGATGATATAAAAGAACTGGCAGTACCTATTCTACGCCACAGGATAATACTAAAACCCGAAGCTGAAATCGATGGTCTAAAAACGGACAAAGTAATTGAAAATATATTATCATCTGTTAAAGTTCCGAGATGATATTAGGAGGCTATTATGTCTGTTACAAAAAAGTTTATTATTATTTTGTCTATTGGATTAGCAATACTAATATTAACGTCATTTACAAGCTTTTCGTTTTTAATTTTTTTAGTGTATAATGTTATTTGTTTCGGTTTATTGGTGTTAGATTTTTTTATAAGCCCTCAAGGTGGAGTTTTAGAAATTACACGTCCAAACGATGATAAACTATATTTTAAAACAACTAACACAATAATAATAAATATAAGAAACAATTATGTTCGACCAATTTATATTGAAATAAAAGATGAAATACCAGATTGGCATTTTCAAATTGTAAATGAAAATTTAAAGGGAACTGTATTACAAAGTACAGAGGCATCATTTGATTATGATGTTATACCTTCAAAAAGAGGAAGTTTTGAGTTTAAGAATATATATGTAAAATATAGAGGAATTTTAGGATTATGCACAAAATACCATATAATAAAAAACTCTTTTGAATTTCGTGTTTATCCAAACCTAAAGGATTTAAGTAAGTATAGACTTATTTTACAAAAAAATCGCTTATTACAAGCGGGTGAGAGAAGAATACATATACAAGGAGCTGGTTCAGAGTTTGAAAGCCAAAGGGAGTATGTAGAAGGCGATGACTACAGGAAAATTAACTGGATAACTTCTGCAAGACATAATAAGCTTACTGTAAACCAATATGAGGCAGAAAAAAATCAACCCATATTTATACTTATTGACAGCGGAAGAGCTATGAGTTATACAATAAGAGGTTATAAAAAACTTGATTATGCTATAAATGCGGCATTAATTCTTTCGGATATAGTTAATCAAAAAGGTGATAACAGTGGCTTAATGGTGTTTAATACAGATATTAAATCAATTATTATGCCTAGTAAAGGCGAGAATCATAGAAATAAATTAATGGAAGCTCTTTATCATATACAAGACACTAAAAATACTCCTAACTATGAGGATGCATTTAAGGAATTATTAAATAAGCAAAAAAGGCGAAGTGTTGTTTTTATATTCACTGATTTTCAGACCTCTGATGAAGCTAAAGATTTAACCAACAGCATAGGATTAATAAAAAGACACCATATCCCAATAGTAATTTTAATGAAAAACGAAAGTTTATTAAACATTACAGAAAGAGAAGATGAAACATTAGTAGGCGATATTTTTCAAAAAGGTGTTGCTTTAGATTACTTAGAAAAAAGGGAAAATATAATCAGAAAATTAAATGCCAAGGGTATTCCTTGTATTGAAAGTTTTGCGGAAAAGTTTGCTTTAACTAGCGTTAATTACTACTTGAAAATAAAAACCGAGCGTAATAGTTAACAGTTTCTAATACTGTTGATAAAGACAATTAGTAAAGAGTGCCACAAATAGACATTCTGTTAAAAGTTCTTTACTTTTTTCGAGAAAGAATTCGGGTTTTGGGGCTGAAAGCCCCAAGATTAATTGTATATATTTTTAAGCCCTTTTCCCATAAAAACAAAGTAAACAATAATACCAAAAAAGGTTAATAATGAAAAAACTAGCTTAAATATTGAAGATATTGCATCAAGAGGTGTAAAAAATCCTTCAATAATACCTGCAATAATAAGCATAGTAGCAACTCCGGGAATTAAAACGGAAGCTTCCTTTGTGCCCTTTATAAGAGAGTGTTTCCTTGTCATATTATTAGGGATTAGTATTGACTTGCCTACTATTAGTCCTGCCGCTCCGCTTATAAATATAGCTGTAAGTTCAATAACTCCATGAGGCAATATTAATGCCCAATAATTTATTTGATTAGAGCCGGTTGTTACAACAAAACTTGTAAGTACACCTAATATTGCACCATTATATATTAAAACGTATAGAGTCCCTATTCCGCCAAAAAAGCCCCAAACAAAAGATAGGAGGCATACTCGTATATTATTTGTCATAATAAATGCACCCATTGTAGGATAATCAACTTCTCTTGCAGAACTCCTGAAATCCATTAGTTCAGTTTGAGACTTTGGAAAAAAGTAATAAATGTATTCATTATTTATAATTGAAAAAACAAAAATTGTAACCATGCCAATCATAAAAAAGGCAAATGATATCCAAAAAAATTTATAGTTTTCTCTTACTTTTTGCGGAAAGTCTCTTTTATAATAGTTTATGATGTCAGTAAATGAACTTTTTTCTCTAATATAAAAAAAGTTATGCGCTACAGAAATAACATTATTTAAGTAAACTGTTGTTTTGCTGTTTTCAAAATGAGTTTTAGAATAAGCCAATTGATGCCCAATAATTTGGTAAAGTTCAGTAAATTCGCTTATGTCTTCTTTTGATAAAGAAGATATACTTTTATTTTTGAGAATTTTATTGTATTGCTCAAGTTTTTCCCATTTTGATATGTTTTTTTTGATAAACTGTTCCTCTTTCAAATTTTTCACCTCGTTTATAAATTTGTATTAATCAACGTGAACTTGGTTTAGTCGAATCAGCTTATGAAGTAAACCGAAAATCGCAAGATTTTTCACGTTATGAGCATAAATATAGACTAATTTTTGTCTAGATTTGTGAGAATATTATTGTAAAGTTCTATGCAATTTTATTGCGTTGAACTTACGCTAATTAATTTCTAAAAAGGAGATATATAAATGGATTATATCACAATTACAACGCCGGAAAACATAGAAATAAAATATCGTCTCGCAGGTGTAGGCTCAAGACTAGCAGCATCAGTAATTGATATGTTTTTAGTAATACTTGCAATTATCATTGTAAACGTAACTTTAATTTTTTTAATACTTGATGAAAACTTTTACAACTTATTAAATTTTAATTTAAGTGGCTGGGTTGTAGCGTTTATTATTATATCAACATTTATAATATACTTTGGTTATTTTATTATAAGTGAACTTACAATGAAAGGTCAATCATTAGGCAAAAAACTATTTAAACTTAGAGTAATTCGTGAAAATGGGCAACCTGTAGGGTTTGTACAATCATTAATACGCAACCTATTTAAATATTTTATAGATTTTTTTGGCTTTGGAGTAATATGCATATTTTTTTCAAAAAAATGTAGAAGGTTTGGGGATATGGCTGCTTCTACAATTGTTATAGCAGAAGATTCTGCTTTATTAGATACTCAAAGCCTTACACTTGATTCACTTATTAAAGATGAAACAGCTATTATTGAAAATGATAAGTATTCCATTTCTAATGAAGAATACTACTTACTCAAAGAGTACTTTAGCAGAAAAAATAATTTTATTGATGATGGTTTAAAAGTAAGATTATCTCTTGCCCAATATTTTGCATATAAATTTTCTATTGATAGTCAAATTCTTGATGATAATGTTTTATATAAACTAATGCAAGTAAATAAAAAATAGTAAATGATGGTAGACAATAATATTTAAATACGCATTTTTAACACCATAATGTATATTTAGATATATTATTATTAAAATTTTTATTTATATATAGACATAAGGGGTATAGATATGATAAATTTAAAACGTGTTAGGTAATACTAATTGCGAAAAAAAAATAATACTTATTTAACTTTTATTATTTGATAATAATTTAACTATATTAAAACTAAAATTAACATAATCTATTTAAGTATTTATTAAAAATAAAAAATATTTAGATATTTTTTCACACTATCATTATTAAAAGTATTATTACATATTATTAGTATTAATTTAACATAAAAAATATTTTAATAAATCTATATTTATATGTAAATAGGGTTATTAGAGACTATAAATATTTTGATTTATCAGAGAAGAATAAAAAACCTAATTTATAGTTAGATATGATTTAATTTTTATAATATAACGTAAGTTTAATAAAGTCAAATCGGATTGTAAAACAAGCTGAAGTCCGTAAGGCTTTTCACGTTATGCTAATATTACCAAAAGTTCGGCGCAGTTTAAATGCGTCGAACTCACGTTAATATAACAACAATTCAATATAATACTATTTATTTGGTTTTACTAATATCTAATATAATCATAATAATATATTTTATCGAATACCCCCATTATTACTACTAATATATTTTATTTAAAAAAATTAATTATAATAACACTTTTTAGAATATTTGTTTGCATTTGACAAGTAAAAAAACATTAAATGTAAACATTGCAATTCCTATTGTTATAGTTAGGATTTTTTTGATAAAATAACGTGAACGAATTTAAGTTTAAGGAAGGAAATTAGACCATGATTAAATTAAAATTATCTGATTTATTAGGAAAGCACAAAATGACACAAAAAGCTTTAGCAGAAAAAACAGGAATTAGACCTGGTACAGTTTCTAAAATGTATTATGAAGAAATTAAAAGAATAGACATAATGCATTTGGATAGTATCTGTAAATTGTTTAACTGCCAGCTATCAGATTTAATTGAGTATGTTCCCAGCGAATTTACTGAATCAAATAAAAAATAGATTTAATTTATATATACATATAAATAAAATATATAATAAAAAACTTATAATTTTGATTATACAAAAAAGTGTAAAAAAAGAATATTTTAAGTCGTCCTAAAGTATCTGCTTGACAAATAACTCACATCTTGGTTCAAAGCTTTAGGATAACAAAGCGCCGTACTTGCGTTTTTATTTACGGATACAACTAATATTTTTATTTGTTAATTTTATGCATAAAAGCTCAATATTTAGCTTGCATGTATAGGCGCATTCATTTCTTTAAGATTATTAACAAAAAAACATGACTTAATTCAATAAATTGATTTTAAGCCATGCTTATTATAAATTATAAATTAAAAAATTTAATTAGTGCTTTTGCAACACCATCGTTGTCATTTGTTTCAGTAATGTAGTCCGCAGCTTTTTTTACTGAGTCTACTCCGTTTCCCATAGCAACACCCATACCTACAGCTTTTATCATATCTAAATCATTCATTTCGTCACCTATTGCAACTACTTCAGAAATATCTATTTTATAATGATTGCATAGTAACCTAACTCCATTTGATTTTCCAATTCCTTTTGCAGCATAATAAACATAATTTCCCCAAAGGTCATTTCTTATTTCTAAGTTAGGAATATTTAGAGATTTTATTTTTTCCTCTGCTAAACGTAAATCTTCAATATCTCCTCCAGCTAGAATTTGATATATTTTTTCGTTAGAATTATAAATTGTATCTAAATTTTTAATATATTTAATTCCCCATATAAAATTTTTAATTATACCAATTGAATTAAATTTAAATGATTGCACAGCAGACAAATTATATTTTTTTAAATTATCATTTTTAATATATTTAATGTAATTATACTTATCTACAATTTCTATATATAAATTTTCTTCTTTTAATATATCTAAAATATCAAGCATTTCTTTTTGAGGCAAAACACATTCAAAAATACTTTTATTCTCAATAGGGTCATACATTATCATTCCGTCCATACAAATAAAAGGTGTTTTGATATTTAACATTTTTATTATAGGCAATGTATTTCTTATATTTCTGCCTGTACATATACATACAGGTATTTTTTTCTCATTTAAACGAGTTATTGTCTCTTTTGTCAGTTTTGAAATTTTACCATTACTGTTTAAAGTAGTGCCATCTATATCAAGAACCGCCATTTTATACATAAAATATCTCCTAATTATTAGCATCAACCCTTGCATATATCAAGGGAATATCACTTGGTTTTTCTACAGAAAATACTATACTTTCAAGAAACTTTTTAATACCCTGCTCTAGCTTTTCTTTGCTTGAAGTATGCAAAACAGCTAGAGGTTCTCCTTTTTCAACAAAATCACCTGTTTTTGCTAAAACTACAATACCAGCAGAAAAATCTATTTCACTTTCGCTTGTTTCTCTACCTGCACCCAAAATCATACTTGCAATACCGCAACCTTCAACATCCATAGAGTCAATAAAACCTGTTTTGTCAGCTTTAATTGTATGAACTATTTTTGCTGTTTCAAAATTAGATGTATCTTCAATATATTTTCTATCTCCACCCTGTGCTTCTACCATGTCTGCAAGCTTAAAAAGTGCTTTTCCGTTTAAAATTACATCTTTTACCATTTCTCTACATTCTTCTAATGTTCCTTTATCTGCTAAACAAAGCATATTAGATGCAAGCTCTATAGACATATCTGTTAAATCTTTAGGACCTTCGCCTTTTAAGGTTTCGACTACTTCACATATTTCTAAAATATTTCCTATAGCATTTCCTAATGGTCTATCCATATCAGTAATTAATGCTACTGTTCTTCTTCCGCAAGCTTCGCCTATTTTAACCATTGTTTCTGCTAACTTAACAGAATCCTCTACAGTTTTCATAAATGCTCCGCTTCCTGTTTTTACATCAAGCAAAATACAGTCGGAACCAGCTGCTATTTTTTTACTCATTATACTTGAAGCTATCAATGGAATGCTATCAACAGTTGCTGTAACATCTCGTAATGCATATATTTTTTTATCAGCTGGTGCAAGGTTTCCTGATTGACCTGCTATACATAACCCTTTTTCATTTACAATATCTATAAATTCATTTTTTGTAAGAGCCGTTCTTAAATTTGGAATTGATTCTAATTTATCTATAGTACCGCCTGTATGACCCAACCCTCTTCCTGACATTTTTGCAACAGGCACACCAAAATAAGCAACTATAGGGGCTATTATAAGCGAAGTTTTATCGCCTACACCACCTGTACTATGTTTATCTACCTTTATTCCTTTAATCAAAGAAAGGTCAACCATATCACCAGAGTTTGCCATAGCCAAAGTTAATTGCGATGTTTCAGCTTCATTCATTCCATTAAAATAAATTGCCATTAACAAAGAAGACATCTGATAATCAGGAATGTCACCATTTGTAAATCCATTAACAACAAACTCAATCTCTTCTTTTAAAAGAGCATTTCCATTTTTCTTTTTATTAATTATATCGTACATTCTCATAATATCACCTATTTCTGTAAGTCTTTAGGTCCAAAAGCATGTGGAAGAATTTCCGAAAACTTATGGACTTTAAAGTCTGATTCTGTTTTAGCTACAACTACATCAAAATTATTATAATCAACAAATTCAGCTATAACTTGCCTGCAAACACCACATGGATAACAATATTCCGGTTCGAGCCCCTCACCGCTTCCTGCTACTGCTATTGCCACAAAATCCTTTTCACCCTCTGATACTGCTTTAAAAATTGCTGTTCTTTCTGCACAATTTGATGGTGTATATGAGGCAGACTCTATGTTGCAGCCAGTGTAAATTTTACCGCTTTTTGTTAGTAATGCAGCACCTACTCTAAAATGCGAATATGGTGAATATGAATAGTCTTTTGCTTTTACTGCCATTTCTGCTAATTTTTCATAGTTCATTATTAATTTCCTTTCCATTATAAAAGATATTATTTAACGTGAGTTCGGTGTAGTGGAATTGGCTTGTGAATCAAGCCGAAAATCGTAAGATTTTTCACGTTATAATCATAAATTTTGGCTAAATTTGTGCAAATATTATCAAAAGTTCGACGCAGCTTTATTGCGTCGAACTCACGTTGTTTATAAAAACATTGGGAAACTTTTTTGAAAAAAGTTTCCCAAGCCTTCAAAAACTTTAACTTAAGAGCATTTTAATGATAACATATTTATACTAAACTATTAATATACTTATACTTTTTTTCATAACTTAAAATACACAAAGTATATTTTGTTAAAAGTTTCCTAAAGGTTTTACAATATTTAGAGAATTATATAATTTTACAACCCTCTACTCCCAGGTTTAACAGCAGGAGTTTTTCCTTCCTTGCAAAGAGGGCATTCGTCTGCCTCATGAGCTATTACATCAGCTTTATACGCCGCAACTGTTTTTACTCCAAAATCAGCTTTACCCATGCTTCTATCTACTAAAACAGCAACACCTACAACTTCAGCCTCTGCTTTATGAACTAAATCCATAACTTCCTTAACAGAGCCGCCTGTAGTAATAACATCTTCTGCAACTAAAACCCTTGAGCCTTTTGGAATAAAAAATCCTCTACGTAAAGTCATATTTCCATTTTCTCTTTCGGCAAAAAGATTTTTTACACATAATTGTCTAGCTATCTCGTAAGAAATAATTATTCCACCTGTAGCAGGCCCTATTACAATGTCTATATTATCATCTCTAAAGGTATCAGCAATGCCTTTGGCTAATTGCTCAGAATAATTTGGATATTGCAATATTCTGGCACATTGCATATATTGATTACTGTGTTTTCCTGAGGTTAAAATAAAGTGCCCTGTCAACAGTACATCTGAATCTTTTAAAATTTGCTCAACTTTTTCTCTTTCTAACATTCTAGTTCTCCTTTATTTGAAATGGAATTTTTAAATACAACATCCAACAATATCATTTATATCATTTATATTATTTTTTACCATAAAATCTTCTATACCTTCTATAATGTCAATTGTTGCCATGGGATTCATAAAGTTAGCTGTCCCAACAGCAATGCCTGTAGCTCCCGCCATTAAAAACTCAATTGCATCCTCTCCTGTAGTTATTCCACCCATTCCTATTATCGGAATTTTTACAGCATTAGATACTTGATAAACCATTCTCACCGCAACTGGTTTAATAGCAGGTCCTGATAAGCCACCGAATTTATTTTCCAAGACAGGTTTTCTTTTATAAATATCAATTTTCATACCCAAAAGAGTATTTATTAAAGAAATAGCATCTGCTCCAGCACCTTCAACAGTTTTTGCAATTTCAACAATATTTGAAACATTAGGAGTTAATTTTACTATTAATGGTTTAGAACAATGTTTTTTGACTTCACTTACTACTTTGTATACCATTGAACAGTCTGTGCCAAAAGTAATTCCGCCAGAAGAAACATTCGGGCAGGAAATATTTAGTTCTAGCATATCAACATCGGCATTTTTCAATTTTTTTGTTACATCCACATATTCTTCAACAGTATGACCACAAATATTTACGATTATATTAGTATCAAACTTCCTCAAAAAAGGAATCTGATTTTCAATAAAATAATCTACTCCAGGATTTTGCAACCCTACACTATTTAACATTCCACCATATGTTTCGGCAATTCTTGGCGGATTATTTCCACTCCATGAAACAAAGGAAACTCCTTTTACAACGACAGCTCCTAGTTTATTTAAGTCAACAAATTCATAATATTCTTCTCCGCTTCCAAAAGTACCAGAAGCAGTCATGACAGGGTTTTTGAATGGAACACCTGCAATAACAACATCTAAGCTTCTATTCATTCCAAACAACCTCCAAAGAGTTAAAAACAGGTCCGTCCTTACAAACCTTTTTATATTCCCACCCGTTTTCGGAATTATCATTTTTTATTTTAACAACACAACCAACACAAGCCCCTATTCCGCAAGCCATTCTTTCTTCCATCGAAACATAGCATTCTATATTATTTTCTAATGAAAAATCAGCAATTCCTTTAAGCATTATTTTAGGACCACATGAATAAATAATATCAAATTTCCTATTAGTACTTTTAATAAGTTCAACAGTATTTCCTTTAAATCCTTTTGAACCATCGTCAGTTGCAATTTTAACATCTACACCTATTTTTTGAAATTCATCAGTTAAATATGTTTCAGATTGAAAACCCAAAAAAACTGTTATATCACTAGAAGGATATACCCTTTTTATTATTCTACAAAGATATAACAGTGGTGGAATACCTATTCCTCCTCCAACTAATGCATAACTTTTTTTCTCAATAATTGGAAAACCGTTACCTAATGAACCAATTATTTTTAACGCACTTGATTTTTCTAATCTAGATAAAAATTCTGTTCCCTTGCCAACAACTTTATATACTAAATGTAAAATACCTTTTTCCTTTTCAATATCACAAATACTTATTGGTCTTGGTAATATATTTTCGCCTTTATCAATATATACTTCCACAAACTGACCTGGAACACAGTTATTTGCAATTTCGAAGGCTTCCAGTTTCATATAGTAAATTCCAGTGGATATTTCCTCATTTGACAAAATAATTGGATTTATTAATTTTTTCATTTTTTACTCCTATAATTAAAGAACTTTACCCATTTTACCGCTTCTTAATTTTGTACGATATACTCCATAAGAAAAGGCACGGTTTAAATCTTCTTTCATTTCTAGAACGGCTTCCCTTGCCGCTTTTGCAAAATCTTGCTCTTTATATTTATTTCTATTTTTTTCGGTCTGGTGAGCAGCAATAATGCCTCTAGAGTTATTTACAATTGCCCCCAAGCCATCACTATTAAAGAAATTTGCTAAATCCTTTCCTTTTGCACCCTGTGCACCATATCCTGGAACAAGGAAAAAGGTTTCTGGCATTAACTTTCTGAGAACTCTTGCTTGTTCTGGATATGTCGCACCAACAACAGCACCTATATCGCTATAGCCATTATTACCTATTAATCCTTTTCCCCATTTAGAAACAAGCTTTGCAACTCTTTCATATATTTTTTCTCCATCAGCAACAAGGTCTTGTATTTCTCCACTATTTGGATTTGATGTCTTTACCAGAACAAACATGCCCCTTTCATAATTTTTGCAATCTTCAAGATATGGTTCAACAGAATCAAAACCTAAATAAGGATTTATAGTTATCATATCTTCACTATAAATTTCATGCATACTTCTGCCTATACTTACCATTCCAATATGCCCATCAGAATAAGCTTGTGCAGTTGAAGCAATGTCGCCCCTTTTAATATCACCTATTACTATTAAATCTTTAGCTTTAGCATACTTTATTGTCCTAATATAACAATCAATGCCTTCTGCACCAAACTGCTCATACATTGCAATTTGAGGCTTTACAGCAGGTATTAAATCACATATTTCATCAATAATAAATTTATTAAACTGAAATATAGCAACTGATGCAGCTTTTGGAGTATATCCATAAAGTTTATAAGCTTCATCCTTAATAAAGTTGGGTATATATTCAAGTCTCGGGTCTAAACCTACAACTGTAGGATTACTTGTTTGTTTAATTTTAGAAATAAGTTTGTCTATTATCATATACAATTTCCCCCGATATAATAGTATAAATTACTTTTCCTTTTACATTCCAGCCATCAAAAGGGCTGTTTTTGCTTTTAGATAAGAATTTTGATTTATTAATTTTATATTCTAAATTTGGGTCAACAATTGTTACATCTGCATCACTACCTATAGATAAACTGCCTTTGTCAATGCCTAAGATTTCTGCTGGGTTAGTAGACATTTTCTCAATAAGTTTATATGGTGTAAGAATTTTTTCGTTAACTAATTTTGTAATACATAAAGATAAGGCTGTCTCAATCCCAATTATTCCATTTGATGCATTTTCAAATGAACAGTTTTTTTCGCTTTCATGATGAGGGGCGTGGTCAGTAGCAATAACAGAAACTGTACCATCTCTTAAACCTTCAATAACAGCTTGAACATCTTCCTTTGAGCGTAATGGAGGGTTCATTTTAAAGTTAGAGTCTGTACCATCAATTATTTCATCATAAAGGCAAAAATGATGCGGGCATACTTCTCCTGTGACATTATTTCTTCTTTTTCTTGCCTTTCTTAATAATTGGATTCCACCTTTCGTACTGATATGACAAATATGTAAAGTAGCATCTTCGCCATCTGAAAGTAAGATATCTCTTTCTATTATAACATCTTCTGAACGATTTGAGATACCCTTTAATCCTAATTTTTTCGAAATTTCTCCAAAATTCATAACACCACCATTTACAAGCTTTATATCCTCGCAATGGGATAATATAGGAATATTAGCTTTTTTTGCAATTCTAAATGCTTCTTTCATTAAATCAATGTTTTCAACAGTTTTTCCGTCTTCGCTAATTGCATATATTCCTTCATTTTTCATTTCTAGTATATTAGAAAGTTCTTTTCCGTTTTGCCCTTTTGTTATACTGCCTACAGGCAAAATATTTACAATAGCCTGCTCTTTTGCAATTTTATTTATTAAAGCGACAACACCTTTATTATCTACAACAGGATTTGTATTAGGCATACAACAAATAGAAGTATAGCCTCCTGCCGCTGCCGCTCTGCTTCCTGTCAAAATAGTCTCTTTATATTCATACCCAGGTTCTCTCAAATGAACATGAAGGTCAATAAAACCTGGTACAACCCACATACCATTCGCATCTATAGTTTTTTCAGCATCACAGTTTATATTTTTTTCTAATTTAGATATTTTTCCGTTATTGATAAATAAATCTAATATTTCCCCGTCAATATTTCTTTTAGGGTCATATACTATACCGTTTTTAATTAAAATACTCAATTATAAACGCCCTTTCATATATAGTCAGTTTAGTTTACCCACCCAAATAAGCCTTCTTAATTTCTTCGTTACCCATTAAATCTAATGCATTTCCTTCTAAAACAACTTTGCCTGTTTCGAGAACATATGCCCTATTTGATATAGAAAGTGCCATATTTGCATTTTGTTCTACCAATAATATTGTAATACCGTTTTTATTACAATCCTGTACTATATTGAATATCTCTTTAACTAATATCGGAGCAAGACCCATAGAGGGTTCATCCATTAATATCATTTTAGGCTTAGACATTAATGCTCTGCCTATTGCAAGCATTTGCTGTTCTCCTCCTGAAAGAGTACCAGCATATTGCTTTATTCTTTCTTTAAGTCTAGGAAAAAGTGTTAAAACTCTTTCGTATTCATCTGCAATAAACTTCTTATCAGAAACAGAATAAGCTCCAAGCTGTAAATTCTCACCAACTGACATTTTTGCAAAAATACGTCTACCCTCTGGAACATGAGCCAAACCTAAGTATGGTATTTTATGTGGTTTTGTAGCAACTAAAGAAGTATCATTAAAATATACTTCTCCGGACGTAGGAGAGAGCAACCCAGAAACAGCATGTAATATAGTAGTTTTGCCTGCCCCATTTGCTCCTATTAAAGAAACAATCTCTCCCTCTTTTACTTCAAATGAAACACCCTTAATAGCGTGTATTGAACCATAGTGAACATTTAAATCTGTAACTTTAAGCATATTTTTTTCACTCTCCTAAATAAGCCGTGATAACTTTTTTGTTGTTCCTAATTTCTTCAGGAACACCTTTTGCAATTACAACTCCATAATCTAAAACAATAATATTTTCACAAATTCCCATAACTAAATGCATATCATGCTCGATTAATAATATTGCAATTTTAAATTTTTCACGTATTATTTTTATAGTATCCATTAATTCTACTGTCTCGCTAGGGTTCATTCCAGCGGCAGGCTCATCAAGAAGTAGTAGTTTAGGGTTTGTTGCAAGTGCTCTTGCTATTTCAAGCTTTCTTTGCCTTCCATATGGTAAATTCGCTGCTTTTTCACTACTTAAATTATCTAAGTCAAAAACTTTTAATAATTCTAAAGCTTTATTATTAATTTCCTCTTCTTCCTTCCAAAATGCTGGAAGTCGGAATATACCCGAAATAGGTGAATATTTCATGCTATAATTAAATGCAATCTTTACATTATCAATAACTGTTAAATCTTTAAAAAGTCGAATATTTTGAAAAGTTCTTGCAATACCTAGATTATTTATTTCATTTGTTTTTTTTCCCGTTATAGAACTTCCTAAGAAACTAATATCACCTGTTGTTGGGGCATAGACACCTGTTAATAAGTTGAATACAGTAGTTTTACCTGCCCCGTTAGGGCCGATAAGCCCAACAAGCTCGCCTTTCTTTATTTCTACTGTAAATCCATTAACAGCACGAAGCCCACCAAAACTTATTCCTAAATCATTTGTTTTTAAAAGCTCCACTAGCTACACCCCCCTTTTAGATTTGACTTTATTTTTATTTAACTTTTCAATAATATTTTTTACTGAAAACTCACGTTTTCCTAATATTCCTGAAGGTTTAAAAATCATTATTACAATTAAAAGTATAGAATATATTAGCATACGATAGTTTGATAAACTACTAAGAAATTGCGGAAGTGCAGTCAAAAATATTGCCGAAGCAACAGAACCTGTAATACTTCCCATCCCACCGAGGACTACCATTATTATCATCTCAATTGAATAGTTAAAATTAAATGTTTTTGGAACAAGCATAGTCATTTGGTGAGCAAATAAGCTTCCTGCTACTCCTGCAAAAAACGCCGCAAGAGAAAACGCAAATAATTTATAAAAAGTAGTATTTATTCCCGAGGCTTCTGCTGCTATTTCATCTTCTCTAATTGAAACTATTGCTCTACCATGACGTGAATTAATTAGATTAAAAATTATAAAAACAGTAAGAACCATTATCCAATAAATAATATTTATATTAGAATAGGAAGGAATTGAGTGTAACCCTTTTGTTCCGCCTGTAATTTTTATATTTTGTACTATGTTTCTTATTATTTCGCCAAAGCCTAATGTTATAATAGCTAGGTAGTCGCCTTTTAATCTTAAAGCAGGAATGCCTATTAAAATTCCAATAACAGCAGAACATATCCCTCCTAATAATATAGCTACTGGAAACTCTACAGCAGTCGGAAGTTCCATTGTTTTAGTTATGAGTGCAGAAGTATACGCTCCAATTGCCATAAAACCAGCATGACCTAATGCTAACTGACCAAGAAATCCTGTAGTTAAGTTTAAGCTAACTGCCAAAATAATATAGATAAGTATGCTAATAATAATATCTCTATAATAATTATTTATAATACCAAATTGTATTAGAGACATTAATATTAAGTAAATAACAACAACAATGAATAAATTAATTAGTTGTAACGGAAAACTTTTTTTCAACAAAATTCACCTACACTTTCTCTTTAACATTTTTACCAAGAATACCAGATGGTTTTATTAATAATACAACTATTAAAATACCAAAAACAATAGCATCCGCCCATTTAGAATCAATATATCCTTTTGTTAATGTTTCAGCAATACCTATTATAAAGCCTCCAAGCATAGCACCTGGTATAATACCAATTCCGCCTAAAACTGCGGCAACAAAGGCTTTAAGCCCAAACATAGAGCCCATAAATGGGTCAATTAATGGGAAAGCAGAGCTATATAGTGCACCTCCGATAGCTGCTAAAGCTGAACCAATTGCAAAGGTTGCAGATATTGTATTATTAACATTTATGCCCATAAGATTTGCTGCACCATTGTCTTCTGACACTGCACGCATAGATTTTCCCAGCTTTGTAAACTTGATAAACAATGTCAAAACTAACATTAATAAAATAGAAAGCAGAACAGTAATTGTTGTTGTATTTGAAATTGTTAAGCTTCCGAGTTGTATTGTACCTTTAATTGGTGTTTCAAAAGATTTAGGGTCAGGAGTAAAAATAAGCATAAATATATTTTGGAGAAATAAGCTAACACCTATTGCTGTAATTAATGATGAAATTCTAGGGGCATTTCTTAAAGGCTTATAAGCTATTCTTTCTGTCAAAACACCAATTAATGCACATGCAAGCATAGAAACTATCACAGCCGCCCAAAACGGTAACCCTAATGATTTTGTACATACAAACACGATATAAGAACCAACCATTATTATGTCCCCATGCGCAAAGTTAATGAGCTTTACTATACCATAAACCATTGTATAACCTAAAGCTACTAACGCATAAATACTTCCTATACCAAGTCCGTATATAATTTGTTGTATAAACTCCATTATAACTTTCCTTTCTTAGTAATAATAAAATTTGCTGAATATTGTAAATTTTATATAATAGACTACAATAAAAATTCAATTATATTTATAATGTAACAAAAGTTAACAGTATATATAATCTCTGAATTAAAATAATGGACGCATACGTTACTGTATATGCGTCCTGTTATTTTAATTGTTGCGTATAAGAATTTACATATTATTCAGTCTTTTCTTCAGCAGTAGGTGAGTTATTTGAATCTGCACTAGTAGTTGGATTTAATGTTTCAAAATATGTGTCTTTTCCATCTGTAATTTTTAGTATTGCAGCACTTTTAATAGGATTTCTGTTTTCGTCAAATGTGATAGTTCCTGTAACAGAAGTAACATTTGTTTCGTTTAAAGCTTTAATAATTTCATCTTTATCAGTTGAGCCAGCTTTTTCAATAGCCGCAATCATTATTTTAGCTGCATCATATCCTAATGCTGCAAAAGAGTTAGGGTCTTTACCATATTTTTCTTTGTAGCTTGTAATAAATGCTTGAACAGTCGGGTCATCACTTTCGCTTGAATAGTGATTACAGTAATATGCACCCTCAATTAAAGAAGTATCACTAATAGTTCCTAAAACGCCGTCCCAACCATCTGCACCTAAAAGTGTAGAAGTAATACCAACTTCTTTTATTTGACTAGCCATTAATGAAACAGTTGTATAGTAATCAGGAATAAATAAAACATCAGGTTGTTCAGCAGCTATTTTTGTAAGCTGTGATTTGAAATCTTTATCACCATCTGAGTAAGATTCAGAAACTACAACAGTTCCTCCATTTGCCTCAAATGTTTTAACAAAGTTTTCTGCTAACCCTTGTGAATAATCACTTCCGTTATTTATAATAACTGCTGCAGTTTTAGCATTAAGAGATTTTGATGCAAAATTTGCCATAACTAGTCCTTGGAATGGGTCTATAAAACAAGCACGGAAAATATTAGAGCCTGCCTCTGTAACATTTTCTGCTGTTCCTGTTGGCGTTATAATAGGAATACCATCTGCTTGAGATTTATTTGCAACAGCAGCAGAGTTTGAACTAATTACAGCTCCTATTATTGCAACGGCTTTGTCATTATTAACAAGTTTATTATACATATTTAAGCTTTCTTCCATTGAGCCTTTATTATCTAATGAAGTAAACTTGATATTTTGACCTAAAACAGTACCAGCTTCCTCAAAAGCTAAAGCTGCTCCGTCCATTGCTGCAACACCATATGTCGAAAGGTCGCCTGTTAGTGGTCCTATACCACCAATAATAATGTCACCCTCTGCTGAACCACCTTGATTAGTATTACTTTCTGGTTTTGCAGAATCACCTTGAGTTGTTTCAGCATCTTTTGCAGTATTGTCAGGTGCATTTGTTGTACTTTCATTACAGCCTGTAGCAGAAAAAAGCATGAATCCTGCTAAAGCAAAAGCTGCTATTTTTTTAAATTTCATAATTTTAATCCTCCCTTAAAAATATCTTTATTAAATGTTTTTCTGAAAATACTTATTTAATAAATATTCAGAAAACTTGCAGAAAGTGTTTTACAAATCAAGTCTTATAGACCCAAACTTGCAAAATTTTCTGTAGGTGAAAAATAACTAAAATCGTAGCACTATTATTTATAAAATTTTTTAAAAAACTCTTTTAACGATTTCTCTTATTTTTTCAACAACCCCATTATATAACTAAATAATCTTTTTTTCAAGATAAAGAATATTTTTTCAGTAAAACCCGTTCATCATAAACCTCCTTGTAAAATAAAATCTGCATTACATTATTTATAAAAAGTGTTTACCACTATTAAACAACATTACATATTTCATCAAGTAATTGACAAAATAATATTTATGTGCTAGACTTATCAAAGTTTTTTAGAGAACCTATAGAATATAGCGTCGTATAAAAAAAACTAGCTTGACCATTCTTTTATTTAATACGGACAGCCAGGTCAACTGCCAATTGCAGTTTAAACTGCATTTATTGATTGAGTTAAAAGCTCAAATTTTATAAGTTGGTTACTTCATAACCATGTGTATTCATGCACAACGCTTGTGAAACGGTCAATAAGAGTAGTAAAAGTAAGTTAGTTGCTATATAGACTCTAAATTCTGCATAGTGTAAAATAAAGTGAATGAAAATTCAGTAATAAATACCCACTTAATAGAAGGATAAGACTCAAGTGATTGTTGCTATGAAATTCCCAACATCTCTTGGGTTTTTTTGCTTTTAAGGTGGTGAATAATATATGGAAAATAAACTAAAGCTTTATGGATTTAATAATCTTACTAAATCATTAAGCTTTAATATTTATGATGTATGCTATGCAAAGAGTGAGAGAGAGCAACGTGATTACGTAGCATATATCGACAAGCAGTATAATTCAGAAAGATTAACAGATATTTTGTACCATGTTACTGATATGATAGGAGCAAATGTAATTAATGTTTCTAAACAGGATTATGACCCTCAAGGTGCAAGTGTAACATTTTTAATAGCAGAGGAGTCTATGCTTTTAGCAAAAGGTGGCGAAACAGTTTTGGCGCATTTAGACAAAAGCCATGTAACTGTTCATACGTATCCTGAGTTTCACCCAGACAACTCAATAGCAACATTTAGAGTTGATATTGATGTAACTACATGCGGAGAGATAACTCCTTTAAGCACATTAGACTACCTTATAGGTAGCTTTGATTCAGACATTATTACAATGGACTATCGTGTAAGAGGATTTACAAGAAATATTAAAGGCGAAAAGCTATTTATAGACCACGAAATAACTTCTATTCAAAACTATATATCCTCCGAAATTTTAGAAAGATATGATGCAATAGATATAAATGTGTATCAGTCAAATATATTTCATACAAAAATGCTGATTAAAGATGTCAATCTACAAAATTATTTATTTAATACAGATGTATATGAGTTACCACCAAAAACAAGGCTTTCAATTACTACAAGCTTGAGGCAGGAAATGATAGAAATTTTTAGTGGTATGAACGTTTACTAAATTTTTATAAAAATATAGTTTATATAGATATTTTAAAATAAGGGTGTGTTGAATATGAATAAATATTTACAAAGCAAAGCACCTATTATGGAAGCTTTACAAAACTTTAAAAACCAAAGAGTTGTGCCGTTTGATGTACCAGGACATAAGCGTGGAAAAGGTAATCAAGACCTAACTGATTTTCTAGGTGAAAAATGTGTTACTGTAGATGTTAATTCAATGAAACCTCTTGATAATTTATGTCATCCCGTTTCTGTTATAAAAGAAGCAGAAGTACTAGCAGCAGAGGCTTTTAATGCACAAAATGCATTTTTTATGGTTAACGGAACAACATGTGCTGTACAATCAATGATTTTATATGCATGTAAAAAAGGTGATAAAATAATTTTACCCCGTAATGTTCATAGGAGTATTATAAATGCATTAATATTATGCGGTGCTGTGCCTGTTTATGTTAATCCAAAAACGAATGATAAATTGGGAATACCTCTAGGAATGTCTGTTGAAGAAGTAACAGAAGCAATAAAACAAAATCCTGACGCTAAAGCCGTTTTTGTAAACAATCCAACCTATTATGGTATTTGCTCAAACCTTAAAGCTATAACAGATATTGCACATAAACACAACATACTTGTTCTTGTTGATGAGGCACATGGAACACATTTTTATTTTGGAGACAATCTTCCCATTTCTGCAATGGGTGCAGGGGCTGATATGACATCTGTAAGTATGCATAAATCAGGAGGTTCTCTCACACAAAGTTCGTTTTTATTAACAGGAAAAAATGTAAATGCTAATTACGTTCGACAAATCATTAATTTAACACAAACAACAAGTGGCTCTTATTTGCTTTTATCAAGCCTTGATATTTCAAGAAGAAATCTTAGTTTAAATGGTAAGAAAATATTTAAAGATGTAGCTGATATGGCTGAATACGCTCGAAAAGAAATTAATTATCTTGCTGACTATTATGCATTTTCAAAAGAACTTATAGATGGCGATGCTATATATGATTTTGATATTACTAAGCTTTCTATAAATACACTTGATATCGGATTAGCTGGAATTGAGGTTTATGATATATTAAGAGATGAATATGATATTCAAATTGAATTTGGAGATATCGGTAATATTCTAGCATATATTTCGGTGGGGGACAGACAACAGGATATAGAACGTTTAGTAAGTGCATTATCAGAAATAAAAAGAATATACAAGAAAGACAGAACAGGTATGCTTAATTATGAATATATAAGCCCTAAAGTTGTTCTAGCACCTCAAGATGCATTTTATTCAGAAAAACAGTCTGTTTTGATTGAAAAAAGTGCTGGTTGCATATGTGCGGAATTCATTATGTGCTACCCTCCTGGAATACCTATTTTAGCTCCAGGAGAAGAAATAACAAAGGAAATTATTGAATATATAATATATTCAAAAAATAAAGGTTGCTTCCTAACAGGCCCTGAAGATATGGAAGTAAATTATATTAATGTTTTGAAAGGGTGAAGCCAATGGAATTATGGTATTCTGAAAAACATACAAAAAATGTTAAGTTTTCTATTAAGGTCGATAAACAACTTCATAGTTGTAAGAGCGAATTTCAGAGGATTGATGTTTTTCAATCGGAGGAATTTGGAAGATTTTTAACCCTTGACGGTTTTATGATGCTAACAGAAAAAGATGAATTTATTTATCATGAAATGATAACTCATGTCCCTATGGCTGTAAACCAATCTATAGAGCGGGTTTTGGTTGTTGGAGCAGGAGATGGGGGAGTTATTAGAGAGTTAATTAAATATAAAAATATTACACATATTGACTTAGTTGAAATTGACGAAATGGTAGTAAAAGTATGCAAAGAGTTTCTTCCGAAAACAGCAAGTTGCCTTGATGATAAAAGGGTGCATATACATTACTTGGACGGTCTGAAATTTATAAGAAAATGTGAAAATCAGTATAATTTAATTATTGTTGATTCTACTGACCCTTTTGGTCCGGGCGAAGGGCTTTTTACAAAGGAGTTTTATGGAAACTGTTGCAAAGCACTAACAAAGGACGGAATATTAATTAACCAACACGAGAGCCCTTTTTATAAAAATGATGCTATAGCAATGCAAAGAGCACACAAAAAAATTGCTACCTCATTTAATATTAGCAGGGTTTATCAAGCACATATTCCAACCTATCCATCAGGGCATTGGTTATTTGGTTTTGCTTCCCAAAAATTTCACCCAACAAAAGACTTAAAAGCAAAACAATGGAATGAATTAGAAATAAATACAAAATATTATAATACAAAGCTTCATAAAGGGGCATTTGCATTGCCTACTTATGTAGAGGAGTTGCTTAAAGATGTTGAATAGAAATGTTGAGACTTTTATTGGGTGCGATAAGCTGTATGATAAGAGTGATATTGTAATTTTTGGTGCTCCGTTTGACTCTACCACTTCATTTAGACCAGGAACAAGATTTGCAAGCAAAGCTATTAGGTCTGAATCATTTGGTATAGAAACATACAGCCCTTATCAAGATAAGGATTTATGCGATATTAAAGTTTTTGATGGTGGAGATTTAGAACTTCCTTTTGGCAATACTGAAAAAGTATTGAATAGTATAGAACAATTCACTTTAAAGTTATTAAATGATAATAAATTGCCATTTATGATAGGTGGGGAACATTTAGTAACTTTAGGTGCAGTAAAAGCTGTTTATAATAGATATCCTGATTTACACATTATACATTTTGATGCTCATACAGATTTAAGAGAAGATTATTTAGGTGAGAAGCTATCTCATGCTACAGTTATGCGCAGAATATGTGACTTAATAGGATATGGAAAAATATTTCAGTTTGGTATACGTTCTGGTGAAAAATATGAATTCGAATTTGCAGAAAAGCATCTTTATATAAACAAATTTAACTTAAATGCTTTAGAAGAAATTATTTCTAAGTTAAAAAATAAACCTGTTTATTTTACACTTGATTTAGATGTTTTAGACCCTTCTATTTTTCCGGGGACAGGAACACCTGAAGCTGGAGGCATAAGCTTTAATGAATTATTAAATTCCATAATAAAGCTTGGCAAATTGGATATTGTAGGCTGCGATATGAATGAGTTATCCCCTATTTATGACCAAAGCGGCACTTCTACAGCAGTAGCTTGTAAAATTTTAAGAGAAATGTTACTTTCTATAAATAATAAAAGACATTGAGGAAACTTTTGAAAAAGTTTCCTCAAACACCTTCAAAACTTCTGCAAGAAACTCCTCTTTGCTTCGTTTCTTTTTTATTACTGATGGCTAGATATCTATAACAAATTAGCCACTAGCCAACAATAAACTAACAAGAAATGCACAAAGTGCGTTTCTAATAAAAGTTTTGAAAGAGGGGTTTGGGGAGAAAAATTTTTCAAAAGTTTTCTCCCCAAAAATTTTTAAATAACTATAAAAGGAGAATGATAAAATGGGAAAAGCTTTAGTTATCGGGTGTGGAGGAGTTGCTAGTGTTGCAATTCATAAATGCTGCCAAAATAGTGAAGTATTCAGCGAAATTATGATAGCAAGCAGAACAAAAAGTAAATGTGACGATTTAAAAGAAAAACTTGACAACCTTTATGAAGGAAAAACAAAAGTTTATACTGCAAAAGTAGATGCGGATAATGTAGACGAGCTTGTTGAGCTGATAAATAATTTTAAGCCTGATGTAGTTTTAAACCTTGCATTACCATATCAAGATTTGACAATTATGGATGCTTGCCTTGCTACTAAAACACATTACGTAGATACTGCAAATTATGAACCTATTGATACTGCAAAATTTGAATATAAATGGCAATGGCAATATAGAGAACGTTTTGAAAAAGCAGGTATTACAGCTTTATTAGGTAGCGGATTTGACCCTGGTGTAACAGGCGTTTTTTCTGCATATGCACAAAAACATCATTTTGATGAAATTGAATATATAGATATTTTAGATGCAAACGCTGGAGACCATGGATATCCTTTTGCTACTAATTTTAACCCTGAAATAAATATTAGAGAAATAACTGCAAACGGAAGCTATTGGGAAGGCGGAAAATGGGTAGAAACAGAACCTTTAGAAATAAAAAGGGTTTATGACTTTCCCGAAATCGGTGAAAAAGACATGTATTTGCTTCATCATGAGGAAATAGAATCATTAGCATTAAATATAAAAGGTATTAAAAGAATAAGATTTTTTATGACATTTGGGCAAAGCTACATTACACATTTGAAATGTTTGGAGAATGTAGGAATGACTTCTATTGAACCAATTGAATATGAAGGTAAAAAAATTGTTCCACTTCAATTTTTGAAAGCCGTTCTTCCTGACCCAGCGACTTTAGGGCCTAGAACAAAAGGTAAAACTAATATAGGTTGCATTTTTAAAGGTAAAAAAGATGGAAAAGAAAAAACGTATTATGTATATAATGTATGTGACCATCAAGAATGTTACAAAGAAGTAGGCTCTCAAGCCATTTCATATACTACAGGTGTTCCAGCAATGATAGGAGCTATGCTTATTATGAATGGTACATGGAATAAAGCCGGTGTTTATAATATTGAAGAATTTGACCCAGACCCGTTTATGGACGCTCTTAATAAATGGGGACTTCCTTGGAAAGAAAACTTTAATCCTAAAATGGTGGACTAATTATGAAAATTGAATTTGATATAAATTGTATGGAAACACCATATTATATAGTTGACCAAAAACTATTAATTAAAAATTTAGAAATTTTGAAAAATGTAATGGATAAAACCGACTGCCGCATACTCCTTGCACAAAAAGCCTTTTCAATGTATTCATTATACCCAATTATCGGGAAATATTTAAGCGGAACAACGGCAAGCGGATTGTTTGAGGCTAAATTAGGGTATGAGGAAATGGGCAAAGAAAATCATATTTTTTCTCCTGCATATTCTGAAAATGAAATTGACGAAATACTTAATATTTGTGATTATATTATTTTTAACTCATTTTCTCAATGGGAAAAGTTTAGCGTAAAAGCTAAAGCAAGCGGAAAAAAATTGGGGCTAAGAATTAACCCTGAACATTCAACACAACACCATGCAATTTATGACCCTTGCTCATTTGGCTCAAGACTTGGAATAACACTACAAAACTTTAAACCCGAATTGCTTGATGGAATAACTGGGTTGCACTTTCATACTCTTTGTGAGCAAAATGCTGATGATTTAATATCGACTATAAGTGCAGTTGAAGATAAATTTGGTAGTTACCTGAGGCAAATGGATTGGGTTAATTTTGGTGGGGGGCATCATATAACAAGAAGCGATTATGATGTTAGTGCACTAATTAATTGTATAAATATGTTTAGGGATAAATATAATGTTCAGGTTTATATTGAACCAGGAGAAGCAGTTGCATTAAATACTGGATACTTAGTAGCATCTGTAATGGATATTGTTGAAAATGGCAAAAGTATTGCCATTTTAGATACATCGGCTGCTTGCCACATGCCTGATGTTTTAGAGATGCCGTATCGACCTAATATAGTTGGGGCTGGATTACCTAACGAAAAGGCATATACGTATACTTTAGGGGGACATTCATGTCTAGCAGGTGACATTATTGGGGAGTATTCATTTGATGCACAATTAAAATATGGTGATAAACTTATTTTTTGCGATATGGCACATTATACAATGGTTAAAAATAATACATTTAATGGTATGAAGTTACCATCAATAGCTATTGCAGATTGCAGTAATAATGTTAATGTTGTTCGTAGCTTTGGATATTTAGATTTTAAAAATAGGTTGTAGTATTTTCAATATTTGGGGGAATATATATGAAGGTATTAGGAATAAGTGGTAGCTACAGAAAAAACGGAAATACAGATATTTTAGTAAAAGAAGTTTTAAGAGGAATTGAAAGCGAAAATATTAATACTGAATATATTTTTCTGGATAATTATAATATTGGAGATTGTATTGGCTGTGAGGCTTGTAAAGAAACATATAAATGTGTGATAAAAGATGATATGCAGAAGTTATATCCACTTATAATGGATTCTGATGCAATAGTACTGGGCTCTCCAACATACTTTTATAATGTTACAGGAAAAGTTAAAAACTTTCTTAACAGATTTTACTGTTATGAGATATTTGATGAAACAGATAGAAGTGTATGGTTAGGTATAAATGAAGCATTAGGTATTAAATACGCTGTTACCGTATCAGTTTGTGAGCAAGATAATGAGGAGGACATGGGTTACACATCTCTTACTATGAGCAAAACTTTAGAGGCTATAGGTTATAGGATTGTAAAAAATATAAAGGCTCTTAAAGTATATTCAAAAGGAAGTATTTTAGAATTTGAGCAGCAGATTAATGACTCCTTTCAAGCAGGTGTAAAGCTTGCAAAAACAATAAAGCTTAATTCAAAAGTAAGGTCACTTAAACTCTACTATATCGGAGATGGCCACAGTAGCTACACTGGCGAGCTTCACCACTAAAATAGTATAGAATAGTCGCTAAGGATATTAATAAGTGATTATTAACACCCTTATAACGTTGGCAATTTGTCTTTTGAAGGCTTCAGTTCTAATTACCAAAAAGACTCCTAAGCCTATTATAACAAGAACATGCTAGGATGCAAGATATGTAATGTTTACAAAAAAGTCCATTCATAATTAAAAAAAGTAAGCAACCTATAAAATTTTGATTGCTTACTTTTTTTGTAAATAATATAACGTGAGTTCGACGTAGTAGAACTCACGTTATATAGTAGAATCAAACCACCAACTAAGAAGGTGGCTTTGATTTATAAAATTACATCATTCCCATTCCGCCACCAGGAGGCATCATTGGAGCAGATTCTGCTTCTTTAATATCAGTAACAACAGATTCTGTTGTAAGTAAAGTAGCAGCAACAGATGTTGCGTTTTGTAATGCAGACCTTGTAACTTTAGTTGGGTCAATAATACCAGCCTCAACCATATTTACATATTCTTCTGTAACTGCATTAAATCCTATATTTTTGTCTGAACCTTTTACTTTATTAACAACAACAGCACCCTCAAGTCCAGCGTTATCAACAATTTGACGTAATGGAGCTTCCAAAGCTTTTAATACAATAGAAACGCCTGTTTTTTCGTCTCCTTTTAACTCGTTTAATAATTTCTCTACATTTTTAATAGCATGAATGTATGCAGAACCACCACCAGAAACAATACCTTCTTCAACAGCAGCACGAGTAGCAGCTAAAGCATCTTCCATACGTAATTTCTTTTCTTTAAGTTCAGTTTCAGTAGCAGCACCAACTTTGATTACAGCAACGCCGCCAGCAAGTTTTGCAAGTCTTTCTTGTAATTTTTCTTTGTCAAATTCAGAAGTAGTTTCTTCAATTTGAGCTTTAATTTGAGAAACTCTAGCTGTAATTTCGTCTTTATCTCCAGCACCATCAATAATAATAGTATTTTCTTTTTCTACTTTAACTGTTTTAGCACGACCTAAATCTTCTAAAGTAGTTTCTTTAAGCTCAAGGCCAAGTTCATCTGCTATAACTTTTCCGCCTGTTAAAATTGCTATATCTTCAAGCATAGCTTTTCTTCTATCACCAAAACCAGGAGCTTTTACGGCAACGCAATTAAATGTTCCTCTTAATTTATTAACAATTAAAGTTGCAAGAGCTTCGCCCTCAACATCTTCTGCAATTATTAAAAGTTTTGAACCAGTTTGAACTATTTGTTCAAGAACAGGTAAAACATCTTGAATATTTGAAATTTTCTTATCTGTAATAAGGATATAAGGATTATCTAAATTTGCTACCATTTTTTCCATATCAGTAGCCATATAAGCTGAGAGATATCCTCTGTCAAACTGCATCCCCTCAACTAGTTCAAGTTCAGTATTCATTGTTTTTGATTCTTCAACAGTGATTACACCATCTCTTGAAACTTTTTCCATTGCATCAGAAATCATAACGCCTACTTCTTCGTCACCTGCTGAAATAGCAGCAACTTTAGCAATGTGGTTCTTACCATCAATAACTTGACTCATAGATTTGATAGCTTCTACTGCTACTTCTGTAGCTTTTTGCATACCTTTTCTTGTTATAATTGGGTTTGCACCTGCAGCAATATTTTTAAGACCTTCTTTAATCATTGATTGAGCTAATACTGTAGCAGTAGTAGTACCATCACCAGCAACATCATTTGTTTTTGTTGCTACTTCTTTTACTAATTGAGCACCCATATTTTCAAAAGGGCATTCTAACTCAATTTCTTTTGCTATTGTTACACCGTCGTTTGTAATAAGAGGCGTACCATATTTTTTATCTAAAACAACATTACGTCCTTTTGGACCTAATGTACCTTTTACTGTATCTGCTAATTTATTAACACCAGCTTCTAAAGCTGACCTTGCTTCTATGCCAAATTTAATTTGTTTTGCCATTTCTATTTTCCTCCTATTGTTATTATTCTACGATAGCTAAAATATCATTTTGTTTTACAATAATATATTCTTCTTTATCAATTTTTACTTCTGTACCCGCATATTTAGAGTAAATTACCCTATCTCCTACTTTAACTTCCATTTTTATTTCTTTTCCATCTACAACGCCGCCAGGACCAACAGCAACAACTTCAGCTTCCTGTGGTTTTTCTTTAGCTGTTCCTGGTAATACAATTCCTGATTTTGTTTTTTCTTCTGCTTCTAATTGTTTAATTACTACTCTGTCACCTAATGGTTTTAATTTCATAAGTTTAATTACCTCCCTAAGAATTTTCGATGTTAAAAAAATTTTACTTAAAATCTGATATTGTAAATGCATAATAAATATAAAATTTGCAGTTACTTGCTAACTATTTATTAGCACTCAATCTAGGTGAGTGCTAACCATGCTTATATATTAAAATAAGATTTTTAATAATGCAAATGGATATAATAGTTAAATTTTTCTATATTCTATTATTTACATTAAAATTCTCTTTTATACTCTTGTTTTCTTTTAATTTTATTATTTTTTTATCTTATAAATAAATGAAAAAATGTTTTTTCGGTTGTGTATTGGATTTATTGCAACAGTTCTTTCATACCAAAGAACCAAACATTAATGACAAGTCTAACCACGATTTTATGCATCTGAGCAGTTTTAGAAAAAGGATGCTCTCCACGAGGCATAACACGCCTCCAACCCATCCTGTCTAAAAAGTTATAAAATGTTGAATTGGCTGTTTCTTTGCCTCTTATTTCTTCATATTCATTTTTGATTTCACTAAGATTTATAACTTGCCCTTTTTCAGCTTTTTCCTTAAACTTATTAAGAATTTTTATTTCTTGTTCGTCACTCAAGTTTCTGTGATTATTTCCTCCGCGTGTTTCCTTTACAAATTCTTCGAATGTCTTTGTGCAAAATTGTTTAACGAGTTCATAAACCCAGTTTGGATGGTATAACGTTAGTTTTGCAACAGTTTGGACATTTTCTCCTTCTCCTATAAGCATTATCGCTTGCAATTTACGAAAAGCACTCGTCTTTTCATATTTTTTTATAATCTTCCTTATCTCTGCTACTTGTTCCTGTGTTATATTATATTTTTTGGTGATGTTATAAATTTATTGTGAAAAAATGCCGATACATGTATAAATAAA
>CAYYRV010000024.1:0-36756 GCA_964474135.1 uncultured Defluviitaleaceae bacterium
GGGAAAGGAGGTTTTTTAAATGTCAATGAGCGATCCTATTGCAGATATGCTTACAAGAATAAGAAATGCAAACGTTGCAAAACACAACACTGTAGATGTTCCTTCTTCAAGAGTTAAAGTGGCTATTGCAGACATTTTAACAAAAGAAGGTTATGTTACAGGTTATGAAATATTAGAAGACGGCGTTAAAAAAACGATGAGAATTACTTTAAAATACGGCAAAACTAAAAATGAAAAAGTTATAGGCGGTATTAAAAGAATTTCTAAACCCGGTTTAAGGGTTTATGCAAACTGTGAAGATATGCCTAAAGTTTTGGGTGGTCTTGGTACAGCAATCGTTTCTACAAATAAAGGAATTATTACAGACAAAGAAGCTAGAAAACACGGTATCGGTGGAGAAGTAATAGCTTTTGTTTGGTAAAAAAATACAGAGTGTTTTAACAAGTTAAAACGCCTTTAAATAAATGAGTAGGAGGTGCAGAACATGTCACGTATTGGTAAAATGCCTATTGCAATTCCTTCTGGTGTTGAAATAAAACTTGAAGAAGGTAATTTAATTACAGTAAAAGGCCCAAAAGGTACTTTAACTCGTAAATTGGTAGATGACATGAACATCGCAGTCGAAGCTTCGGAAGTAGTTGTTACTCGTCCGAGCGATTTAAAAAGACACAAGTCTTTACATGGTTTGACAAGAACTTTAATTAATAATATGGTGGTTGGTGTAACAGAAGGTTATGCAAAAACTCTTGAAATACATGGTGTAGGTTATAGAGCGGCTAAAAACGGCAACAAATTAAACCTTACATTAGGTTATTCTCACCCAGTTGAAATGGTAGACCCAGATGGTATTACTACAACTGTTGAAGGTAATAACAAAATTATTGTTTCTGGAATTGACAAAGAAAAAGTTGGTCAATTTGCGGCAGAAATTAGAGATAAACGTAGACCAGAACCTTACAAAGGTAAAGGTGTTAGATACAGCACAGAAAAAGTTAGACGTAAAGTTGGTAAAACAGGTAAAAAATAATAAACCCAAAATAACTTTATCAATTGCACAAGCAATACTTTTGCAATCGTTAAAAGTTTTGTCCACTTTTTTAAAAGTGGCAGGGTTTGGGGCAAAGCCCCAATTGCTTAATAATTTTCAAAAAAGGAGGACTTTATATGATAAGAAAGCCATCACGTCAGGCGGCAAGAGAAAAACGTCATTACAGATTGCGTAATTTTATCAAAGGAACGTCTGATAAACCAAGATTGGCTGTTTTCAGGTCTAATAATCATATATATGCTCAGGTTATAGATGATGTTAGCGGTTGCACATTAGCAGCAGCCTCTACTGTTGAAAAAGAAATAAAAGAAAGAATTAGCAAAACATCAGATGTTGAAGCAGCAAAAATTGTCGGCGAAGCAGTTGCAAAAAAAGCTGTTCAAAAAGGCATTAATACAGTTGTTTTCGACCGTGGAGGATACGTTTACCACGGAAAAGTTAAAGCTTTGGCTGATGCGGCAAGAGAAGCCGGGCTACAATTTTAGTAAGGAGGAAAAATGTTGAATAAAATAGATGCAAGCATACTTGACCTTAAAGACAAAGTAGTTACCATCAACCGTGTTACTAAAGTTGTAAAAGGCGGACGTACTTTTCGTTTTGCGGCATTAGTTGTTGTTGGCGATGAAAACGGTCACGTTGGCGTTGGACTTGGTAAAGCTACCGAGATACCTGAAGCTATTCGCAAAGGTAAAGAAGATGCAAAGAAAAACTTAATTTACGTTGAACGTAATGATGAAGATAGCATTTATCATCAAATGCAAGGCAAATTCGGCAGTGCTTCTGTTCGTTTGATGCCAGCAGGAGAAGGTACGGGAGTTATCGCTGGCGGTTCTGTTCGTGCAGTATTAGAGCTTGCTGGAATCCGTAACGTAAGAGCGAAATCTTTAGGCTCAAATAACAAAAGAAACGTTGTAAACGCTACAATTGAAGGGCTTAGAGTGTTGAAAACTCCTGAAAAAGTTGCCAAATTAAGAGGCAAAACTGTAGAAGAAATACTAGGCTAGGAGGATAACCATGTCAAGCGAAATTAAAATAACTTTAGTTAAATCAACAATCGGTGCAATACCTAAACATCGCAAAACTGTGGAAGCTTTAGGCTTAGGTAAATTAAACTCAACTGTTATTAAAAAAGATAATCCGGCTACCAGAGGAATGATTAAACAAGTTTGTCATTTAGTTAAGGTACAGGAAGTATAAAAAAAGGGAGGTGTAATCATGAACTTAGGTGAATTAAGTCCGGCAGAAGGCTCAAGAACAAAAAGCTTTAGACGTGGCAGAGGTCACGCTTCCGGAAACGGCAAAACAGCCGGTAAAGGTCACAAAGGGCAAAAAGCACGCTCCGGCGGTGGCGTTAGACCGGGTTTTGAAGGCGGACAAATGCCTCTTTATAGAAGGCTTCCTAAAAGAGGACACTCTTGCAGAAACACAAAAGAAATTATTGCTATTAACTTGCAACTTTTGGACGTTTTTGAAGATGGTACTGTTGTAGATATTGATGCTTTAAAATCAAAAGGGTTAGTTTCTAATCCAAAAGACGGCGTAAAAATACTTGGCGTTGGTGAACTTAACAAAAAGCTAACTGTAAAAGTAAACCAATTCAGCAAATCCGCTGCAGAAAAAATAGAAGCTGCAGGCGGAAAAGCAGAGGTGATTTAGTTTGTTTAAAGTATTTGTCAACGCATGGAAAGTGCAAGACATTAGGAAAAAAATTCTATACGTAATTTTAATTCTAGCAATTTATAGATTAGGAGCGCATATACCTTTACCGGGAATAGACTTGGCCTTATTTACTCAGGCTAGGAACAATGAAACTTCTACCGCTGCACTTCTCTTTTCTATAATTTCGGGGGGTGGATACGGTACAATTCTTTCCATGGGTATCGGGCCTTATATTACTGCTTCTATAATTATGCAATTATTGACTGTCGCTATTCCAAAGTTGGAACAAATACAAAAGGAAGGCGAAGAGGGACGCAAAAAAATAAATCAGTATACCCGTATTGTTGCCGTTTTTTTAGCTTTCTTCCAAGGTGCTGGAACGGTATATCGTTACAGAGGCCTGTTTTTTTATACTAATAACTACTTTGTGTACTTTGTTGCCGTTTTATCAATGGTTGCAGGTACAATGTTTGTTATGTGGCTTAGTGAAATTTTGACAGAAAAAGGAATAGGTAATGGCTCATCGTTTATAATATTTGCCAATATTTTGTCAAACCTTCCTTCTTCAATTCTTTCTTTATATGTTGGTGCTTCTCAAGGCGATATAATACAGATTGTTAAAGTTGTTGCGGTACTTATATTGCTTGTGCTTATAATAGCATTTGTTGTTTTAATACAAGATGGTGAAAGACGTATCCCCGTTCAATATTCAAAGAAAATGGTCGGGCGTACAATGTTTGGAGGACAAAGTTCTTTCATTCCTATTAAAGTTAATATTGCAGGGGTAATGTCTATTATCTTCTCAATTTCACTTTTACAGTTCCCAAGTATTATTGCACAGTTTTTTAATACTCCGTGGTTAACAGATTTAATTAAAGTATTAAATATTACTCACCCTATTGGTGCTGTAATATATGTCGTTCTCATTTTCTTTTTTACTTTCTTCTATACTTCTTTTGCTATCAATCCTATTGAAATGGCAGAGAATATGAAGAAAAACAGCGGTTTTGTCCCTGGTATCCGTCCAGGAAAACCAACAAGCGACTATATCCAAAGAACAATAAACAGATTGTCATGGATTGGTGCAGTTATTTATGCTATAATAGCAATGTTCCCTGTTGTACTTCAATGGCTGTTTAAAATCCAAGTAGGTTTAAGCGGTACGACATTGCTTATATTAACAGGTGTTGCTTTAGAGATTGTTAAGCAACTTGAATCTCAACTTCTTATGAGACATTATAAAGGTTTTTTAAGTTAAAATTTTCCTAATTAAAAATTAATATAAATATTTAAGTAATATAAAGAATATATTTATATTTTATCGTGACCTCTTCACGTATAAATATAAATTTGTATAAATATAAAATCACTTAATATTGTTTAGAAAAATTTTTTTGCAAGGATATTTTTTGGGGTTTGCAGTAACGGGTTTATTGGGAAATTAAAATAAATGTTTTACAGTTTAATATTGTTAGCTTTTTCGGAACCTTTTTACTTAGGTTTCCGAAAGAAGCTATTATGTACACCTAGATTTTGGGGAGGCATTAGCTTGAATCTTATAATTTTAGGAGCACCGGGAGCTGGAAAAGGCACTCAGGCTGTCAAATTAGCACAATTTTATAATATTGACCATATTTCTACAGGAAACTTACTTCGTGAGCAAATAAGAAAAAAAACTGATATTGGCTGTAAAATCGAGGAACTTTTAAGCCAAGGCAAATTTGCCCCTGATGATGTTGTAATTAAACTTCTAAAAGATTACTTAAATGAAAAGAATCCAAAAGGTTTTCTTCTTGATGGATTTCCTAGGAACATTTATCAAGCGGAAGTTTTAGAAACTTTTGATTATAATATTGACAGAGTTATTGAAGTTAACGTTGCTGACGAAATAATAATCGAGAGAATGTCAGGCAGAGTAATTTGCCCTAAATGTGGTGCAATATTCAATACTAATTCAAACCCTCCCGCTATTGAAAATGTTTGTGATAATTGTAAAAATGACCTTATTCAAAGAGATGACGACAAAGCTTCATCTGTAATAGAAAGACTTAGAATTTATCATGAAATTACTGAGCCGATTATTGAGTTTTATCTGAATAAAAATCTTCTAACAGTAGTAAGCGGTCTTGGTTCTGTTTCTGAAATAACCAACAATATTGTAAAAAGTTTAGGGGAAAAGTCATAATGGCTATTTTTATTAAAAATGATGAACAAACAAATCATATAAGGCTTGCTTGTAAAATTGTAGCTGAAACGCATGAGCTTCTTGAAAAACACGTTCGACCAGGAATTACTACAAAAGAACTTGACAAAATTGCAGAGGAATACATTAGGAGTAAAGGTGCTGTGCCTTCTTTTAAAGGTTACAACGGTTTTCCTTTGTCGATATGTGTAGCTATAAATGACGAAGTAATTCATGGCATACCTGGTTTAAGAAAGTTAAAATCAGGCGATATTATAGGTATAGATATTGGAGCATATATAAATGGATTCCATGGTGATGCCGCAAGAACTCATCCTGTAGGAGATGTTTCTGAGGATTCTCTAAACCTTATAAAAGTTACAAGAGAAAGCTTTTTTAAATCTATGGAATTTGCAAAACAAGGTTGCCATTTGCATCAGATTTCTGCATCAATACAGGAGTATGTAGAATCATTTGGTTATTCTGTTGTACGTGACTATGTTGGGCATGGAATCGGAAAGCAAATGCATGAAGCGCCTCAAATACCTCATTATAAAATGCCAAGCAGAGGCCCTAGACTTTCAAAGGGCATGACTTTATGTATTGAGCCTATGATTAATGCAGGAACGTATGAAGTAAAGCTTCAAAAAGACAACTGGACAGTTGTTACAAGAGACGGTAAAAATTCAGCTCATTATGAAAATACTGTGCTTATTACAGACGGTGAACCGGAAATTTTAACTTTGTAATTAATTCTATCTTATATTATACTATATTTTATAAAGTTAATATAATATAATAAGGAGCAGTAACAGTGTTTACGATAGGTCAAATTGTTTTTTCAAAAAGAGGGCGAGACAAAGGCAAGCCTTTCATAATTATAAATGTCGAAGACGAATATGTATATTTGGTCGACGGGGATTTACGAAAGGTTGCTAATCCCAAGAAAAAAAAATGTAAGCATATTCAAATCACTAATGATGTTTCAAGCGAAATAAACATCAAGATAAAAGAACATGTAAATATTTTGGATTCTGATATAAGAAAGGCTCTTTTGCCCTATAAAAATGCTGTATGTAAAGGAAATAAGGAGGTTATAAACCTTGTCTAAGGAAGATGTAATTGAAGTAGAGGGTACTGTTATTGAAAAACTTCCTAATACCATGTTTCAAGTTGAACTAGAAAATGGGCACAAAATATTAGCACATATTTCTGGTAAATTGCGTATGAATTTTATTAGAATAATACCGGGAGATAAAGTTCGCATAGAGATGTCTCCATATGACTTGAGCAAAGGCAGAATAATCTGGCGTGATAAATAGCTCAAGCGTCAATATGAAAGGAGAAGTTGGGATATGAAGGTTAGACCATCAGTAAAACCAATTTGTGAAAAATGTAAAGTTATCAAAAGAAAAGGGGCAATCAGAGTTATCTGCGAAAACCCTAAACATAAACAAAGACAGGGTTAATCAAGCTTTATTTCAAAAAAAGCAATTTATTATGATTTTTAAAGGGGGGAAACCCTTGAAAAATCAATAGTCTTCTTTTGAAATATTGCTTCAAAAGAAGTATAACCTGTTTCTGTATAAATTTATAAAAGGTACCACGGTTTTGGTTTTTTGGGCGGCGGCTGTATACCCAAAGACCAACAGCGTGCTGTTGATAGAAATAATATATTTGATTATAGTTTATTAATAATAGTAGTGTATATTTGGAGGTGTAGGTAGTAAATGGCACGTATTGAAGGTGTTGACTTACCAAGAGAGAAACGTGTAGAGATAGGTCTTACTTATATTTACGGGATAGGTCGTCCTAGTTCTAATAGAATATTAAAAGAAGCCGGTGTTAGTCCGGACACAAGAGTTAGAGACTTAACTGATGATGAAGTAGCAAAAATCCGTGACGTTATTAGCAAAACTCAAACAGTAGAAGGCGAATTAAGAAGAGAGGTAGCTCTTAATATTAAACGTCTTGTTGAAATAGGCTGTTACAGAGGAATAAGACATAGAAAAGGTCTTCCTGTTAGAGGGCAAAGAACAAAAACTAATGCCAGAACAAGAAAAGGCCCTAGAAGAACTGTTGCTAATAAGAAAAAATAATGTAGGGAGGTTTAAGTAGATGGCAAAAAAAGCCGTTAAAAAAGCGACTACTCGTAGACGTCGTGATAAAAAGCATATTGAGAGAGGTCAGGCTCATATTCAGTCAACCTTTAATAATACAATTGTAACAATTACTGATGTAGCAGGAAATGCTCTTTCTTGGGCAAGTGCAGGTCAGTTAGGCTTTAGAGGTTCAAGAAAATCAACTCCTTACGCTGCTGGTATGGCTGCAGACACTGCTGCTAATGCTGCTAAAGACTTTGGTTTAAAAACTGTAGAAGTTTATGTAAAAGGCCCTGGAAGTGGACGTGAAGCTGCTATTCGTTCTTTACAAGCGGCTGGGCTTGATGTTTCTTTAATAAAAGATGTTACTCCTGTTCCACATAACGGTTGTAGACCTCCTAAACGTAGGAGAGTTTGATTACAATATCTCATAAATATTTTTTTGAAGTTTGCATGGAGGTGTAAAATTAAATGGCTATTAACAGACAGCCTGTTCTTAAAAGATGTCGTAACCTTGACATAGACCCTGCTTTTCTTGGCATTTACAAAAAGTCTAAAAAGCAACCATTAAAATCAAACAAAAAGACTAGTGAATATGGTCTTCAACTTAAAGAAAAACAAAAAGCAAAATTTATATATGGCGTTTTGGAAAAACAATTTAGAAATTACTTTGAAAAAGCTACAAAAATGAAAGGCATCGTTGGTGAGAACTTACTCCGTTTATTAGAGCTTAGATTTGACAACGTTGTTTTCCGTCTTGGTTTAGCTAGAACAAGAAAAGAAGCAAGACAAATTATAGGGCATAAATTACTTTTGGTAAATGGAAAAAGAGTTAATATTCCTTCTTATCAATTAAAAGCCGGCGACGTTATTCAAGTAAGAGAAAAGTCAAAAGACCTTCAAAGATTTAAAGATATTATGGAGGCTACAAGTGGGGTAATCGTTCCTGAATGGTTAACTGTTGATAAAGATAACCTTAAAGGTACTGTTAACAACCCTCCAGAAAGAAGTCAAATTGATATTCCTGTATTTGAAACACTTATCGTCGAGTTATACTCTAAATAATAATTATTAGCTTAGGGAATATATACAAAAATTCCCTAAATACATCATTGTTTAAAGCTTTAAATATATAGATATAGGTAATTGATAATAACAAGGGAGGTTTAAATGCGTGTTTGAATTTGAAAAACCTCGCATTGAAATTGCTGAAATTTCTTCAGACGGCATGTACGGACGTTTTATTGTTGAACCGCTTGAAAGGGGCTTTGGTACTACTTTAGGTAATTCCCTAAGAAGAATATTGCTTTCTTCTTTGCCTGGTGCTGCGGTTAGCAACATAAAAATTGATGGAGTTCTGCATGAATTTAGTGTTTTACCGGGTGTCAAGGAAGATGTAACCGAAATCATATTGAATTTAAAAAATTTGGCTATTAAAAGTAATACAGATAGCATGGAACCCAAAACAGCATATATTGATGCAATGGGTGAAGGCGATATTTTAGCCGGAAGCATAAAAGTTGACCCAGATATAGAAATTATGAACCCTAATTTGCATATTGCTACTTTAAGCGGTGGTGCTGAAAGCAAGCTTTTTATGGAGATTACCATTACTAAGGGCAGAGGATATATCAGTGCGGACAAAAACAAAAGAGACGACCAGCCTATAGGCATTATACCTGTTGATTCATTGTATACGCCTGTTAGGAGAGTAAATTTTTTGGTAGAAAACACTAGAGTAGGGCAAATAACCGATTACGACAAACTTACCCTTGAAGTATGGACTAACGGTACTGTATCCCCTGATGACGCCGTTAGCTTGGGTGCCAAAATTCTGAACGAACATTTGAACCTGTTTGTTGATTTATCAGACAATGCAAGGAACACGGAAATAATGGTTGAAAAAGAAGAAGGCAAGAAAGAAAAAGTTCTTGAACTAAGCATAGAAGAGTTAGATTTATCTGTGCGTTCATACAACTGCCTAAAACGTGCGGGGATAAACACCGTAGAAGATTTAGCAAACAAGACTGAAGAGGACATGATGAAAGTACGAAATCTCGGTCGAAAATCTTTGGAAGAAGTTCTTAATAAAATGTCTGAGCTTGGATTAGAACTTCAACCTTTAGACGAATAATTCAAGGAGGTTCTGAAATGGCTGGATATAGAAAACTTGGTCGCACATCAAGTCAGCGTAAAGCTATGTTACGTAATCTTACGACCAATTTATTATATTATGGAAAAATTACAACCACGGTAACCAGAGCAAAAGAAGTTAGAAGAATTGCTGAAAAACTTATTACTACTGCTATCAAAGAAAAAGATAACTTTACAGAAGTAGAGGTTACAGCGAAAGTTCCACGTAAAGATGCTAAAGGTAAACGTGTTAAAGAAGAAGTAAACGGTAAAAAAGTAACTGTTTATGATGAAGTACAAAAAACAATTAAAAAGGATAATCCTTCTAGGCTCAATGCTAGACGTAAAATTTTGAGCGTTCTTTATCCTGTAACAGAAGTACCAACATATGAAAGAAAAACTCGCAAAAATACTAAACCTGTTGATATGGCAGCTAAAATGTTTGATGAAATTGCACCTAAGTATGTTGACCGTAATGGTGGTTACACTCGTATCATCAAAATTGGTCCTCGTAAAGGTGACGCTGCTGAGCAAGTTATTATTGAGTTAGTTTAATTATTTAATATTATTATAATACCGTATGGCATAGCCATACGGATTTTTTTTATTTTTTTATTGGGGCTTTCAGCCCCAAACCCCGACTTCTTTCTTTTAAGAAAGAAGCAAAGAACTTTTATCAGAAACGCACTTTGTGCGTTTCTTTGAGGTTATTCTTGTTTTGCGGTTATACTGTTGGCTAATCCGTAGCTTAGTAACCAAGACGGTTCAACCATGAGAGCTTTTGCAAATCCAATTAACTGAATGTCTGTGACGGGTCTAGTGCCTAATTCAATTTTATTAACTGAACTAGGTGAGAGGTTTATACCTACAAGTTGAAGCTTTTCAGACAACTCTTTTTGGGTTAGTTTTGGATTTTTATTAATTCTAGCTTCTCTAATCATTTTTCCTGATATGTTTTTTAATGTTTTCAAATTAATCACCTATAATATAAAAATATACCTTGATTATATATGTAAATTAGTGATACAATGAGACTGACAGTCTGTTTTGAAAAATTTTTTGTTTAAGAAATAGACTATTAGTCATATTAAAGGGGTGATAAATATGAATTGCGAAAATTATCTATGCTTATACTGGAAAAATAATAATTGTATACTTGAAGATGTGTCACTAAACATATGCGGACAATGTATAGACTGTATGTATATTAATTTTAAAGAGGAGGATTTAGAAAAGATTAGAGAAATTCAGTTAGAAATGTTGGAAGAAAGACATAAATAAAAATACATTTAAGCCCTAGCACATAAATTGCCGAAAAAACAAAGAAACGCACAAAGTGCGTTTCTGATAAAAGTTTTGAAGGAGGGGTTTGGGGAGGAAACTTTTTCAAAAGTTTCCTCCCCAATTCTCTTTTCTTTATCTTATGATACTACCCAACAATCCTTTCTAAATCCTCATGTGTTAAAGTCTCTTTATCCATAAGCTCATTTGCAATATTGTTAAGCTTGTCTTTGTTGGAAAGTATCATCTCTTTAGTTTTGGAATAAAGCTTCTCCATAAGCTGAGAACACTCGGATATAACAGTGCTGCTGTCATTAAAAAGACTAATGTTTAATAATCCTGTCTTTTCTCCCATGCCGTATTTTGTTACGTAATCCTTAATAATTGATGTAGCTTTTTCAATGTCGTTTCCTGCACCTGTAGTAATGTTTTCCTCACCAAAAATTATTTCTTCTGCCGCCCTTCCTGCAAAGTTGACCATTATTTGAGATTCCAATTCTTTTTTTGTATAATACATCTTTTCTTCGGGAATATTAACACAAAACCCACCTGCACCTTTTGTACTAGGTATAATTGTTATTTTGGAAATAATGTTTTCGGGAGAAGTAATTTTTGCAACAAGTGCATGACCGGCTTCATGGATAGAAGTTATTAACCTCTCTCTTTCTTTTATGTTGCTTCTGTCTTTTTTTTCTGCACCGGCTAAAACTGTATAGTATGCCTTTTGAATATGCTCGTTTGTTACAATATTTTTTTCGCTTTTAGCAGCAAAAATAGCCGCCTCATTTAAAAGATTTTCAAGCATTGCACCACTGAAATAAACGGTATCTCTTGCAAGTTTGTTTAAATCGGTGTCAATTGATAAAGGTTTGTTTTTGCTGTGGTGTTTTAAAATTCTAAGTCTTGCATTTAAGTCGGGTAAACCTATTTCAACATGCCTGTCAAATCTTCCCGGACGTAATAATGCATCGTCTAATGTGTCAAGTCTATTTGTTGCGGCGATAACAACAATGCCATCTGTTGAGGAAAAACCCGACATTTCTGTAAGTAATGCATTTAATGTTTGGTCTCTCTCGTCGTTTCCCCCGCTTTGTGAGCCTGCTCTTTTTTTACCTAAAGCATCAATTTCATCAATAAATATTACTGCTTTTCCATGTTCTCTTGCTTTTTTAAAAAGTTGGCGTATTCTTTTAGCCCCAACCCCTACATACATCTGAACAAAATCCGAACCGCTCACCGCAAAAAAAGGAACGTCGCTTTCGCCAGCAACAGCTTTTGCCATTAAAGTTTTTCCTGTTCCAGGAGGGCCGTAAAAAATTATTCCCCTAGGTATTCTTGCACCATAAAACGAATATTTATCAGGGTTTTTAATAAAGTCGACGATATCCTGTACGCTTTCTTTTGCTTCTTCATTTCCTGCTACATCTCTAAAAGATAGTTTGTTTTCTTCTGTTGTGTTCGCATCTACCAAATTTATTTCCATTGCGGACTTTATATTATTTCTGTTTGACATTTTGTAGACAAAGAAAATAGCCCCACCAAAAAAACATAAGCTTACAACTGTTTCAATGAGACTTGTCATGGTTTGAGCATCGCTTTCTTTAACTGATATTCCTTCTAGTAAAAGTTTTTCTTTTAGAGAATTGTTTCTTGGATTATCTGTTTTGTAAACGGTATCATCATTTTTTAACTTAAATTCTATTTTTTCGGATTCGGTTAATGTTACTTCTGACACTTCTTTATTACTAATGTTTTCCAAAAACTTATTATAAGAAATAATTTCTGTATTTTTTTTGTTTCCATATATAACTGCCACAAAAAAAGCCACTGTTATAAAAACAAGAAGAACAGCAGAGACTATTGTTTTTGTCATTTAAAAAAATCCCCCTTATGTTGTCTTATTCTTGTTTAAATAATACAACATTAAAGGGGAAATAGCTAATGTAAGTTATGGAAGTGATTTTTGGGTATTTTGCATGCAGAAACTAAAAACCAACTTGTTTTGCTAAATCTTTTAATATTAAAGCTGATTTTTGCAAGTCTTTTATTTCACTATCAGATAATGGCACTTCTAATATTTTATCAACACCATTTTTGTTTACTATTGATGGAACACTTAAACAGATGTCTTTTATGCCATACTCGCCTTCAAGTAGACTTGATACTGTTAATATAGAGTTTTCATTTCCTGAAATGCTCTCTATAATTCTTCTTACAGCAAGTGCAATTGCATAGTAAGTTGCACCTTTTCTTTCTATAATTTCATAGGCAGCAGTTTTTGTTTTATTATAAAACTCATCTCTGCATATTTTCATATTATTGTTACACTTTTGGCAAATATTGCAATATTCGTCTAAGTTTATTCCAGCAATTGTTGTAAGACTCCATGCCGCAACTTCTGAATCTCCATGTTCTCCTACAACATATGTGTGTACATTTCTAACATCTACATTTGTATGCTCACCAATTAAATATTTTAACCTTGCAGTATCAAGAACAGTACCTGAACTAATCACTTTGTTTTTCGTAAATCCTGTAATTTTTAATGTAATATACGTTAAAATATCGACAGGATTAGTTAAAATTAAAAATATTGTATCCTCATTACAATATTTTGTTAGGTTATCAAATATTCCTTTAAAAACATTTGTATTTTTTTTGAGTAAATCAATTCTGGTTTCTCCTTGCTTTTGGTTTGCACCAGCTGTAACTATAACTAAATGGGAGTCCTTAGTTAAGCTGTAATCTCCTGATGTAATTGTTATAGGGGAAACAAAACTAAGCCCGTGGCTCATATCCATTGCTTCTCCTTCAGCCTTTTTCTCATCAAGGTCTACTAAAACAAGTTCGGAGGCTAATCCTGAAAGCATTATTGTATATGCTGTGGTAGCCCCTACAAAACCAGAGCCTATTATTGATATTTTTCCTTTAAACATTATTTCAACTCTTTCTTTTGTGGAATGTGATATAGTTTGGTTAATTGATAAAGATTTTTGAAGGGTTAGGGAAGCCTTAAAAAAAAGCATCCCTAAAGATTATTATATGTTATTGTTTTTCATCTCGTCAAGCTGTTTTGACAGTCTCTCTATTTTATCAACATCTATACTATCTCTTTTAAAACTCTCTGCTAATATATGATTTTCTATTTTTTTATACTCTTCTATATTTTTCTCCACATTACCACCTCTTTTTTTATTAGTAGTTGCTTGGCATATCATTGGCTTTTTTGTGCCCTGCTTTTGCTTTGCCTTGGATTTCAGGTACGGGTGGAGCATCATTTTTATTTTTGTGCATTTTTTTATTGCTTTCTGTTCCATAAGGTTCGCCTGGGTCTGGTCTTTTCATACCTGCCTTTGCCATTTTATTTCCTCCTTTATATATAAAAATTATTTCAAAGTTATTTTTTTCATAAAAATAATATTTATTCATTATACAAAATTTAATGTAATTTATTTTCAAAAATGCAATTTATTTACCGTAATTTTTTAGTTGCAATTGATAATAATAATACTTGTAATGTACTTGTTCGCTTCTGTCTGAATAATGGAGCACAATGAGTAAATTAATTATTATATAAAAACTAAAAAATGGGGGAAACAATTATGAAAAAGCTTGTTAAATGTTTAAGTGTAATATGTGCTATTGCGACAATAAGCACAACAATATATGCTAATAATGTAGACGAGGTTATTGTAAAACAAGATGATACACTATGGAAAATATCATGTAGATATGGTGTACATTTAGATGATGTTATAAATGCTAATCCACATTTTAATAACCCTGATTTAATTTATCCAGGTGACGTAGTATATGTTCCGCTTGATGGTTCCGAAAATGGTAATCAAAACGATAATACCGAAAAAGAAATCGGTGCATCTATGACTGATGACGGAAGCGGAAAAGTAGATACAAAAAATGCAAAACCTGGTGCTTACTCAAATGTAACATCTCAAACTAGCTCAAATGCATATGAGAGCAAAGTAGCACAACTTGTTAATCAAGAACGTGCTAAACAAAAATTAGCACCATTAACATTAAGTGCAGATATTTCAAACGTTGCTAGAATAAAAAGTGAGGATATGAGAAATAATAAATACTTTAGCCATAATTCGCCAAAATACGGTAGTCCATTCCAGATGCTAAAAGAGTTTGGAATTAAGTATAGAACAGCAGGAGAAAATATTGCAAAAGGTCAAAAAACTCCAGAGGCTGTAATGAAAGCTTGGATGAACTCTGCGGGACACAGGAAAAATATTATGAATCCTAACTATAAAGAAATAGGTGTAGGATATGTTACAGATAGTTCAGGAACAACTTACTGGACACAACAATTTGTAACTAGATAAGCTATAATAAAAAATTTATTTATTGACAAATAAAATATTTGCAGTATAATAATTATAAAATTATATAAATAAAGCGACGAACAAGAGTAAGTAGGATTAAAAAATTATTTTTAGAGAGTGGACGTTGGTGAGAGTTCCATATTAATTTTTAGTTTGAATGGGCTTGTGAGTGGAAGCTGAAAGTTTTTTTAGTAGGCGACACGGGTTTCTCCCGTTACAGAGAAAAACAAGTGGTAGCTTGTTGTTGAGATAACTGTTTTTTAGCAGTTTTTTGAGGTGGCACCGTGAGATGATAACTCGCCCTCTATATGTTTATGCATATAGAGGGCTTTTTTGTTTTAAAAATATTATTATAATGAAAGGTGATTGATTAACTATGTCAAAACAAATTCCAAACAGAATAATGTTAGAGGAAAGTGAAATACCTAAGAAATGGTATAATGTTGTTGCTGATATGCCTGAATGTCATGACCCATTTTTGAATCCAGCTACATTAAAGCCAGCCCAAAAGGAGGACTTATATCCTGTTTTTGCAAAGGAATTATGTGAGCAAGAGTTTTCTAAAGAAAGGTATATTGATATACCTGAAGAGGTTCTTCATTATTATAAAATGTATCGTCCATCACCTTTACACAGAGCATATGAACTTGAAAAAACTTTAAAAACTCCCGCAAAAATTTATTATAAATACGAAGGTGGAAATACATCAGGAAGTCACAAATTGAATTCGGCTATTGCACAAGCTTACTATAATAAAATGCAAGGAATTAAAAGTATTACTACAGAAACAGGAGCAGGGCAATGGGGAACGGCACTTTCAATAGCATGTGGATTTTTTGGGCTAGATTTAAAAGTATACATGGTAAAAATAAGTGCAGAACAGAAGCCATATCGAAAAGCAATAATAGAAACTTTTGGGGCAGAAGTTATAAAAAGCCCTAGCAATACAACAGAAGCAGGAAGAAGAATATTGGAGCAAGACCCTAATTGCACAGGAAGTCTTGGAACTGCTATAAGTGAAGCTGTTGAAGTAGCAGTTACATCAAATGATACAAGATATACTTTAGGCTCTGTATTAAATCAAGTTCTTTTACATCAATCAATAATTGGTTTGGAGGCGAAAATACAGTTAGAAAAATATGACGAATATCCAGACATAGTAATTGGTTGTTCAGGTGGTGGTTCAAACTTAGGTGGAATAATGTCATCATTTATGCAAGATAAATTAACAAAAAAAGCGAATCCATATTTTATTGCGGTTGAGCCATCGGCTTGCCCTTCTCTTACAAGAGGAAAATATGCATATGATTTTTGCGATACGGGAAGAATTACTCCTTTAGCAAAAATGTATACTTTAGGGGCAGGTTTTATACCGTCCTCAATACATGCAGGAGGATTAAGATATCACGGAATGTCTCCTATTTTGTCTAAGTTGTACCATGATGGTTTTATTGATGAAGCAAGAGCTGTATTCCAAAGTTCTATTTTTGAGGCGGCTATTACATTCGCAAAAGCAGAGGGTATTTTACCAGCACCAGAGTCATCACATGCTATTAGTGTTGCAATAGATGAGGCTATCAAGTGCAGGAAAACAGGAGAGGAAAAAACAATTCTATTCTGTTTAAGTGGTCATGGTAATTTTGATTTAGGGGCATATATGCAATATAATGAGGGTAAAGTGGAAGATTATGCACCAACAGATGAAGAGTTGCAGAAAGGTTTTGAAAGTTTACCTGTTGTTTAAAAATTATTAGACCTTGAGGAAACTTTTGAAAAAGTTTCCTCAAACTACTTCAAAACTTTTAATAAAAAACGCACTTTGTGCGTTTTTAGTGATTTGACAATTGATAAAAATAACATTAACTCAAACACACTATGTGTGCTTGGGGAGGGCTGTCACAATACATAAATAGCAAAAAAGAAACGCACAAAGTGCGTTTCTGGCAAACTTTCTTTCAAGAAAGAAGTTGGGGTTTGGGGCTGAAAGCCCCAATATATTATTCATTAAATCTAAACCTTTTTTAACCCCACAGCCATCTCCTTCATTTCCCAAGCAGCCATAATAGTAGATTGTGTAATTTTAGCCCCTCCTATTAACCTTGCAAGTTCGTCAATTGTTTTTTTATTGTCTAGCTTGAATACGTTTGTTGTTGTTTTGCTTTCAGTTGACTTTTTTTCTATAAGGAAATGACTATCTCCCATTGCAGCTATTTGTGGCAAATGAGTAATACATAATATCTGGTATTTTTTGCTTATTAATGCTAATTTCTCGCCTACTTGCTGTGCTGTGCGACCACTTATTCCGGCATCAATTTCATCGAAAACAAATGTTTCTATGTTGTCGGCATCGGCTAAAACAGTCTTTAGTGCAAGCATAATTCTAGACATTTCTCCACCAGAAGCAATTTTCGCTAAAGGCTTCAAAGGCTCACCTAAATTTGTAGAAATTAAAAATTCAACTTTATCATAACCATTATTGCTAAACTCTTTTTTTCTTTCTATTGATATTTCAAACTTTACGTTATTCATTCCTAAATCTTGTAAATTTGATACAATTTGTGTTTCAATTTGTTTAGCGTATTTTTTTCTAACAGAGGAAATTTCTTCACAGTGTTTTAGGATATCTATAGATAATTTTTTCTTTTGCTGTTTTAAGCTATTTAGCTTTTCTTCACTGTTTAATATTAAATCTAGTTGACTGCACACATTATTATAATGGTTCAATATTTCACTTATGGAATTTCCGTACTTTCTTTTTAAAATGTGTATAGTGTCGAGTCTTCTTTCTATTTGCTCAAGTTCATTAGGGTCATGCTCAAAATGTTGGCTATATGCTTTTAGGTCGCCTATAATCTCCATAATATGCATTGATATGCTTTCAAGCCCTTCTGCTAAATAAGACTGTGACTTGTCCAAATTACCTAAATCAATTAATAGCCCCAGTGCTTTAACTATTTTCTCCGAGGCGGACATTTCATCTGAACCAGAATTATATAAAAGCCCTAAAGCATCAAAACAATCTGTAGCAATTTTTTGTGAGTTTAATAATATTTTTCTTCTTTCAAGCAAATTTTCTTCTTCATCTTTTTTTAATTTTGCATTTTCTATTTCATTTTTTTGGAACGAAAGTAAGTCTATTTTTGTTTGCCTGTCTTTTTCATTTCCTGATATTTCATTTATATTTTTTATTATTTCTTTGTACTTTTTAATGCTGTCAAGAAGGCTTTGTCTAATAGTTTCTATTTCGGTATTACAAAACTTGTCAAGAAGCGTAATATGCTTTGATGAGTTTAAAAGCGATTGATTCTCGTGTTGACCATGAAATTCCAAGAGCAAATTTGATATTTCCTTTAGCATACCTACAGTAATAGTTTTTCCGTTTACTCTGCAAACAGATTTACCAGTGTTTTGTAAGTTCCTTGAAATAATAATAAGATTGTCTTTATCTATTTCTATACCCATATTTTTTATAGCTTCTAATACAAAATTGTCTTCGGTATAAAACACACCTTCTACAAATGCGTTTTCCTCTCCATTTCTAATAAAGTCTTTGTTTGGACGGCCTCCAAACAAAAAGTTAATAGACCCAATAATCATGGACTTTCCGGCACCTGTTTCACCCGATAAAATATTAAGCCCTTTGTCAAAACTAATTTCGACATTTTCAATTAATGCTACATTTTTAATTTGCAAATGGTCTATCAAAAAAATCACTTCCTTAAAAAATTTACTAAAAAATGAAAAGGTTTTGCACAAAAATATTAATCGACATTACGAAGGTTTTCCATAAGTTTCAGAGCCTTGTCCTCATTTTTGACAACACAAAATATAGTATCGTCTCCTGCTATAGTACCTAAAATATCAATATTATTTAAAGAATCAATTGCGGCTGCAACAGCCATTGCCATACCTGTAAGCGTTTTTATTACCAAAATATTTTGAGCATAATCCATTGAAATTACACCATCTTTTAAAACCCTTATCATTTTTTCGCTAATATAGTTATCCGATGGTGTAAGTATAACATACTTTTGCTTTCCGTCTTGTTTTACGGTTTTTGTTAGTTTAAGCTCACGTATATCTCTCGAAATGGTAGCTTGTGTTACATGAAAGCCGTTTTTTCTTAGGCTTTCTAATAATTCATCTTGCGTTTCAATGTCGTAATTGTTTATCAGCTCAATAATTTTGGATTGGCGACGAAATTTCATAAAAGCCTCCTACCATTTTTTTAACGTTATGTTGTATAATTATTTTATTTTATGCCTTAATATATCATAAAAGCTTTTGTTATTTGTTTTGATAATTGAAGTGTAATACTTTGAACGTCTGACAATAACCTCATCACCGTATTTTAATGGGTGGTGAGTTTGCCCGTCAAGTATAAGCAAAGCATCTGAATTTTTTGTACCTACAATTTTTATTTTTATAACATCATCGGCGGAAATAACAGAAGGCCTTGTATAAATCATATGAGGGCATATAGGTGTAATGGAAATTACCTCAATGTCAGGCTTTAGTATTGGGCCACCTGCCGAAAAGTTATAAGCTGTTGAGCCTGTAGGAGTGGAAATGATAATTCCATCTGCCCTATAATCATCTATATATTCGTCATTAATGTTCATTTTCATTGTTATCATGGAGGCAAAAACACCTTTTGATATACAAACCTCGTTTAATGCAATGAGAGTCTCGTTTCCAGCTCCTCCCGTAAGTATAGAAGCCTCTAGCATCATTCTGTTTTCAAGCTTAAAGTTATCGTTTATTGCTCTTTCTAATGCAGAGAATGCTTCTCCTTTTTCTACATCTGTTAAGTAACCTAATGTTCCCAAATTTATTCCTAGCAATGGCGTATCATGAAGAGCGGAATTTTTTGCAACTCTTAATATTGTTCCGTCCCCTCCCAAAACAAGGAGAAAATCAGATTTTTCGTAAATAAATTTCATGTCTGCTGAACATTCAGGCATGTTTAATTTTTCTGCAACTTGCTCATTGGTATATACAGTACAGCCTTTGCCAAGTAGCCAGTCAATAGCCTTCTTTGTAAACTCAAGATTTATATCCTTTTCAATGTTGGGAACAATTCCTATTTTTTTCATATGCCACCTTTTTTATCAAAAAAAATTAGATACTCAATGTTACCGTCTGAGCCGGTAATTGGAGATTGTATTGTGTTACTAGAATGAAACCCTAAATTTTTGGAGAACTCGGTAATATTGTCAACAACCTTTTTATGTATTTTAGTATCTTTTACAATTCCTTTTTTATTTATATATTGTCTTCCGGCTTCAAATTGTGGTTTTATTAAGAATACACCTTGCGTTTCTTTACTAAAAAATTTAAAGACATGTTCTAATATTTTAGTTAATGAAACAAAAGATACGTCCACACAAATAAATTGTATATTCTCATTAAAATTATTTTCAAAAAAATCATGTGGTAAATCTCTAATATTTGTTTTTTCAAAAGAAATGACATTTTGCAAAACTTTTAGCTTATGCGAAAGCTGGTTTGTACCTGAGTCTACCGCAAATACCTTTTTTGCTCCATGCTGAAGCATACAGTCTGTAAATCCACCTGTAGATGCTCCGATATCAAGGCATACTTTTCCCTGTAAATTTATATTAAATTCCCTTAATGCTTTTTCAAGCTTGTAGCCGCCCCTGCTTACATATTTTGTTTTTGGTTCGTCATATTGTATTATGCTGGAGGTGTTTATTTTTTCTCCTGCTTTTGTAACAGTTTTTCCGTCTACTCTAACACAAGATTTTTGTATCAGTTCTTTTGAAAACTCTCTACTGTATCCTGAAATTTCAGCAAGTAATATATCAAGCCTTTTTTTGTCGTCCATATATATAATCACCTTTATAGCTAGGTATTTTAAATTAATATTTTGGGGCTTTCAGCCCCAAACCCTGACTTCTTTCTTGAAAGAAAGAAGCAAAGAACTTTCACCGGAATTCCGCAAAGCGAAATTCCTTGATAAAGTTTCCCTTAATTATTAATCTAAATCGCTAATAATTTTATTGTAAACACTTTCAGTATCTAGCCCATACTTGCTAAAAATTTGTTCCCTTGTGCCTTGCTCTATAAATTCGTCAGGAAAAGCAAATCTGTGTAAATAATTTATATTTATATTAAGGCTATGTGCTTCTTCCAAAACTTTACTTCCAAAGCCACCATAACCGACGTTATCCTCAATAACATAAACATATTTGTAATTTTGTAGCAATTTAACCATATCTAAATCAATTGGTTTTACGAACCTAACGTTTATTAGAGTTGATTGAACACCTTTTGATAATAGTTTTTCATATACATCAAAAGCAATATCCATCATTGTTCCTACAGATAGAATTGCAATTTCTCCTTCGTTTGAAACAAATTCACATTTTCCATATTCAATTGGAGTATATAAATCCCTTAGGATACTAGATGCCGCCCCCCTTGGGTATCTTATTGCAATAGGTGACTTGTGGTTTATACAAAAATGAAGCATTTGCTGTAATTCTTTTTTGTTTTTTGGTGCAATAATAGTCATATTAGGCATATGTGATAAATATGATAAATCAAAAACACCCTGATGTGTTTCACCATCTGAACCAACAACTCCTGCTCTGTCAATTGCAAATATCACATGTAAATTCTGTATGCATACATCGTGGAGAATTTGGTCATAGCTTCTTTGCAAAAATGTAGAGTATACAGCAAAGACAGGTATGTAACCATTTTTAGCTAATCCTGCCGAAAACGTAACAGCATGTGCTTCGGTTATACCAACATCAAATAATCTTTCAGGAAATTTTTTTTCGAAATCAACTAAACCTGTTCCCGAAACCATAGATGCACTTATTGCAACAACTTTTTTGTTTTGTGTAGCAATTTTAACAAGTTCTTTTCCAAAAACATCAGAATATGTATCCCATAATTTTGTCTCCACAGGTAAGCCCGTATCAACGCAAAACGAATCAACACCATGATATTTTGCAGGGGAGTTTTCAGCTTGAAAGTATCCCTTTCCTTTTTTTGTATACACATGTAAAAGAATAGGTTTGTTAATTTTTTTTGCTTTATTAAGAAAGCTTGTTAATTCCTCAATATTATGCCCATCTATAGGCCCAAAATAAGTAAATCCCAGTTCCTCAAAAAATCCTCCGGGAACAAATACATATTTTATTGTATTCTTTGTTTTTTCTATAAATTTACCGGCTTTTAGTCCCACAAAAGGAACTTTCTTGAGAAAGTTATTAACATCTGCTTTTGCATCAAGATATGTTGGGGCTGTTCTTATTTCGTTTAAACGCCTAGACATTGCACCAACGTTTTCGGAAATTGACATTTGATTGTCATTTAATATAACAATGAAATTTGAATTAAGTCTGCCAGCATTGTTCATTGCCTCAAACGACATACCTCCTGTCATTGAGCCATCTCCTATAACGGAAATTATATTGTAGTTATCCCCGTCTAAGTCTCTTGCTGCAGCGAAACCCAGTGCGGCTGAAATAGAAGTAGTACTGTGCCCTACATTAAAAATATCATGTTCGCTTTCTTTTGATTTAGGGAAGCCGCTTAATCCGCCTTGTTTACGTAAAGTGTCAAATTTATCTTTACGGCCAGTAAGGATTTTATGAATATATGCTTGATGTCCAACGTCCCAAATAATTTTGTCTACAGGAGAGTTAAAACAGTAATGTAGAGCAACTGTAAGCTCAACAACACCTAAGTTTGATGAAAGATGCCCCCCTGTAACAGAGACAGAATTTATTAAAAATTTCCTTATCTCCCCGCAAAGAAAGTTTAGGCTGTTTATATTTAACTTTTTTAAGTCTTTTGGCGAATTTATTTTATTTAAGTAACTCATTATTATCACTTCTTAATATTTTTTATTAGGTTAATCTGAGTTTGTGTAATCCAAACCCAGATTATAAAAATTTTTTATTTTTAAAAAGGAAAAAATCCATAAACGTTTGCCCCTGCAATGCCAACAATAAGCCCCAATAAAGCCCCCATAATAACTTGTAATGGTGTATGACCAAGAAGTTCTTTAAGTTTTTTATCTAAGCTTATATTAGGGTCGTTTAGCTTTTCAATTAACATATTAATAGCAGCCGCTTGACGACCAGCAGCAAATCTTACTCCAGCGGCATCATACATAACAATACTGCTTATTACTGCACTCATAGCAAAAATACTTGAATCAAATCCTTCTTTCAAGCCAATGGATATCATCATAGAGGTTACAAATGAACTATGAGAGCTGGGCATTCCACCCGAACTCACCATAAGCCCTATGTCAAATCTTTTATTTTTTAAAAGTTCAATTAAAATCTTAATAAACTGTGCACTTAAATATGAAGAAATAGCAATTAGTAAAATCTGATTATCTAGAAGTGATGGTATAATTGCCTCCAAAAACATTCCCCCTTCTATAATGTTAATATTTGTATTGCTACATTTCTCTATATGTCAGTTTTTGTATATATTCATCTATAAATTTATCATTTAATTGACTAAACAAATCAACTGCTTCTTTGGAAATAGTTTTGTAATCAGATATAGCTTTTTCAAGCCCGAACAATGAAACATATGTGGCTTTGTTATTTTTTTCATCGCTTTTTATAGGCTTTCCTAATGTCTCCTGTGTAGAGGTTACATCTAATATATCATCTTTTATTTGAAAAGCAATTCCTAATTTCATTCCTGCTTCTTTCAGAATGTTTATTTTATTTTCGGAAGCTTTGCCTATAATAGCACCTGAAACAACAGCAGACTTAATTAATGCGGCGGTTTTGTGCTCATGTATAAATATTAATGTGTTTAAATCAATATTTTTATTCTCAGAAATAATGTCAACAACTTGACCGCCAATCATTCCGCTTACTCCTGCAGAATAAGCAATTTCTTCCATAGCATTAACCATAGAAATATCATGATTTAACACACACTGTTTTGCCATAATTTCGTATGCTAAATTAAGAAGCCCGTCTCCTGCCAAAATAGCAATTGCCTCACCAAACTTTTTGTGGTTTGTAAGTTTTCCACGGCGGTAGTCGTCGTTGTCCATTGCTGGCAAATCGTCATGGATTAATGAGTATGTGTGTATCATTTCTATACTGCAAGCGAAAGGAAGTGCTTTTGAAATATCTCCTCCTACAGCATTACATACAGCTAACAAAAGTATTGGGCGGAGTCTTTTACCTCCTGCCGAAATACTGTATTCCATTGCCTCGTATATTTGCTCTGGGTATTTTGTTTTCAAATATTCTGAAAGTTTTTCATCAATTAATTTTTTATATATCTGTTCATTATTTTCTTTGCTATTGTTAGAGTGCATATTAACCGCCATTTCTTATTATAAATAATTATAACTATAAGACCTTGGGGAAACTTCTCCCATTTAAAACTTTTATCACCTAATAACGCAAGCGTTATTGGAAAGGATAAACTCTTACTATAATCTTTACAAAGAATTAAGTAAATTATCTTTGCAAGAAACGCACAAAGTGCGTTTCTGTTAAAAGTTTTGAAGGAGTTTGAGGAAACTTTTTCAAAAGTTTCCTCAAGGTCTGTTCTATTTTATTTTATTCTACAACATCAAACGACTTTTTTATAAAACCTTCAGAGGACTTCTGTAATTCTGTAACTTCTTTTTCAATAATGCTTAAACTATCACTGCAAAATAATGAGAGCTCTATTCCCTCTTTATATAATTCAAGGGAATTATCAAGGGATATTTCGCTATTTTGCATTTTTTCAACTATTTCTTCTAAACGATTTAAAGATTGCTCAAAATTTAATTTTTTTTTAGCCATTAGTATCTTCCTCTATATAACATATGTCAGCTTCTGCAAAACCGTCTTTAAATTTTATTTTTATTCTTTCGGCAATAGAAAGAGAACTGACAGATGTTTGTACTTTTCCTTTTTCATCATAAACCAATGCATATCCTCTGTTTATTATAGTTAATGGTGAAATGTTATGAAGTAATGCTATATTATTATTTAAAATTAATCTGTTTTGGGATAGTTTATAATTAATTTCGTTATTTAGTTTCTTTACTAAATTCTCGACATAAATTTGATTGTTATACACATTTTCCAATGGATTTTTTAGAACCCTGCTGTTAATAAGTTTTGAGAGAATGTTTCTTCTTGTTGTTATTATATTGTTTATACTGTAGTCAAGGTTGCTTCTTAAAAAATCAACTTTTTCTTTTGTTTCGAAATATGACGGAACAGCAATTTCTGCTGCTGCTGATGGTGTTTCGGCACGCAAGTCGGCAACAAAGTCTGCAATAGTAAAGTCGGTTTCGTGCCCTACTGCTGAAATAATGGGTATTTTGGATTTAAAAATAGCTCTTGCTACTATTTCCTCATTGAATGCCCATAAGTCCTCAATTGAGCCTCCGCCTCTTCCTAATATAATAACGTCTGCTTTACCCCATTTGTTTACTGTATCAAGTGCATCGGAAATAGATTTACCTGCATTTTCTCCTTGTACAAGAGTATTTACAACTACTATTTCAACGCCTTTGTTTCTTCTTTTTGCAACATGTATAATATCTCTTATTGCTGCACCTGTTTTAGATGTTATAACAGCTATTGTAGAGGGAAATAACGGAATAGGTTTTTTGTGGGCATTATCAAATAGCCCTTCTTTGGAAAGCTTTTCTTTAAGTTGCTCAAAAGCAACATATAATGCTCCTTTTCCAGATGGCTCTAAAAATTGGGCATATAGTTGATACTGCCCTGTTTTTTCATATAAAGAAATTTTTCCATAAACTATAACTTTCATTCCGTTTTCAGGGGCAAACATTATTTCGTCAGCATAATTTTTAAATATAACGCAATTTATTGAAGCATCTGTATCTTTTAATGTAAAGTACATATGCCCAGAAGTATGATTTTTAAAATTAGAGATTTCTCCTTCTATAAAAAGGTCACTCAAAATAACATCATCTTCAAGTAAGGATTTAATATATTTGTTTATTTGATTAACAGTAAATACTTTACCCTTAAATCTCATTAGTCACTGCCCCTTAAAACAGAAGCAACTTTACCCAATAAACCATTAATGAAAGAAGGTGAGTCATCACCGCCATAAACCTTTGCAAGTTCAATAGCTTCATTTATTGAAACGCCTGTAGGAATATCGCTCATGAATGCCAATTCGTGTATGCAAAGCCTAAGTATTGCTAAATCAATTTTGCTTATTCTATCAAATGTCCAGCCGGACAAATGTTCTAAAATAAGGCTATTTATATATTCAATGTTTTTTTGTGTGCCATATATTTCTTTAAGTATAAATTCTTTATCTTTTTGTGAGGTTGCAATATTTTCTTCATTTATTATATAATCAACAGCTTCTTCAATATTCAACTCGTCGTTAAATTCAAGCTGATATATTATAATAAATGCGTTTTTTCTGGAAGCTTTGCGGCTCATTTTTTCCTCCTGTTGTTTGTTGCTTTTGTATAACAATAATATTATATATTATTTAGATTGAAAAAGAATACACTGGGAGACTTTAACAAGGAATGTCACAACTGTGACATTCCTTCAAAGACTCTTTGCAATCTAGAATAATAGCTTCTTTTGTTTAAGTTCTAAGCTTCATCAATATTTCTGTTATTGTCTTTTTGTTTTTCCTTTTCGATTAAAACACCCGAAACATAAACATCTATGCATATTACTTCAAGCCCTGTCATAGTTTCTATTGCTGTTTTTACTCTCTTTTGTACATTTAAAGAAACATCTTGTACTTTGTATCCAAATTTAGCTATTATATTAATGCTTACAGAGACACCATATTCTGAAACCTCAATTTTTACACCTTTTGACAAGTTTTTTCGTCCTAAAATTTCAGCAATATCTCCTGTGAAGTTGCCAGACATTCCTGCAACTCCATCTATCTCAAGTGCGGCTGTACCTGCAATAACGGATATAACTTCATCTGCTATTTGTATCTGACCAATTCCGGAATTGTTTTTAATTTCTGTCACTGACAAAACCTCCTATATACTTTACAACATACATAATTTGCATATAATAACCCGTTTAATATCTCGCTTTAAATAGGTTCTTATAAAAATTAGTTTAATTATAACAGATTTTCAACCTTTTGCAATTGTTAATATTCTATTTAGCTTGATAAAGTAATTTATTTATGATAATCTTAAAATCTGAATTAATGTGACTCTGACAAAGATTAATTCATATTAAATAAATAGAAATAAAAAACTTTTTAGCCAAAAATAGCAAATAATAAGGGGAAGTGAAAAAAATGAGTTGCTGCTGTGAAAAGGAGTTTACATTTAAAGATAAAAATATAGATATTTCTAAGCTTAAACCAGTATTAGACAAATATAAAAGTTATCCGGGTAGCCTAATTACCATTTTGCAAAAGGCACAGGACTTATATGGATATTTGCCTATAGATTTATTAAGCTATATTGCACACGAAACTAAAATTAAGCCAGCGAAAGTAATGGGTGTTGTAACGTTTTATACGCAGTTTCGTATGGAGCCTGTTGGGAAAAATTTAATACTTTTGTGTCAGGGCACAGCTTGCCATGTAAATGGTTCTTCTTCTATTGAGCAGGCTATTTGTGATGAACTTAATATAAAAGAAGGCGAAACAACACCAGACGGGTTATTTACTCTTAATAATGTTGCGTGTTTAGGTTGTTGTAGTCTTTCTCCTGTTATGATGATAAATGATGAAACTTATGGTAATCTTACACCTGATAATGTTAGAAAGATTATTAAGGATATTATTGCTAAAGAAAAACATTGAGGAAACTTTTGAAAAAGTTTCCTTAAACACCTTCAAAACTTTTGTAGGAAACTCGCTACGCTCGTTTCCTATGCGTATGTTATGTTTATAGGCAATAGGTATTGTTCTTAATGCCGCATAGTGGAATAAAAGAATAAAGTTTTTTGAAGGGTTTGGGTCTTATTAATAAATTAAAAAGGAGGCAGTAACAAAATGAAAATTTTAGTAGGAAAAGGAAGCTGTGGTATTGCAGCAGGAGCAAATAAAGTTTCTGATTATTTGGCTTCCTTGCTTGACGAAAAAAATTTAAAAATAGATATTGTTACGACGGGCTGTATTGGAATGTGTTACTTAGAGCCTATTGTGGACGTTTATGACGATAACGGAAATAAAAAAACTTATGTCAAAGTTGATAATACGGTTGCGGAACAGATTGTTAATGATATATTAGAAAATGATGCTAATAATACAGAAAATATTTTATCTGATGAAGATGCTAATATTTTAAATATGCAAAAAAGAATTGCTTTGAGAAATTGTGGAGTTATTAATCCAGAGGATATAAATGAGTACATAGCAAACGGAGGATATGAAGCGGCTAAAAAATGTCTAACGCAATTAACTCCTGATAATGTAATAAGTGAAATAAAAATTTCTGAACTTGCAGGACGTGGAGGAGCAGGCTTTCCAACATGGTTCAAATGGCAAGCCGCAAAAAATTCAAGCGGAGACAAAAAATATGTCATTTGTAATGCGGACGAGGGCGACCCAGGTGCATTTATGGATAGGGCTGTTATTGAGGGCGACCCACATTGCTTAATTGAGGGAATGTTAATAGGAGCATATGCTATAGGTTCAGATGAAGGCGTAGTATATGTTAGAGCGGAATATCCTTTGGCTATCGTTCGTTTAGAAAAAGCAATAGAACAGGCAAGGGAAAAAGGATTTTTAGGGCAGAATATTTTGGGAACAGGTTTTAACTTTGATTTAAGAATTAAAGCAGGGGCAGGAGCTTTTGTTTGCGGAGAGGAGACAGCATTAATTGCATCACTTGAGGGCGAAAGAGGTATGCCTAGATTAAAACCTCCATTTCCGGCACAAAAAGGATTTTGGCAAAAGCCTTCAAATATAAATAATGTTGAAACTTATGCTAATGTAAGCTGGATTATTTTAAATGGAGGAAAAGCTTTTTCTGCTATGGGGACGGAAAACAGCAAAGGAACTAAAATTTTTGCATTAACAGGCAAAATTAAAAAAGGTGGGCTCGTTGAAATCCCTATGGGTTTACCAATACGTGATGTAATTTATAATGTTGGCGGTGGAATAAAAGAGGATAAAGCTTTTAAAGCTGTGCAAATGGGTGGACCGGCAGGAGGCTGTATTCCGGCAGAATTAATTGATACTTTAATAGATTACAAAACACTTTCTGCGGCAGGAGCTATTATGGGTTCTGGCGGTATGGTTGTTATGGACGAGACGACTTGTATGGTTGATATGGCTAGATTTTTCCTTGATTTTACATGCAAAGAGTCTTGTGGAAAATGTACACATTGCCGTATAGGAACAAAGAGAATGTTAGAAATTCTTGAGCGTATTATAAATGGTGAAGGAAAAGACGGGGATATTGAGATTTTACATAATCTGGCGATACAAATAAAAGAGGGTTCGCTCTGTGGATTAGGGCAGGCTGCACCTAATCCTGTCTTAACTACTATTAAGTATTTCAGAAATGAGTATGAAGACCATATTTATAATAAAAAATGTACAGCTAAACAATGTTCAAGTCTTCTTACTTATAGCATTGACAAAGATAAGTGTTCGGGTTGTACGCTATGTAAAAGGAATTGCCCTGTTAGTGCTATTTCGGGTAATGTTAAAGAACCTCATGAACTTGATATGCAGGTTTGTGTTAAATGTGGTAAATGTAAAACGGTTTGTCGTTTTAGTGCGGTTATTGTAGATTAATGGTATAAAGTTTTTTGAAAGGTTTGGTTTTATATCAATTATAAAAAATTAGGAGGGGACTTTTGTGGCAAACATTAAAATTAATATAAATGGCTTAGAGTTAACAGGTTACGAGGGTCAAACGATACTTGATGTGGCTCTGAAAAATGGTATTGATATACCAACTCTTTGTCATGACGATAGAGTAAAAACGTATGGCTCATGCGGAGTTTGCGTTGTAGAGCTAGAAAATAGCCCAAGGCTTTTGAGGGCATGTTCAACAGCTATAAGTAACGGAATGATTATTAAAACAGATACAGAAAAAGTTAGAAAAACCAGACAAACAGCACTTGAACTTCTTCTTTCTGACCATACAGGAGATTGTAGACCTCCTTGTGTTACTGCTTGCCCAGGGAGAACAGATTGTCAAGGTTATGTTGGATTAATTGCGAATGGGCAGTATAAAGAGGCTTTACAGCTTATTAAAGATAAAATACCAATGCCGGCTTCAATAGGAAGAGTTTGCCCTCATCCTTGTGAGGAAGCTTGCAGAAGAAGTATGGTAGAAGAACCTATTAGCATTGCTCATCTTAAAGCATTTGCTGCTGATTTGGATTTAGAAGGAAATGATACTTTTATGCCTGATGTTAAGGAGAGTACAGGTAAAAAAGTAGCTGTAATAGGCGGAGGTCCTGGGGGTCTTACAGCAGCTTATTTTTTAAGAAGAGAAGGGCATGAAGTAACCGTATATGATGCAATGCCTAAAATGGGTGGCATGTTGAGATACGGAATACCTGAATATCGTTTACCTAAAAAAATAGTTGATGAAGAAATAAACTTAATTGAGTTATTAGGCGTTAAGATGGTAAACGGTGTAAAAGTAGGAAAAGATATAACTTTTGAGCATATTAAAAATAATAATGATGCTACTGTTGTTGCTATCGGTGCATGGACTTCTATGGGATTGCGTTGCAAAGGTGAAGAACTAGAGGGTGTTGTTGGTGGCATTGACTTTTTGAGAGATGTTTCATTGAATAACACTATTTTGAGCGGAAAAAATATAGCTGTTGTTGGTGGCGGTAATACTGCAATGGACGCTTGCCGTACTGCTGTTCGTCTTGGTGCTGCAAATGTTTATAACATTTATCGCCGTACAAAAAATGAAATGCCTGCCGAAGAAATAGAAATTTTGGAAGCCGAAGAAGAAGGAGTTATTTTTAAATATTTGACGAATCCAATTGAGGTTGTGGGTGAAAACGGAAATGTCTCAAAATTACGCCTTCAAAAGATGCAGTTGGGTGAGCCTGACAAAAGCGGACGACGTGCGCCTGTTCCAATTGAAGGGGCAGAGGAGATAATTGATGTGGATACGGTTATTGTTGCTATTGGGCAAGGTGTAAATCCTACAGGCTTTGAAATACTTGAGGCAACAAAATGGAATACAATTTGTGCTGACGAAAAAACATATCGTACAAATGTTGATGGTGTTTTTGCTATTGGTGATGCCACAAATAAAGGTGCAAGTATAGCAATTGAGGCTATTGGAGATGCTAAACGTGCGGTTGATGTAATAAATGGATTTTTAAAAGGTGAAGAAGTTTCATATTGTGAACCTTATATTGTTACAAGAGAAATGACTTCAAAGGATTTTGCTGATAAAACAAAAACACCTAGAGAAAAAATGCCTCATTTGAAACCTAGCCAAAGAAAAGATAATTTTGCACAGGTTAATTTGGGATATACAAAAGAGCAAGCTAAAAAAGAAGCTTCTCGCTGTTTGGAGTGCGGTTGTGCAGATTACTTTGAATGTAAGTTAATAAAATATGCAAATGAATATGATGTTAAGCCTGAAAAATACAAAGGAGAAATACATAATCGTGCTTATGATTTGAGTAATCCTTTTATGTATAGGAATCCAGACAAATGCATTTTGTGTGGGCTTTGCGTAAGAGTTTGTGATGAGGTTATGGGGCGTACTGCACTTGGATTAGTTGATAGAGGGTTTGACGCTGTTGTTAAACCAGCTTTGGGGCTTCCTCTTGCAGAAACCGATTGTATTTCTTGCGGTCAATGCGTAAATGTTTGCCCTACAGGTGCATTGGGAGAAGTTTTACCTATTAACAAAAACGTACCATTAAAAGAGGAGGAAACTCATTCAGTTTGTTCATATTGTAGTGTAGGGTGCAAAACTAAAATTACTACAAATGGTAAATTGCTATTAAGAAGCCTTCCTGATGACAGTCAAAATAAAAGTGCTATTTTATGCTCGAAAGGGCGTTTTGGTTTGGGAGAATTGCAAAAGCAATCTCGTGTTAAAAAGCCTTTAATCCGCAAAAATGGTACTCTTACAGAAACCACTTTTGATGAAGCCTTTATGTATATTACTAAGAAGGTACAAGGTATTTCGGCTAAGTATGGGAAAGGTTGTATTGGTGTTTCTGTTTCTGATAAATTAACAAATGAGGAAATTTATTTAATTAAAAATTATGCTCAAAATGTAGTAAATACAGAAAATATTTATTGCTTTAATGGTGTTAAAAGTGGGCTTAGAGAGGTTTTAGGCGTTGAAGGTACTGCAAGTTCGTTTGATGAGCTTGAGAATACTGATGTTATTGTTTTGGTTTGTTCTGATATTATAAACAGTCATACTGTTGCAGGAATAAAAGTTAAAAAAGCTGTTGAAAATGGAGCTAAACTTATTGTTATAAGCGAGAATGAAACACAGGCTGATGAGTGGACACATATTAAAATTAATCCTAGCAAGGGTTTAGATACGTTGAAACAATTTGCTAAAGCTGTCATTGATATGGGTTATGTGGCTAATAATGCAGATGGATTTGAGGAAATTAAGCAATATTTGTGTGGTGTTAACGTTTCAGATGAAATAAGTAATGCGGCTAATCTATATGCAGAGGCTAAAAAGGCGATGTTTGTTTATGAGCAAAAAGGGCTTACATCTGATGCTATTAAACTTATTGCAGATATAGCTGTTATTACTGGGCATATTGGGAAGCCTAGAGATGGAATAATTGAGCTTAAAGCAAATAATAACAGTCAAGGTTTGGTTGATATTGCTATAAACACTGATGGTAAAGAGTTTATTTCTAAAATTGAAAGCGGAAAAATAAAAGGGCTTCTTGTCTTTGGTGAGGACGTTCCAGACTTAAATTTAGAAGGTTTGGAGTTTTTAATGGTTCAAGATTGTATTTTGACTGAAACGGCAGAAAAAGCAGATATTGTTTTGCCAGCCTCTACACCTATGGAAACAAGAGGAACATATACTAATTGTGAGAGAAAAGTTCAGAATGTTAATGCGGCAATAGAGCCTGTTATTGGTATGGAAAATTGGGAAATTATTAAAATGCTTTCAAATGTATCTCAAGATGTAATAAAATATAAAAAAATAGAGAATATTACTTATGATGTTTTATTACAATGCCGATATAAAGACATAAACAGTGTTGTTGGAAAATATACACTAAAAGTACCTGAAGGTAATGTTATGAGTGTTGAAGTTTGTAATACAAATGGTGCTTTTAACAGATTTATGAACTTTATGGATGCACATGGTTTAATTAAATAAAAAGTGATAAACTTATTATAGAAAAAAGATGATTGGGAAACTTTTAGAAAGGTTTCCCAACATCAAGTTATTATTGTGTGAGAGGAGGTATTATTATGAAAATTGGGAATCAGCAACAATATGAGGATATGAATAAGTATTATAACAATGTTAACAACCAAAATCAGCAAATTTTTAAAGAGCAAAACATTAACGACAATTATACAAAAGAATTAAAAGAGGTTGCGAAGACAGAGTGTGAGGCATGTAAAAATCGAAAATATGTAGACGGCTCAAATGACCCTGGTGTTTCGTTTAAAGCCCCTACAAAAGTATCTCCGCAATCAGCAGCATCAGCGGTTTTTTCTCATGAAAGAGAACATTATACAAGAGAAGCATCAAAAGCTGAAAGTGAAGACAGGGAAGTATTGTCAAACGAAATAAGAATTTTTACATCTGTATGCCCTGAATGTGGTAAAACTTATGTTTCAGGGGGAGAAACAACAACCGTTACAAGAAAAAGACAAGATACCGAGTATTTTGCAAAAAAGGATTTTGAAGAAAAGATAGGTAAGCATATGGGGAAATATGTAGATACAAAAGTTTAAGATGTTATTTTGTGATTAGAAGTTCGATGAAATTATGATTTGGAAAATTTCACCGAACTTTATTTTTGTGCAAATTATCTTTTTTCGCTCAAAATTTCAATCCAGTAGCCATCAGGGTCATTAATAAAGTAAAGCCCCATGTCGGTGTTTTCATAGCAAATACAACCCATACTGCGGTGGTACTCTCTAATCTCATTGTAATCGCCTGCTACCCTAACGCATAAGTGAACCTCATTGTCGCCTAAATCATATGGGTTTTTCCAGTCTCTAAGCCATGTTAATTCTAAACAGAAATCTGTTTGACCGTCACCTAAATAAACCAATATAAAAGAGCCGTCTTCTGCTGTTTTTCTTTTTACTTCTTTTAAGCCTAATGCCTTATCATAAAATTCCATACTTTTTTCTAAGTCATAAACATTATAGTTATAGTGTGCAAATCTGCTTTTAATCTCCATTTTATTATTCCTCCTATTTTTTAATAAATATTACAATTTTCAGAATCTTTAAGTACATTGACATGAACATGTACTCTTGACATTATTATCATACATGTAAACACAAATAACAATATTCCAAATGCAACTTTTAATGGGTTCATTATAACCTCCCTGTGTTATATAAATGCTGTAAAAAACTAACACCCTGAGAAACTTTTTTGAAAAAAAGTTTCCCAGACCCTTCAAAAAACTTTAACATAGGTGTTCAGCATTTATGGCACTGCTGTAGAATTACTATGTTAGAGGTAGAGATAAGGAACTAATGTATATTGCAAAACAGCCCTAGAAACGCACTATGTGCGTTTCTGATAAAAGTTTTGAAGGAGTTTGAGGAAACTTTTTCAAAAGTTTCCTCAAGGTTTTAATTTAATATTATTATATCATATTAATTTCTTTTAAATATTCCAAATTTCTTTTAGCCGCCTCATAAGCAATGTCAGGTGGAACGTTTGGCATGTCTTGTTCTATTATGCCAATTCCGTTAAAATTTATTTCTTCTAATGTGTTTTTGAGTGTAACAAAATCAATTATTCCATTCTTTAAATCGCACATTACGTCTAAGTCAAAAGCTTCATCAGCATCTAGGTTTTCTTGTTTAACTTTTTTTATTATAAATGGGTCTACATTTTTGAAATGTAGGTATTTTATTTTGTCAGCATATTTTTTTATGAAATTGATTGCACTCATGTCTCCCATTTCAGTTGAGCCATTTGCGTATGCGTGATGTCCTGTATCAAAACATAAATCAACTTCTGAACATTCCATAAGTTCAATTATTTCTTTTTCATATTCTACTGTTGTTTTGACATGTGGGTGGAAAACAATTTTTAAACCATATTCATTTTTAACATAATTGTTGTAGTTTTTTACAAGTTCATATATGTCAGTAAATTTTTTATTATCCCAATTGTTTTTGTTTTTACCTAATCGCCCAACATTAGAACTGTCCATAAATACTAAGTATTCTGCACCTAGATTTCTTACTGTGTCTAGAAGTTCTTTTGAGTCGGTAATGAGTGCATCGACGTTATTGTATGTTTCAAGAGGATAACAGCCTGTTCCCGAACAAATATACATACCTCTTTTTTTAACTTCTTCGTCAATTTTTTTTGCATCTCCGGGAATAAATCCTAAAGGCCCTAACTCTAGTGCTTTATAGCCGGCTTTTGCTGCTTGGTCAAGATAAACATCCCATTTTACACCAGATGGCAAACCGTCTGCATACCATACCCCCCATGAGCAGGGGCAAGTTCCTATTTCAATTTTCATATTTAAGCATCCTTTCTGGTTACTTCAATTATTTCTTTAAAAAGGTTTAAATCTTTCAAAGAGTCTTCAAGAGTTGTTAAAGGCTTTCTTTTTTCTGATATACAATTGTAGAATTCTTTTAATTCTGTCATAAATGCATCTGTAAAGTAGGGGCCGTATGTTGTTGTTTTTGTGTCTGTTACAGTGCTTTCTGTAACTTCTAATGTTGATGGTTGATAGCGGATATAAGGTGTTTCGTAATTTACTTTAAGTTTTCTATCATTTTGAAAAATCTCTATTGTTGCATCAAAGTCTACAACGTTTTGGTCATTGCATAATTCATAGACACCTATAAAGCCGTCATATTCAAGAGATATTATGAGCTGTGTTCCAGCTTCATTTGTTAAAACAGATTTTACTTTTTTAGGTAAGCCTATTAAGTCTCTTACTGCTGAAAAGCTATGACAGCCTAACCCCGTTAACATTGAGTAGGTAGTTCTTTCTTTATCAGTGGCTTTTTCTCCTAATGCTTTGTCGAGTTGTAATTTTCTTTTTTGTTTTGATTCGGTGGATGCTTCTGAGGGGAAGTCTGAGGCATTAGGATAAAAAATTGGTCTTGTTTGTTTTATATAGAACGGACCTTCGCATATTATGTCTCTGAACCTTACGTATTCAATTTTTTTAGGACTTGATTGCATAATTTCTTTTGCTTTTAATATAGGAGAAGCAAATCTTCTCATATATCCTACCATTATGGTGGATTCAGGGTAAGAGGCTTCAACCTTAATGAGTTCTTTAACATCTTCAATACAAAGAGCAACAGGTTTTTCTATGAAAACATGATTTCCTTTTTCTATTGCAGCTTTTGCATATTCACAGTGGTATTGGTCGGGAGAAAAAATAAAAATACAATCTGTGTCTGCTTTTTCGATTAAATCATAAGCAGAATAATATTTTTTAGCATTATATTTTTCTGCAACATAATCAACTAATGAAGGGGCTACGTCTGCAACGGCTTCGATTTTATACATTTCTTTTAAGTCGCCCAATATTGGAAGGTGCATAAGTTGAGCAACTTCGCCTAATCCTATAATTCCTACTTTTAACATTTGCAATTATCCTTTCTTGATGCTAAAATAAGTTTACTTTTATATATGAGAATAAATTTGGTAAAAAAGTAAATATTATTATATCATAATAATTTGTTTAAATAAACACAACGATTATTGTATTTTTTGAAAATTATTATGTAGCAAAAACCCCTATATTACAGGGAAAAACGACAACACAAAAAATATTTAAAAAAAGTTTTTGAAAAAGTGTTGACAAAGATAAATGTATATGTTAAGATATCTTTCGTTGTCAGGGA
>CAYYRV010000025.1:0-35491 GCA_964474135.1 uncultured Defluviitaleaceae bacterium
AACATTTTTTAATATCAAATCTCAACTACACATTAAACCTAAACAAAATAACATCACCATTTTTAACAACATACTCCTTACCCTCTAAGCGAACCAACCCCGCCTCTTTTGCAAGTGTATAGCTTCCAAGCCTAATTAAATCATCATAATTAACTATTTCGGCTCGAATAAAACCTCTTTCAAAATCTGTGTGAATTTTACCAGCAGCTTGCGGAGCTTTTGTTCCATTTACAATTGTCCATGCTCTAACCTCTTTAGGGCCTGCTGTTAAAAAGCTTATTAGTCCAAGGAGTTCATAGCTTGCGGAGATAAGTCTGTCTAAACCGCTTTCGGAGACACCTAGGTCATTCAAAAACATTTTCTTTTCTTCATCTTCCAGTTGAGAAATTTCTTCCTCTATTTTAGCACATACTACGAATACTTTAGAATTTTCATTTTCTGCGTATTCTCTTACCCTAATTACATGATTATTATTTGCACCATCATTTGCCAAATCTTCTTCTTGTACATTTAACGCATACAAAACAGGCTTGTATGTAAGTAGGTTAAAACTTTCAACAATTGTTTGTTCTTCTTGTGCATCAAATTGTATAGTTCTGGCACATTTTCCGTCTTCTAATTCAACTTTAATTTTCTGCAAAAGCTCAACTTCTTTTTGTAGGCTCTTATCATTTTTTGCAGTTTTTACGGACTTTGACAGCCTTCTTTCTATAACATCTAAGTCTGCAAAAATCAACTCTAAATTTATAGTCTCAATGTCTCTAACAGGGTCAACTGTCGCATCAACATGAATAACATTTGTATCATCAAAACAACGTACAACATGAACAATTGCATCAACTTCTCTAATGTGTGAAAGAAATTGGTTTCCAAGCCCTTCACCTTTACTAGCACCTTTAACAAGACCAGCTATATCAACAAATTCAATTACTGCAGGAATTAGTTTTTGTGCTGAATAAAGTTCTTCAAGTCTATTAAGTCTCTTATCTGGGACACATACGATTCCTACATTAGGGTCTATTGTGCAAAATGGATAATTAGCTGATTCGGCTTCCGCTTGAGTTAATGAATTAAAAAGGGTGCTTTTGCCTACATTGGGTAAGCCGACAATTCCAAGTTTCATTAATAACTTCCTCTCTTGTGACAATTATTGTTATACTGCTTAACTGGTAAAACATACATTTAAAACAGCTTGTGTATTTTATCAGTTAAGCAGTATATTTATATTTAAGAACCTGTTCAATACCTCCATTTTTAAAGCGAGATATTAAACAGGTTCTAAGAGTTAAATAATTTTAACTAACATACAATAATATAAATTATAATAATATTAACACACTAAATACAAAATTAATCAATATCTTTACCAGCAATATATCCAAAAAGCATACCCTTTAAAAAGATTACAAACAATATTGCAATACCTATAACTATTAGTTTTGATTTTTTATTTTCTGGTATAAATAATCCTTTTTGTGTAATTTTCTGCGTTTCTTCTTGTGCTACTCTATAGTGTCTTCTTGCTCGTGCATAAGCCATTTCAATTCCTCCTTAATAAAAATTATTCATTAATAACTTAAATAAATAATACCACAAAAAATTAATATAGTAAAATATTATTTTTAGTATGTAGATATTTTATGTAAAAATCAAATTAAATATTATTATAAAATGTCCAAATAAATTTTTAGAAGATTAATTAATTTAATGTGGCTTTAAATAAGTTAAACTGGATTTATGAAGCAAACTAAAAGTCACAAGATTTTTACATTATTATAACCTTTTAAAAAAATATAAATTTTTACAAAAATATATTGCATTTAATATATCTATATGATATCATTTTAATATCAAATAAATATTGGAGGAGCTTATATGAAAAAAGAAATAGAAACTACTAAAAACAATACAAAAGATAAAGTTATCAAACCAATAAACGGAGGTGTTGTTCTAGCTTTAATAATTATTCTTTTTGTAAGCAGTATCACATGGTTTATATTTTCTATAATTAATCTTGAAAATGGCACTACTTCAGGATTTCAAGCTATAGCCCAAATAATTATTTCTGCGCTTTGTTTTGGATTAGTTGTACCAATTTTATCTTGTGGATTAAAAGTAATTAACCCTAATGAGGCACTTGTTCTTACTCTTTTTGGTAAATATTATGGTACAATAATAAATGAAGGTTTCTTTTTTGTTAATCCGTTTTGTGTAGGTACAGACCCAACTGTTTATTTTGAACAAAACAAAATAGTAGCATATAAATCATATATGGGCGGTAAAAAAATATCATTAAAAGCTACTACATTAAATAATGAAAAGCAAAAAGTAAATGACCAAGATGGAAATCCTATTGAAATAGGTGTAATTGTAATTTGGAAAGTAGTAGATGCTGCAAGTGCTGTATTTAATGTAGATAACTACAAAACTTTTGTTTCAACGCAATGCGATAGTGTAATACGTAATGTAGTAAGATGTTACCCATATGACGTATCTTCAAAGGGTGACGAACATTCACTTCGTGGAAGTTCTACAGAGATTTCAGAAGTATTAAAAAAAGAGCTTCAAAGTCAAACAGAAATTGCTGGCATTGAAATTATAGAGGCAAAAATATCTCATCTAGCGTATGCTCCTGAAATTGCTGCCGCTATGTTACAACGTCAACAAGCTTCAGCGGTAATAGCAGCAAGGCAAAAAATTGTTGAAGGGGCTGTTGGAATGGTTGAAATGGCACTTAACAAAATTTCAGAAAATGGAATAGCTACATTAGACGAGGAACGCAAAGCAGCAATGATATCTAATTTATTAGTTGTACTATGTGGTAATAAAGATGCCCAGCCTGTAGTAAATAGCGGCAGTATTTATTAAAAGAGGTGGAAGATGGCTGAAAAGGGCGAAAAAAATGATAAGAAACAACTTTTATTACGGCTTTCAGCTTCTCTTTGGAATGAAATTAATAAATGGGCAGAAGATGAGTTTCGTTCAGTAAATGGACAAATAGAATATATTTTATCTGAGGCCGTAAAAAAAAGAAAAAGACAGTCATTAAAAGATACAGAGGATAATTAGAATATTGACACTAATAAAGTGAGTTTAACGCAATAAAAATTGTGTTGTTCTCACTTTATTTATATTAATGTGAGTTCGACACAATAAAGCTGCGTCGAACTTTTGATAATATTTACACAAATTTAGCCAAAATCAGGCTGAATTTGTGCTCATAACGTAAAAAATCTTACGATTTTCGACTACATCAAACTGACGTTATATTAATACACAAAAAAACAAATATTTGTAAAATAACAATAATGATGATAAAATATTGTGATAACATCAAAAGTTTGATGTAGCTTTTATTGTGTAGAGTTCACATTAATATAAAATGCCGTTTTTGGGGGATTTATTTTGGAAATAATAAATTGGGACGAATTTCTACTACCTTATCAACAGACAGTAGATGAATTATGTCTAAAATTTAATAACATAAAAAAAGAAATTATTTTAACAGGATGCCACTCTCCTATTGAATCTGTTAATGGTAGAGTTAAAAAAATATATAGTATATTAGATAAGGCCAATAAGAAAAATATACCATATTCAAGAATATCACAAAAAATTGAGGATATTGCAGGTATAAGAATTAATTGCCGATTTGTTGAAGATATTGAAAAGGTTCTTGAGCTTATTAGAGAGAGAAATGGGCATGATATTAAAATATTAGAGGAAAAAGACTATATAACAAATACAAAACCAAGTGGATATAGAAGTTATCATGTATTAATAAAATATTCTCTATTCACAATTAATGGAAAGCAGGAAATACCAAGCGAGATTCAAATACGAACACTAGCTATGAATTTTTGGGCAACTATTGAACACTCTTTGAACTATAAATATAACGGAAATATGCCAGAAGATTTAAAGAAAAGACTAATCCGTTCTGCAGAGGCAGCTTTTCAGCTTGATAAAGAAATGGGTAAAATAAGGGGAGAAATCCTTGAAGCCCAAAAGGTAGTACAAATAAAAAACAAACTTGTGGAGGATATACTGAAAAATATACAGTCATTATATTTTACAGCTAATCTTGACAGAGTAAATGAACTTAACAAGCAGTTTTTTGAGCTTTATGAAGAAGGTAATATTGAGCAGTTAACAAGCTTTAATAATCAATTAAAAATATTAACAGAATTATATAAAGTTTAGTAATCTTATTAAAATCTCCATTTTACGCTCTTTCGGCTAATTTTTTGTTCTGATGTATCAATGCTTCCAAGTATAAATATTTTATGGCAATATCTTTTATAGTATAAAAATGTTTTTGTTAAAAATTATGAGGGAACTTGAAGAAACTTTATTAAAAGTTTCCTCAAGCTTTTATAAGAATTATAGCTACTAGTTCTTTTCAGAATTTGTTAATAAAATCACAAATTCATCTTTTGGTATAGGTTTAGAATAATAATATCCTTGAACAACATCATATCCAAGTTTTTTAAGCATATCTACTTGCTCTTTTTCCTCAACGCCTTCTGCTACTGTTTTTATTTTTAGTTTCTTAGTCATTTCAGCAATAGTTTCAACTACGGCATATGACCGTTCTCCATCTTTCGCATCAATAAAGAAGCTACGGTCAAGCTTTAGGCAATCAATAGGCATATTTTTAAGTGAACCTAATGAAGAGTATCCTGTACCAAAATCGTCCATTGCAAGAGCAAATCCCATTTCATGAATACTATTCAAAAATTTAATAAAACTCTTTTCATCATCAAGCATTGCACTTTCTGTAATTTCCAGCTCAATCAATTCATGTGGTACACCATAATCATCTACAATAGCACATAAATCTTGCAAAAATGTTTTTGAGAGTACATGAGTTCTTGAGAAATTTACTGATATACATACCGGTTTTTGTCCTTCTTGAATCATACTTGCGAGTAGTATACAAGTTTTTTCAAGCATATGGAAATCAAGACGCATTATTGAGCCGCTTTTCTCAAAAACAGGTATAAATTCGTTAGGATATGATGTATGCTCACCGTTAACAATCCAGCGAACAAGGGCTTCTCCTCCTACTATTTTTTCATCTGATATACGGTATTTTGGTTGAATAAATAGCTTAAATTCGTCATTAAATATAGCTGTATCAATCCTGTTTTCAATTTCAATTTCCCTTACAAACTTTTTCTTAAATTCGGGTTTAAAATCACATATTTCATCAAATTTCTGCAATTTTGCAATACGGTGGGCAAGATTAACCTTCTCCCATATGTCATCAATATCAAAGTCATCTTTTTCAAGTATGTATCTACCAAATCTACATTCAAGTTTATGCCCCTTTATGTAATCAATACGTTCTGTAAGCATTTCGTCAAACATTAATTTATGCTCATTATACTTATCATTAATAGTTTCTACTGTATCAGTATTTTCAATATCTATACTGTCTAAAAGTATAAATTCATCAGCGTTTATTCTTGCATAGGTACAATAGTCTACTGTAGCAAATGCTTTTAAAATATTAGCCACCTCCTTTATTACTTTGTCACCGGTTTCACGTCCAAAAATATCATTTATTATTTTAAATTTTGAAATATCAAGTTTTATAAGCATAAAGTTTCGATTAGGGTATTCATTTATTATCCTATGTAGTTCAATTTTAAATTTTGTAAAGTTGGGAGCACATGTAAGTTCATCATAGTATGCAAGTTTCTCAAGCTTTTTTGAGTTTTTGTTATTTATATAGACTATGTACAATATTATTCCTGCAAACAGTATAATAATAAAGAATGTTAATATTAAAGAATTTTGCATTATTTTATTTGTTGTTTTGTCGATATTGTTTTCTTTAATTACAGATGTTATTACCCAATCATTTATTCCAAGAGGAGCATAATACATGAAGCGTGGTGTATCACCAAATGAATATTTTGCAAAACCTTGCTTTAGCGACCTAACATTTTCTGTAATTGTGTTAATATCATCTCCTGCAAGAATTGTCACTTTTCCAGGCTCAAATACATCAAAAAAGTTTCCCCCTTTATATCTATAATCCATATCCTCACTTGAAATCGAAAGTATTGTATCTCCATCTTTTGACATAACATTAACACTGCCATAACCATTGAATGTTGGTGTTATAAGTTGGCTAAAATCATAAGTATCATATCCTCCTGCTACAATGCCTACAATTTCACCTTTATAATAAAACGGCGTTGAAAAAACAATTGATGGTTCTCCGTCAGTTTTTGACAAAATAACCTTTGAAATATATGTATCCCCTTTAATTGCATGTGTAAAGTATTCACGGTCAGATATATTTCCCTTATATCCTGAACTTGTAATAGCGTTACCATATTTATCTGTAATTATAATTTCACTGAATCCGCTGTCTGAAACAGCACTAAATAATGCAGATAAAATATCACTACGCTCAGTGTCTTCATTCGACATCATTTCTATTGACTTTGAAGCATACTTTATTATAGCAATCTTATTTTTTAATTCAGAACAAAGTATTTGCCTTTGCTGTTCCATTACCTCTTTTAATGTTTGATTGGCTGTTCCAGAAAGACTTTTTATAAGAGTGTTGTTATATAAGTATAATGCAATACTTACTAGTATAAATACTGATACAAAAACTACTAATATTTTTTTGTGATTAAGATTTTTCAAGACATACACCCACCTATTTAGAAGTTTGTTTTATATTTCTTAAAATAATATGGGTTCGACACAAAGACTGCCTCGAACTTTTAGAACCTGTTTAAATATTGCTCAGATTGACAAAGATTTGTGTTGTTCCACAATAAAGCGGCAACAAAGCGTACTCGACAGTATATAGGCTTAGGGGCGGTGCAACGTCAAGATTGTCAAGGCGGCAACTTAAATATTGAATACAGGTTCTTAACAATATTTACATAAGTTTTGTTAAACTAGTTTAAGAGTATGGTTGTATACCACTTAACTAGTAAAATAGTCATCTAAAATGGCTAAAATTCCAAACTGTTGTGTCATTCCTCCTAGCTTGCCTTTTGGCAAATCTTGTCATCGCTTCCTTGCATTTTGAAGTTTTATCTTATTTCAATTGTGTATTTTATTGGTTCATAAGTATAACGTAAAATATTGTGATAGGTTTGCTTAATAAACCAATATTATGTTAAAGTATTAAAATACATTTTTTAAACGACCTCCCAAGTTAATCCGCTTTATGGGTTGTTAGAGTTTGTAGACTTTATACTGATTAATAAATATGTGATATACTTCAAACAAATACTAAAATTAAAACGGATATTGCTTTTAATTTTATTTAGAATAATTTTATTTTTTTAACATTACAATTTTTATTATTATAATTATAACATAAACTATTAATAAAAGTACTATAATTTTATATATTTATATAAAAAACTTCTAGACTAAAGCAAATAGCGAATTATAGCAAAATTTATACAAATTATTAAAATTTTGTTATATTAGCGTGAGTTGGACTACATCGAACTCACGTTATATTATTTGCAAAAAAATAAAAACCTTATGGAGACTTTACTTCTCTAAGTCTCCATAAGGTTTTTATTTTCTTGATAAAGTTGTATTACACGAAGCTTTTGAAGAACATCCTGAGCAATTTCTGCAACCACATACAACACCGCTTTTTTTATCCTTATACATTTTTTTTAAAGCTAAACATACTAACATAGTAACAATTGTGCAAATTAAAAATGTAGACATATATACAACCCTCATTTCAAAAATAATCTTACGAACTGATAAAAAATTAATGCTACAAAATATGCAATACTTGTTTGAAAAACTACTATCATAAATGCTTTTTTTATACTATTAAGTTCACGGTTAATTACTGCAATTGTTGCAACGCAAGGAGTGTATAATAATGTAAAAATTAAAAATGAAGTAGCAGAAAGAGGAGTGAATAATTCGGCAATAGAAGATTGAGGTATTAAAACCATAAGTGTACTAACAACAGCCTCTTTTGCAGTAAAACCAGTTAATAATGCAGTTGCTGTACGCCAATCATCAAAGCCTAAAGGAATAAATACAGGGGAAATAACTTTACCTAAGCTTGCAAGCATACTGTCCCCGCTATCTAACACCATATTAAAGCGGTAATTAAATGATTGCAAAAACCAAATTATAATAGAAATAATAAAAATTACAGTAAATGCTTTGACAAGAAAGTCTTTAGCTTTACTCCATACCAAAAGGTAAATGCTTTTTAAAGATGGTATTCTGTATGGAGGCAATTCCATAATAAAAGGAGAGGACTTTCCAACAAACATTGTTTTGTTTAAAATTAATCCGCATACTATTCCTACTAAAATGCCTGTAATATATAATAAAAACATAACTATAGCCGCTTTATCACTAAAAAAAACCGAAATAAAAACCGCATAAATAGGAAGCTTTGCACTACATGACATAAAAGGAATTAAAATAATTGTCATTTTCCTATCACGTTCACTGCCTAAAGTTCGTGTTGACATAATTGCTGGAACAGAACAGCCGAAACCTATTAAAAGAGGTACAAATGAACGCCCCGAAAGCCCTAGCTTACGAAGAAACTTATCCATTATAAATGCAACTCGAGCCATATATCCGCTATCTTCCAATAAAGATAAAAAGAAAAATAAAACCATAATAATTGGTAAAAAAGATAAAACACTCCCTACACCTGAAAATATTCCATCAATAACTAAAGAGCGAACTGTATTATTAACTTCTAATAATACTAGGAAATCGTTTGTATATACAGTTAAGTAATTAATTCCTTCTGATAATAAATCACTAAAATAACTACCTATAACATTAAAACTAAGCCAAAAAACCAAAAGCATTATGCATAAAAATATCGGTAGTGCAAAAATTTTATGTGCTAGTAAATTATCTATCTTTATTGAGCGTTCTTGATGTTTTGAATTATTTTTTTTAACAACAGATACTTTGCAAATATTTTCTATAAAATTATAACGCATGTCGGCTAATGCGGCATCTCTTTGTGTATCAAGCTCTGTTTCCATTTCGGTTATAGTATGCTCTAAAATATCAAGTTCATTATCAGATAGTTGTAGTGCTTTAGTTAATAACTCGTCTCCTTCAATTATTTTTGAGGCGGCAAAACGCATTGGTATATTAATTTTTATTGCATGGTCTTCAATCATATGAGTTATTGAATGAATAGCTCTATGTACAGCACCCGTACAGAAGTCTAGTTTTTTTGGTAGTGTTTTGTTTTCCATAATTAACAAAGCAGTATCAATTAATTCGGCAATTCCCTCGTTTTTAGCCGCCGAAATTGGAATAACAGGAATCCCTAATTCTACACTTAATTTTGATACTTTTATAGAGTTCCCGTTTTCTCGCATTTCGTCCATCATGTTTAGTGCAATAACAGTAGGTATGTTAAGTTCAATTAACTGTAATGTTAAATACAAATTTCTTTCTATGTTTGTGGCATCTACTATATTTATAATACAATTTGAGTTGTCTTTCAGCAAGAAGTCACGGGTTACTATTTCTTCTTGTGTAAAAGGGGATAGAGAATAAATTCCCGGTAAATCAACAATTGTAACATTAGAATTGTTTTTTAGTATTCCACTTTTCTGTTCAACAGTAACACCTGGAAAATTTCCAACATGTTGGTTAGAGCCTGTTAACGCATTAAAAAGGGTAGTTTTGCCAGAATTTTGGTTTCCAGCTAAAGCAATTATCATAATATCACCTCATGAACTTTTTTTACATAAATTTGCTTTGCGTCCTCCAGTCGTATTGTAAGTTCATACCCTCTTAAAAATATTTCTATAGGGTCTCCCATAGGAGCAATTCTGCGTATCATAATATTCGTTTTTGGGGTAAGCCCCAAATCAAGCAAGCGTCTTCTAATAGCACCTTCGCTATTTAATTTTTCAATTCTTACGGTTTCACCGCATTTTATTTTGTCTAATGTTAATGTATCCAAGATTTACAACCTCCGTCTAGCATATGTTAGCCATTGCTAACTAAATTGAGTTTACTATAGCTAACTTAATTTGTCAAGTATATATTAACGTAAGTTCAACGTAGTCGAACTTACGTTAATATTAATTTTAGTAATTACATTTTTCTTTATATAATGAAATTTAATAAACTTTAAAAAAGTTTTTCAAAACCATTCAAAAAAATTTAACAAGGTCTTTAAAATGAATCAATTATAATATATAATAAAGTATAAAAAGTATCATTAAAATTTAGGAGTGGTAATTTGCAAGTATATTTTGTGTCTCTCGGTTGCGATAAAAATTTAGTTGACAGTGAGATAATGTTAGGTATTATAAATGAAGAAGGCTATAAAATTACACAAGCTGCAGAGGAAGCAAATGTAATTATTATTAATACATGCGGTTTTATAGCAGATGCTAATTCCGAAGGTGTAGAAACTATCCTACAAATGGCAGAATACAAAAAAAGCGGAAATTGCAAAGCAATTATTGTAACTGGTTGTATGGCTCAAAGATATAAAGAGGAAATATTTAAAGAACTTCCAGAGGTTGATGCAATTGTAGGTGTTGGAGACTTTGAGGAAATAGGAAGAGTAATAAAAGAAGCCGAATTGGCTTCAAAAGACGGAAAGAAGATTAGTATTATAAATGACAATAATAAAACTTTAAAAGAAGAAAGCAGATTAAAGCGTATAATAAGCACTCCCAGTTATTTTGCATATTTGAAAATAGCAGAGGGCTGTGATAATTTATGTACTTATTGTACAATTCCTAGCATAAGAGGAAATTATAGAAGCAGGAAAATAGAAAGTATATTGGAAGAAGCTGAAATATTAGTACAAAAGGGTGTAAAGGAAATTATTTTGGTTGCACAAGATACATCTTTATATGGAACAGATATATATAATGAAAATATGCTTCATACACTTTTACAAAAGCTTTCCGAAATAGAGGGTTTAAGTTGGATAAGGTTAATGTACTGTTACCCTGAACATATTACTGAACAAACAATAAATGAAATGTCAAGTAATAATAAAGTTTGTAAATATATAGATATGCCTATTCAACACTCTGACGATAATGTTTTGAAGAGAATGGGAAGGAAAAGTACAAATAATCAGCTTTTGAATGTTATACAAAAGTTAAGAAGTAAAATGTCCGATATAATAATTAGAACTACATTAATTGTTGGTTTTCCTGGTGAAACAGAGGAAGAGTTTGAGAACCTTTATAACTTTGTAAAAGATGTGAGATTTGATAGGCTAGGAGTTTTTGAATATTCTCAAGAGGAGGGAACCCCTGCTGCTAAAATGAAAAATCAAATTGATAAACAAGTTAAAAGTAGACGCAAAGACGACATTATGAGAATACAAATGGATATATCTCATGAAAAAAGCAACAACCTAATCGGTAAAATATTTAAAGTAATAGTTGACGGAAAATTGCCAGAAGAAGATGTTTATTGCGGAAGAAGCTATATGGACTGCTATGATATAGACGGAATGGTTTTTTTTGAAAGTGATGATGAACTTATAGCAGGAGACTTTGTAACTGTTAAAATAACTAAAGCTTCTGACTATGATTTAATTGGGGAGGTAATAAATGAACTTACCTAACAAACTGACACTGTTACGAGTTTTATTAATACCAATATTTTTGGTTGTAATTTTAGGTACGTTTTTAGATGAACAGACAAGCAGATATGTAGCAACAGCAATATTTATTGTTGCTTCAATAACAGATGCACTTGATGGTTATATAGCTAGAAGTCAAAATTTAGTTACAAATTTTGGCAAGTTTATGGACCCTTTAGCTGACAAGCTTTTAGTTTGTGCGGCACTTATAGCTTTAATACAAACAGGAGACTTACAAGCATGGGTTGTTATCTTAATCATAAGCAGGGAATTTATTATTACTGGTTTTAGGCTTATTGCTGTAGAAAAAAATGTTATTATTGCCGCAGGATTTTGGGGAAAACTCAAAACAATTTCTCAAATGGTTATGATAATATTTGTTATACTTAATTTTAAAGGAGACATTTTTAATATAATAAATAGTATATTAATATGGCTTTCTGTTACTTTTACACTAGTATCGGCAATAGAATATATTTATAAAAATATTAATGTTTTAAAAGACACAAATAATTAGTCTTACGTATAATTAAAAGGAGTTTATTAGATGATATCAAGCAAACAAAGGTCATACTTAAGAAGTTTAGCAAATAATATTGAAGCAGTAATACAAGTAGGAAAAGGAGGTGTAACTCCCGAACTTACAAAAAGTGTAGATGAGGTTTTAGAAAAAAGAGAATTAGTAAAATTATCAATTTTAAATAATTGTATGGAAGAACCGAAAGAAGTTGCCGATATACTAAGTGGTAGAACTCGTTCCGAGGTGATTCAAGTAATAGGAAAAAAAATAGTTTTATTCAGGCAATCAAAGAAAAAGCCGACTATTGATATTGACTCAAAAAGTTTAAAATAACATTACAAAACTATTAAGCCGTAAATTTTAAGATTTTTCATGTTATAGGTATAAATTTAGCCTAATTTTTGCTAGATTTATGCGATTATTAGCAAGAGTTTGATGCAGTTTTTATTGCATTTAGCTTACACTTATTTATGTTAAAATGAGGAGGTAGATAAAATGAAAAAAAGATTATGCTATATTTTACTGGTTTTCTTATTATCAACTTTGATTTCGACAACAGTATATGCTGCCGAAGGAGTTACATTAACAAAAGGCGGCATTGCAAATGTACTTCAAGTTATTGATGGTGAAACTATTAAGGTTGAAATGCAAGACTCAAAGGATATTGCTTATATTAAATTAATAGGTGTAGATTCCTCTGGTTATCCAAAAGCTTTAGATTATATGAATTCAACGCTTTCTGGAAAATTAGTTAGTCTAAGCTTTGACAATAAGGTTAAAACACCTGTAGACAGATGGAACATGATGTATGTTCATTGTGACGGGGTTTTAATTAATCAAGATATATTAGATAAAGGTTATGCTAAAATATCAGAGGATACTAAAAACGCATCTATGTTTAATTCAGCTATCCCTAATACTTCCGGTTATGCTTCATCAGGTAATAATAATAATTATAATCCATACTACTATAATCCGTATTACTCCAATTTGAATTTTTCTGATAATACTGATAGTAATAATGTACCTTTTAAATATATTAATGGGGAATTATATTACTATAGGGAGGGTCTTTACTATCCATACAAAGATTTAGATTTAGGCGATTACTATTATTACTATGATTATAACAACAGCTATTATAGTGGAAATGGTGTTAATATTAATACTGCAACAGTTGAGCAGTTACAAAGTACTTTAGTTGACGTAAATGGTAGTATAGCTACTAATATTGTTAACTATCGTAGCGGCAAATCATTTAATACCGTAGATGACATAAAAAAAGTAAGTGGCTTTACTACTGAATTATTTAATAAAAACCGCAAATATATGACAGTATCGACAAATATTAATACTGCCACTAAAAATGAATTGCTTTCTCTTAAATTTTTTACGGAAGAAGATGCAGTTGCTATAATTAATTACAGAGCATCTAATAAATTTACTAATATTTCAGAATTAACTTCTGAAGAACTAATTTCAAAAAGCACTTATGAATCTAACTCTAAGTTTATTTCGACTTATGATAAAGGCATATTAAGTTATGACGGAACGGGATATTATCCACAACTTCCATACTATAACTATAACCCTTATTATGGAGATTATAACAACCCTTATTATGGAAATAACAATTCCCATTATGGAAATTATAACTACCCTTATTACGGAAATAATAATTATCCATATTATGGAAATAACAACTCTTATTATGGAAATTATAACTACCCTTATTATGGTAATGGTGGCTATCCATATTATCCTTATCCATACTATCCATATTCTCCTATAGATGGTAAGATAAATATTAATACAGCAACCGAAGACCAGCTTCTAAGATTAGATTACGCTATAACAGTTGATTTCGCTAAACAAATTATATCTAGAAGAGATAGTAGTAAGTTTGAATCACTGCAAGATATAGAGGATTACTTCTATGACAAAAATAAAAGCGATATTTACAACCGCTGTAAAGACAAATTTACTGTTAAGTAATGTGAGCTTAGCAAAAAGTCATCAAAAGTTCGATGCAGTTTTTATTGTGTCGAACTTTTAGTGATTTTTAGAATATGTATTCAATATTAAGTTACTGGATTGGCAAATATTTGCATTGTTACGCAATAAATTGGTAACATAGCGTTCAAGGCAGTATTTACGCTAGGGCTACTGAAGAAACGAAGTAACGTTAAAAATGTAAAGGCGGTAGTTCAAACATTGAGTACAGATTCTTATTACATATTTATAAAAGTATAAAATAAAGGATGGTAATTTATTATGCATAAATATAAACTTTTCAAATGTATTTGTATGCTGATTACAGCTATACTTATAGTGAATATATTTACAACGACATATGCTATTACCGACACTAGTAACATAAACAACTTAAATATTTATGTTAGCAATTGTAATGTAAAATTTGATTTTTCGTCCGATGGTCAATATAGTTATGATTATGACGAATCTAAGTTCACAATAACAACTACAATAAAAGGTTCAACAACAGAAATTACTATAACCCCTAAAAATAATGACAAAACAAATAAAACACCTAATACAAACCAGAATAATGAACAAGTTTTTGATATAATAAAAGTTTATATTCCAAATGAATCCTATAATACAGTTACTGTTACCAATAATAAAGCTGGCATAGGGCTTCCTTCATTTGACTCTAATATCAATTATACTTGTACTAATGGAGCAGCAAATATTAATCTGCCTAAAGAATATGAAAAAAACTTAAATTTTAAAGCTGTAAGCAGTGCAGTTTCTATTGGTATAAATGAACCATCAAACTTTACAATGACTTTAAAACGTGATTCTGATAGTGTCGCAAGTCTGCCTAAACATTTCCCTACATATACATTTGATTCTGACTATACTGTGGAACGTGGTAATGGTAAATCAAAAATAAATATTGATGTGGAAAAGTGTGCACTAACTTTAAGTGTTAATGAGAAGAAATAAAAGAAAAAGGCTGTTGCCAAATGACAATAATAGTCATGAAGCAATAGCCTTTTTTAGATATAAAGCAATTTTTAATAAAATTATCTTTTTGAAAACTGAGGAGCACGTCTTGCGCCTTTTAATCCATATTTCTTTCTTTCTTTCATACGAGGGTCTCTTGTAAGAAAACCAGCTTTTTTAAGAGCAGGACGTAAATCTGTATCGGCTTGCAAAAGGGCACGAGAAATACCGTGTCTTATAGCACCAGCTTGACCTGTAAAGCCACCTCCGAAAACATTTACCCTAACATCAAATTTTGAAAGAGTACCTGTTAACTCAAGCGGTTGTCTAATAATAAGCTTTAAAGTTTCAAGTCCAAAATAATTATCTATATCTCTCTTATTAATTGTAATTTTACCATTTCCTGGTACTAAATATACTCTGGCAACAGAACTTTTTCTTCTTCCTGTTCCGTAATATCTTGCTGCTGTCATTTTAAAACCTCCTCCCAAAATTAATATTTAATCTCTAATAAAACTGGTTTTTGAGCCTCATGCTCATGATTAGAACCTGTGTAAACATGTAACTTTTTAAGAGTGTTGCGACCAATAGTATTTTTTGGAAGCATACCTTTTACAGCATGTTTAATAACTTCTTCAGGTTTTTTATCCATCATAGCACGCAAAGTAGTCTCTTTAAGTCCGCCTGCCCATCCTGAATGTCTTCTATAAATTTTTTGGTCCATTTTTTTACCTGTTACATTAATTTTTTCTGCATTAATAACAATTACAAAATCTCCGGTATCTACGTGTGGTGTAAAAATAGGTTTATTTTTACCTCTTAATATTTTAGCAATTTCTGATGATAAACGTCCAAGTGTATGGTCAGTTGCATCAATAACATACCATTCTCTTTTTACTTCTGCGGGTTTAGCAATAAATGTTGACCTCATTTTTGTATGACCTCCTTATTCAAATTATATTTATCATAATTAAAAACCCGGGGCTAACGGATTTTAAAGTGGCAAATTTAAAACAGAGATATTATATTTCATTTTCTATGTTATGTCAATAAAACATAGCAATAATTTTTTAAAATAAGGAGGTTTGGAAGCATTTGAAGAGAATATAGTGTTGTATTATTCATTTAGATTTTCTTCATCTACAGCGGTTTTAAGTATATAGTCGGGTAAGGAAACTAGTTCAGACGGTCTAAAAATATGAAATACTGGGTATTGAGTGCTAACAAATAGGTCGAACCCCATAACAACAGCTCTAATACAAAAGCTTCGGTCTTCTCCCCAAAAAGAAAGGTTGTATATTGGGCTAAAGTTTACTCCTCTTTCAAGTACAGTTTTGGTAATTAATGTGCATTAACGTGAAAAATCTTACGATTTCGGCTTGTTTCACAATCCGGTTCGACTATGTCGAACTCACGTTAATTTAATATTAGAACCTACTCTCAATAGCTGTTTACTCGCCCCTAGAAGCGGTTATTGTGTCAAATATCTGTAGTTTTTGGCTTTTGTCAAAATATAGTTCGACTTCGTTGGAATCACGATATATTATATGTCCTAAAATTAGAATTGTGAAAATTAGGGAAAACCTTGAGGGGAATATGGTATGGGGCTGAAAGCCCCAAATAATATTAGCTTAAAAAATCCAATCCATATCAAAATCTTGAAAAATCGAGCCTTCACTTTTTACACGAGGATAAATTAAACTTGAATCTTTCTCTTTAATTTTTTGTACTTCAATATCAAATTTAATGTACTTAGATGGTATAGAGGAGGATTCATCCATAAACGGTGAAATTATATTATATAAAGCCAATACAAATTTATGCTTCTCATCAATAATAAAATCTCCTAATGTAACTTTCTCGGTATTTTTATGACCTTTTTTTCTAAAGGAAGATGTATACTCCGAAAAAGGGTTTTCATCATGATTTTGAAAAAAGCTATAATCCATCTTTATATCTAAATTAAATTCATAACATATTTCTAAATATAAATCCTTTAGTGTAGTTTCCTCTAAAAACTCAATTTTCTTCCAAAAAGCTTTATTATTTTTAAGCTTAATTTTTAACTCGTATATCTTTTTTGAATTTCTATATAACTTATCACTTATAAAATAGCCTAGTAAATCATCATTAATAATTAAATTCTTATTTTTATCTTCTTGTAGTATTGCTAATATCTTTTCAAAGAGACTTTCATCATAATTTATTTCTGGGTAGTTTTCGTTTTTGTTAACTTTAAAAAATTCTAGTCCCAACTCTGTAAGAGAAAAGTGGGAGCATGGTGAAAACATAGCAACACTAATATCCTCTGTTTCGTTCATTGCATCAACTGCATAACTAATTTCTTTTAAATTATCATAAGGTAAAAGATATCCTGGATTAATTAGTCTTAAATAAAAACCAAAAGGAGTAAAGAAAACTCTATCAATTAATATACCTAAATAAAAAGTGCTTGAAATCATAGAATTATAAATTTCATCAAAAAGTAATTCATCACCTTCACCTTGATAATCCATTAGCTTTTCAATATTAAGCCCTATTGAGGAATATATATATTTAAAAATATCGTCTGTAGTAATAGGTTCTATTAATATTGATAAAATATAGTCTCTGTTAATTGCTCCATTAGAAGGTATTAGTTCGTTTATACCTTTTATTACGATATCAATTGTTGCCAAAACAATCTTTTTAAAAATTTCTTCATTTTCATTAGAAAAAAATTCTTCATAATTAGATGTAACCTGTACTTTATGAGAATGTATGGAAGGAATTCTTTTTATTAGGTTTAAACTTGATGAAACTAGGATAAGGTATTCTATATAATATGGGTCGCATATAGTAAGGTTATCCAAAAGATATTTTTCGTGCTCACTTTCTAGTTTATTTCTATCATCAAAATAAAAGTCAGGTATACATGAGTCCAAAAGCAGCTTTAAATCAGAAACTACGTAATGTTCCTTTAAACTGCATTCTACAGAACGAAAATTTATTGTTCCCAAACGATTATATGAGTTGATATAAGGAAAAGTTGATATAGACGCATTTTTATGATATTGTTTGTTTAGTGAAGTAATCAAGTTTGCCGGGGAAAGAATAGTATCTTCAACTATAGCCGAAAAATACCACCTTCTATAAAAAGACATAAAATATTTTATAACTCGGCTTTTACCCTTTATGTTAGTAGATTTATAACTATCCTTAAAATTCTTTTCAAAGCTTTTAGTTATAATACTTAAATAATTATCATATTCCATAAAAATTTGTCTCACTTTCAAAATAAATTTTAATATATGTTGATTGTATCAGAAATTAAGTGGTAAAATCAAGTATGTAATATTTTTTTGGAATATATAGTTTTTAATCGGAGGTAAGACATGATATACAGGTTTAAAACAGATACAGACATAAATAATGAAGTTAGTAAAGAAATAAAAGCACCTAAAATGTTTTCTGTAATAATGCATAATGACGATATTACAACAATGGACTTTGTAGTAGAGGTACTTACAAAAATATTTCATAAAGATTTGGTGGAAGCAAGTAACATAATGATGGAAGTTCATAACAACGGAAAAGGTGTTGCTGGAACATACACATATGATATAGCAATAACTAAAAAAATACAGGCAGAACAAATGTCGCATGAAAAAGGCTTTCCTTTAAAATTATCTTTAGACGAGGCGATTGAATGAAATTAGATAGTATTTGTAATCAAGTATATGTTGTAGCTTTAAATGAAGCCAGAATACAAAATCATGAATATATTACACCTGAGCACTTTCTTTATGCTGCATTAATGTTTGATGTAGGAAAAGAAATTATATCAAAAAGCGGAGGCAACCTAAAAAATATTCAAAATGACTTAATAAAGTTTTTTGAAAATACTATTCCCAAAAAAGTATCAAACAGCCCTGTAGATTCATTTGAATTCGTAAGAATGTTTGAGCTTGCAACGGCACAAGCACATGGAAACGGTAAACAAACTGTTATTTTGGGAAATATTTTAGTTGCGATGTTTAATCTTCCTGAGTCTTTTGCTTCTTATATTATGTTAAAAAATGGTGTTGACAGACTTTTTATGTTGAAACTAATTTCATCACAAATTGAAAAGGAACGTTCAGAGCAAGAAAACCAACAAGCTAATAACGTAAAAGAAACAGAACAAGAACTTCTTAAAAACTTTACAGTAAATTTGACAGAAAAAGCTAGAAATGGTCTTCTTGACCCATTAATAGGCAGAGAAACTATTATTGAAAGAACAATACAAGTTTTAAGCAGAAGACTAAAAAATAATCCTATTCATGTTGGCGACCCCGGTGTCGGAAAGACAGCAATTGTAGAAGGTATTGCACAAAAAATAGCAAATGAGGACGTACCTCAAATACTTAAAAATTCACAAATTTACTATATAGACATGAGTGCCGTTGTTGCAGGAACAAAATATAGGGGTGATTTTGAAGACAGACTTATAAAATTAATGGATGCATTATCACGTGTTTCGAACCCTATAGTGTATATAGATGAAATTCATACTGTTGTAGGGGCAGGGGCAGTTTCTGGCGGTGGAATAGACGCTACCAGCATATTAAAGCCCTATTTAGCAAAAGGAGATATAAGGTTTATAGGTTCTACTACTTTTGAGGAATATAAAAAATATTTTGAAAAGGACAGAGCCTTATCAAGAAGATTTCAAAAAATTGATATTCCCGAACCAGCAATTGATGAAAGCATAAAAATACTAAAAGGTATAAAAGAAAAATATGAATATTATCATAACGTAACTTACTCTGATGATATAATAAGGCTTGTATGCGAACTTGCAGAAAAATATATGAATGACAGATTTATGCCAGATAAAGCAATTGACATTATAGATGAAACAGGTGCATATTTGAGAATGTGCAATTACGACGGAGTAACAAAATCTGTTTCTGATAAAGATATCGAGAGAACAGTTGCACTAATGGCTAAAATACCACAAAAAACTGTTTCTGGCAAAGAAATAGACAAGCTTAAAAATTTAGAGGAATGCATTAAAAGCCAAATTTTTGGTCAAGATGAAGCAGTAAAAGCTGTTGTATATGCAATTAAGGCTTCACGTTCGGGATTAAATGATGCAGAAAAACCTGTTGCGAGCTTATTGTTTGTTGGTCCTACAGGTGTAGGAAAAACAGAAATTGCAAAACAACTTGCCGATAACCTAAATGTGAAGCTTATAAGATATGATATGAGTGAATATCAGGAGAAACACTCTGTAGCAAGATTAATAGGTGCTCCCCCCGGATATGTTGGTTATGAGGAGGGCGGTCTTTTAACAGAAGCTATTCGCAAAACTCCTCATTGTGTACTTCTTCTTGACGAGATTGAAAAGGCTCACCCTGATATTTATAATGTACTTCTTCAAATTATGGATTATGGAAGCCTTACTGATAATATTGGCAAAAAAGCAGATTTCAGAAATGTTATCGTAATAATGACATCAAATGCAGGTGCAAAAGAAATAGGAAAAAGAGTTATTGGGTATGAAAACAAAAAAGTTAATACCTCTGCAATAGACAAAGAGGTAGAGCGTATATTTAACCCTGAATTTAGGAATAGACTTGATGATATAATTGTTTTTAAACATATTGATAATGAAATGGCTAAACTAATTACAACAAAAGCTATTAATAGATTAGGAGAAAGACTCTCAAATAAGCATATAAAAATTAAAATTACAGAAGAGGCAGAAAAATATATTTCATCAAAAGGCTTTTCAGAAGAATATGGTGCTAGGGAAATTATCCGTGTTGTTGATAAAGAAGTTAAAAAACTTTTGGTTGATGAGGTTCTTTTCGGAAAACTGTGTAATGGTGGTACTGCTACAGTAGACTATAAAAATAATAAGATAGTTTTAAGAAGCAGGGCTAAAAAATAATAAATTTCTTTTGAAACTATAAACCTAGGGGAAATATTTGAAAAATTTTCCTCCTACTTCTTAAAACTTTTAACAAAATGTTTTTTGTCACCATAGTTATACTATTTTTTCTTGCAAAGTTATAAGTAATCTGCTAAAATAACTTTTGTTGGTTATTGGATTTATTTAATTAGAATCTGTATTTAATATGAAGTTGCTGGATTGGTTTTTATATGATGTAGAATAGTAGTGTCAATACCATCAATACGGTAGCTTAAATATATATGGTTCTTAAAAAGGGAGGTGCAATAAAGTGGCTAAATGTGAATTATGTGATAAAAGTATGCGTACCGGTCATAGAATTAGTATAACTCGTAGCCAGGTTTCAAGACGTGCAAACAGAAGATGGAAACCTAACGTAAAAAAAATTAGAATAGTAGATAATGGTACTGTTAAAACAGTAAGTATTTGTACTAGATGTCTACGTTCTAACAAAGTTACAAGAGCTGTTTAATTGTATATACTATTTTTAAAGAAGATACTTTTGATAAAGGTATCTTCTTTTATTTTTAGGGTGGACTTTTAATTAACTGATAGGCTCTTATGAATAGTTTAGATTTAAAAAATTTTTTATTGACAAATAAGTGTACAGCTTTTAAAGTAATAAGATAAAAATAAAAGGAGGAAACAAAATGATACCAACACCTCATATTTCATTAACAGATAAATCAAAGGTAGCAAAAACTGTTTTAATGCCAGGTGACCCATTAAGGGCAAAATATATAGCCGATAATTTTTTGGAAAATGTAGAAAAAATAAATGAAGTGAGAAATATGTTAGGTTTTACAGGCACTTACAACGGTAAAAAAATAACTGTATTTGCCTCCGGTATGGGTATGCCCTCAATAGGTATATATTCATATGAGCTTTATAATTTCTATGATGTTGAAAACATAATAAGAATCGGAAGTGCAGGAGCATATTCAGAAAAGCTTAAAATATATGATATAGTTTTAGCCTCTGAGGCATGGAGCGAGTCAAGCTATGCCAAAACACAAGACCCAGCATTTGATAAAGATATTATACAACCAAGTAAATCTTTAAATGAAAAAATTGAACAATCTGCAAAAAAATTAGGTATAGAATATACATTAGGAAGAATACACTCATCTGATGTTTTTTACAGAAAACATTTTCATGAATTTGAAGATATAGTTGCAAAAACAGGTAGTCTTTGTGCTGAAATGGAATCATTTGCATTATTCCATAATGCTAACGTTTCAGGTAAAAACGCTGCTTGTCTTTTGACAATATCAGATTCTTTAGTTACTCATCAAGCAACTACAGCAGAAGAGAGAGAAAAATCATTTACAAATATGATGAAAATTGCACTTAATGTAGATTGTGAATAAGTAATTTTTTATAATTTAGCAAAAAGGTAAAGGGAAGCTTTTTATAGGAAAGGCTTCCCTTTACCTTTTAAAAATTGGCTTTATTGTTGTACGAGAAGCTATAAGCCCTAAAAATCAAAAGTTATTTGTATTGTAATTATGTAAATATGTTCGATATATTGATTTAAAGCGGAGGTATAGAGTATGCTTGGTCTTTTTTATAAACTTAACTGTAGTTTTACAGAATCAGAAAAAGAAGAATGTAAACCTATTATCTACAAAATTATAAATTTAGTGAATATTGCTCGCCAAAAAGGAGTCTTAGTGTTAGAAATGGAGATGGAGCAAGAGCAGAGTTTATTTCTAAAAACAGCAATAGGTTTAGTGGTAGATGGCACTGACCCAGCATTAGTAAAACAAATTCTTCAAAATATAATTTTAGCAGATAAATATGTTGGCTCAGATTTGCTTAGTAGATTACTTATAGCAGAAGGCATTCTATCTGTACAACAGGGAGAAAACCCTAGAATTATTGCCTTAAAACTAAGTGCTATGCTTGGAGAAAAATATATTTTACAAATAGATGAAATGCTTAACAATAAGGAATATGGATTAGCAGGTTTCCATCAATTTATGGAAACTATAAAAGACAAAAGACCATTACCAGAAAGTGAAAAATTTGAATCAGTGTTTTTACAAATGGATAACAGATCCATACAAGTAGTTATACTAAATATAGATTATTCATGCTTACTAAAAGCTCTTTATGGGTGTAGCTATACACTTATTTGTAAGATAACTGAAAATGTATCGACTGGAACGTGTTTAAGAATTAGTAGTGACTGGGAAGCCAATAAATTTTTAAGCAAAGAACATGTTATTGAGTGTCAAGAAAAGATTTTGAGAGAGGTAACCATTCTTCAGAGTAGAGGTGAAATTATTATCTCACATAAATATTCTTTTTAGAATAACACAAAATTAAAAATGAGGATATCTTACTATACATATTTTAACATGAATTCAAAGTAATCAAACCAGCCTGTGAAACAAGCTGAAAATCGTAAGATTTTTTACGTTATGAGCATAGATTTAGCCCGACTTTTCCTAAATTTATACTAATATTATCAAAAGTTCGATGCAGTTTTTATTACATCGAACTTACCTTATTTTAGAGCCTATATAGTTCTTTTATTTTTTATTTATATGTTCATCACTATTATTATTTGCTATAAGCTCAGAAATAATATTCCCATATAGCTTATTAATATTATTTTTCCAATTTTTACAAATAAGCTTTGCTTGGTCTCTTGTAACAACAGAAAGATTTATTTCCATAAGCATAGTCTCATCTTCATAAACTCCACACTTTACTATAAATTCATTATTAGCATGGTCATAAAAATAATTTGAAGTAACCTCATAATCTTTTTTTACAGATTTCCTGTTTTCTACAACATATTTATTTATTTTATTTCGGGTACTTATAGGAATATGCTTTTCGAGATATTCAAGAGTAGTTATTGCTTCATCGGTAATAGAGTAACGAGTATTGTTGTTGTCTTGCGTTTTTTCCAAATAGCCAGATAGCACCATTTCTGCAAGTGATTGCTGCAAATCGAAATAATTCATAAAATTTTCTTCTAAAGCAAACTGAGATATTTGAGAGTTAGACAAAGGTATATCCATTTTATCAATAAGGTATAATAGCAATAGCTTATTTTCAGTTTGAGCATATTCTTCTAAAGAATCATTTCTTGATTCTGACAAAATAATCACCTCAGCATAACAATTTCAAAAGCTTATTTCTTTAGAGCTTATCCCTAATTAAACTGACATAGTAATAGCGAAAACCTCTTAGTTATAAAAATCTTATTCATTATAATAAATACCTTGATATGTATTTCTTCTTTTTAATTCTAAATCTATACCGTTTAACACTCTTCGCTTGTCTAAAAGAAATTTAGGTTCAACCAGCTGTTCTTTACTTCCATCTCCTGTAATACGATGAATTACTACAGATTTAGGTAAAATTTCCAAACAGGAAACTACTATATCAATATATTCCTCATAAGTCAATGGTTTTAGCAAACCAGATTTATATATTTTCTCCAACCTAGTTCCTCTAAGAATATATAATAGCTGTAATTTTATACCATCCAAGTTATTTTTAGAACAAAATTCGACTGTGTTAAACATATCTTGTTTACTTTCATTAGGCAATCCCAATATTACATGTGCTACGGTATGTATATTTATACTTCTCAGATTTAAAACCGCATTTTCAAAAACGTTATTATCATAGCACCTATTAATAATGTTAGCTGTCTTCTCATTAGAAGTCTGTAGCCCTAGTTCTATCATTACAAAGTATTTTTTATTAATTTCATCTAAAAGCTGTAATATTTCATCGCTAAGACAGTCAGGTCTTGTTGCTATAGAAATTCCAACTACATTGGGCAAACTCAATGCCTCATAATATTTTTCTCTCAACACTCTGATATTTGCATACGTATTTGTATACGCTTGAAAATAAGGTATATACTTTGCTTCAGCCCATTTATTTGTTAGCTTTTCTCTAACCGAGATAAATTGTTCTGCAATTGATTGTTTTGGATTACCCGAAAACTCTCCCGAGCCACTTTCACTGCAAAAAATACACCCTTCCGTTGAAAGTTTCCCATCTCTGTTGGGACAAGTAAAACCGACATTTAAAGGTATTTTTATAACTTTGTAATTAAATTTATTTTTAAAAAAATAATTAAGAGAGTGATAATTTTTGTCAAACCATTTCATAATAAGCAAACCTCAAAAAAATTAATATGTATTATTATTGTATCAGAACTAATTAAATATTAATAGTATAAAAATATCGACTATTTTTTATTGGAATATTTTGTATTTTTATAACTTAATTTGTTATACTCGTTTTATTCAATCCTATTATTAAGCTCGAATTGTTTATATATTCTTTCTTTTATTTGCTCTAAAAAACTTTTAGGTTCGATAACACGTATAACAGGTCCAAAGCTTAAAATTCTTATTAATAATTCAGTTTCTTCTTGTTTGTCATAATAAAGTTTACAAATATAACAATCTTTTTCATTATCATATTCAGTTTGTTTTTCCCATGATGCAAATTGCAACATACATCGCTCTAATGCATTACGTTCCTTGGAAACCTCAAATAAAATAAAACTATTATTAGCTGTACATTTATAAAATTTTTCTATATTGAAATTAGGCTCAATAAAAACATTTGATTCTTCAACAGAAATAATGCGAGCAAAGTTAAGAATGGTTTTAATTTTTTTATTATTTTCTATTAAAACACCATAAAGACGGAATTTATCATCACGCATAGAGTAGTTAATTTTATAAGGTATTATATGTATATTTAATCTTTCTTTTTTTCTATTTTCATAGTCTATTATTATAGGTTGCATAGTATTACAAGCATTCAGTATTTTATTAAAATTTTTTTTATATTCTACGTTACTATAAGGGTCTCCATCATTTGCATTATCAAAAATATGAAAATCATTTTGATTAAATAGAGGAGAAATATGTTCAAATTCTTTTTCCAAAACATTAAGCTCACCTTGAGAAATAAATAATTTAATTCGCTCATCTGAAATAAGAGATTTCAACCATGATTTTTCTAAAGTAGTAAGAGGTCTTTTTATTGTAGTAGATTTAATCTTTGAGTAAAACATACCTTGCTTATTTTCTAGCAGGTTCCATTCTCCCGAAAATAATTTAGGCAACATATGAAAAGCACTATCATAAAAAGCGTTATCACTAACAAATTTTTCAATTTCACCTCTTGTCATACCTTTCTGTGCCTGTTCTAATACTCTAGCTATTACTGTATAATAACAGCCATATACTTCCGAAAATAAGTCCATACTGCTCTCCTAATTATTACATAGTGTTTCGTTTCCGATAATATCATATATTTCTTTCATTCTCTTTACATCATTATAAAAACGGTTAATTACTCCCTGATTAGTTCCCTCCAGTTGGAGTATCCTTCCCATAAACGTTTTAATCCATGGTGATATATCATTTGAATCAAACATTTCTTTTGTATACAAGAATGTATTTTTCTTTAAGCGTAAAACCTCACCTTCGTGTCCTTCTCTAAAAATACGCTCCAAAATATAGCCTTCTTTTTCTTCGTCAATATATAGCTTCATACATACTATCTCCGAGCGGCTATGTCCTCCAAAACTTACTCCCCATACTTTATTAATATTTTTTTCAAGTAATTTGCGGTATTCTGTAGCCTCTTCACAAACACCAACGTGCTTAACAGATTTAATATGGTCTAAGCGATAATTAAAAAACCGCCTTGAATGTGTCTTATAAACACATAAATAACGTCTTCCTGTTGCAGAACTAACAAAAATTTTAAGAGGAATACCATCAAAATTTGAAACCCAATTACTGTTTTCATTATAGTTTAAAAACTCAATTTTTTCATTTTTTCTAATTGCCGAGAGTAAGTCCATTAATATACCATCTTCTAATGTATGTGCTACATAATTATGTTTATATGTAAATATATTATTTTTTTCATTTTCATTGTCTAAAATAAAACTTCCTATTTCTCCAAAAGGAGCACAGCCCTGAAAGAATTTTACAGCATCTAAAAGTGTTGGAGAAAGCAGTAATAAATTATCAAAGCTTTTATCCGAAAGAGTGTAAAATAAAGCCTTTCCTATCTTTTCAGATACAATCAATCCATTTTTTACATATTCTTTACACTTTATTCTAACTGTTTGAATATCGAATGTTACGCCACTTTGCTCACAAATTTTATCAGTTATTTGTTCTATTGATAATTCAGAATTGTTTTTTAATATATCAATTATGTAAAAGTGAAGCATTATATCATTTGAAGTAAATGCCTTCGACTTCCATGCGGCATACAAAGGATTTACAGGTATTTTGGCACAGTCTATAGAAATGAAAGCAGTCTTTCCGTTTTTGTTATACACCCATTTCATATATTCTCCCATATAACTTTCTATTCTTCTTTTTTCATTATCATATGTTCTGGGAGACTTATTTTTAAAATCGTTGCGTGACTTAAAGCCATATATATAAAAATCACGAATATAATCTCTTATTTTATCAAAATTGCGAATTAACTCGTTAAACTCTGCCATAACAAAACACCTCTTAATTATATTTTGTAATAGAATACTTTCGCATACTTTTTTAAATGATAATTATGGAATTTTATATTACTATAATATCATACAAAACAAACATTAATAAAGATTAATTTTTAAAAAAGAAGGAAGTGATTTTATGTTTGTCATAGCAAATGAAAATACTAAAGTTCCCATAAAGGTCTGGCTAGAAGATGAAAAAAGTATAGAGGAAAGTTGCCTTGAACAAGCATACAATCTTTCCAACTTACCATTTTTACACCAATGGGTAAACTTAATGCCTGACACACATACAGGAATGGGTATGCCTATAGGAGGAGTAATTGCTACTAAAGATGTTATTATTCCAAACGCTGTAGGAGTAGATATAGGTTGCGGAATGGCATTTTGTGAAACAAATATACCTGTCTCAGAAATAAAAGATATACAGACAGCAAACGGAACAATAATTCAAGGTATTGTAGGAGACATTCTAAGAAATATTCCTGTTGGCTTTAGGCATCATAAACATGAGCAGCCATGTAATACATTAGATTTTGCATTTGAAGAATTGGATAAATATGATTCAAACCCAGAACTTTTAGGGCAGCTTGAAGCAGGCTTTTTCCAAGTAGGAACATTAGGTGGAGGAAATCATTTTATTGAACTACAAGAAGACTGTAATGGTTTTTTAGGGATTATGATTCACTCCGGAAGCCGCAACTTTGGTAAACAGGTTTGCGATGCTTTTCATAGAATTGCAAGAGAACTTAATCAGAAATGGCATTCCTCAGTTCCAGACTATTATCGTTTAGCTTTTTTGCCTATCGATACAAAAGAAGGTACTCAATACATAAATTGGATGAATCTTGCACTTAATTTTGCAGAAGAAAACAGATTGCGTATGATGCTTGCAGTTAAAGCAATATTAGAAAAATGGATTGGAAAGCATACACAATTGAATTTAGAATATGGTATGGAAATAAATTGTCATCATAACTATGCCGCAATTGAGAATCACTATGGTAAAAAAGTATGGGTGCATAGAAAAGGAGCAACAAGAGCAAGAAAAGGCGAGTTAGCCGTAATACCTGGTGCAATGGGCTCGTATAGTTATGTAGTAGAAGGGTTAGGCAATGATATGAGTTTTCATTCTTCATCTCATGGGGCAGGGCGTAAATTTTCAAGGAAAGGTGCTATGACAAATTTCTCTGCTGAAGAAGTTATACTAGACCTTTATAAAAGTGGCATTGTTTTGGGAAAGAAAAACAAAAATGATGTCGCAGAAGAAAGTCGTTTTGCTTATAAAGATATTGATGAGGTTATGGAAAACCAAAAAGATTTAGTTAAACCTATTAAAAGACTGAAAACAATCGGTGTAGTTAAAGGCTAATGCTCAAATGAATACTCAATTTCTTAAAGGCAACATATTTAATATTCTATAAAGATATTTAGGCGGAAGCCTTTAAATATAACCATTTTATCCTATGCTTAGGGTTAATCAGCCCTTGCGGTATCATGGACTATGTCTTATAATATTCCGGATAAAAGGGATTTAGGCAAATGTTGGCGGTTCGATTCCGTCCTTCATAAAGAAGTAGCTCAGTGGTAGAGCGTTGCCCAATAGGGGGTACTTAACCTCCACCAGCGATTCATGGGTTCGATTCCCATACTTTTCCTAGTGAAAAGTTAGCCAAGTGGTTAAAGGCACAGAGCTTAACAACTCTGCTCAAGTAGATTAAAAGGTTATAGCCGGAAGCACCTAGCTGATATATAAAAAGTTTATGCATTAGCAGCACAAATCGGGCTTGTAGCAAAGCGGATACCGTTTTATTATTTTTTATCCCATATTCATTATTAATAATAATATTATTATTGAAGGCCGGTTAAAGTAAAATAATTCTCAAGCATTGTTCCCCACGATTTTATAGCTTTCTTATGTTTGTGTTAATGCAAATATAAGAACTATAATGTGTAGGTGTTTCCGTATAACGTAAAACAAGGAGATGTTAAAAGATGAAAGTTATTATTAATGAAAATGAAAGAGGTTTTCTTTTTAAAAATGGTTCATTTATTCGTATGCTTCTCCCCGGAAAGCATAGTATTATAGGATTTTTAGGTCAAACTTGTTTAACAGTAAATATAGGCAGAATAGTAAGTATTAAAGATATTGACATAAATGTATTATTAAAAGATAAAAACTTTTCTGATAGTGTTACAAAAATTGATGTACCCGATAACCATTTTGCATTACATTTTGAGGACGGTAAAGCTATTGAGTCATTAAAATCAGGTACATATTATTTCTGGAGTATATTTCATGAGCATACTTTTAAATTGATTGATATTACAGAACCTAAAGTAAATTTATCAAAGGAATTAATTTCTATAATACCAGCAGGATATTATACAAAAATTGAGGTTTCAGAAGGTGAAATAGGGCTTTTGTATTTTGATGGCAAATTTCAAGAACAACTCTCCAGCGGAAGCTATTACTACTGGAAGGGATTAACAAAAGTAACATGTCAATTTGTGGATTTGCGAACACAACAGCTTGATGTAAATAGTCAAGAAATTTTAACAGCAGACAAAGTAACATTAAGACTAAATTTTGTATGCACATACAAAATTATAGATGCCATAAGTATAAGCAACCGCTTAAAAGATTACAAAAACCAAATATATATTACAACACAGCTTGTACTTAGGGAGTATGTAGGTCGTTTGAAGTTTGATGAGCTTTTGGAACAAAAAGATAATATTGCAGGCATTGTACTAGAAAAGCTTATAGAAAAACAAAACAGTTTATTTATAGAATTTGTCGATGCTGGTCTTAAAGATATAATTTTGCCTGGTGAAATAAGAGATATTATGAATACTGTACTTATAGCCGAAAAAAATGCGCAAGCAAACGTAATAGCGAGAAGAGAAGAAGTCGCTTCAACAAGAAGCTTACTTAATACTGCAAAACTTATGGACGAAAACACTACTCTTTATAAATTAAAAGAACTTGAATATTTAGAAAAAATATGCTACAGAGTCGGTAATATTTCAGTAAATAATGGGAATTTATTAGGGCAGTTAGGCGAATTGCTTTCAACAAGATAAAATAAAAAACTTTAGCAAGGAGTGCCGTAAATTCGGCACTCCAGCAAATTATCTACAATACAAATACATACTGAACTAACACCATTACATACCCGATACAATAAAACCTAAAAAAATTGGTATGGTATGCGGAAATGCTTCTTTAAATGCTTTCTTTACAACCACCTTACCCCCCCTTAAAAAAACAATATTACCCATTATAGTATTAATACAAGTTTGACACAATTAAAACTATATAAATTAATTGAATTAATATAAAATTAATAGTATAATATTGTAATAAAAATTATTTATAGTAACGTGAGTTCGACATAGTTTAATCAGCTTGTGAAACGAGCTGAAAATTGCAAGTTTTTTCACGTTATGAGCATAGTTTAGCCTAAATTTTGCTAAATTTATGCGAATACCATCAAAGGTTTGACACAGTTTTTTGCGTCTAACTTACATTATAATATCAAAATACCTATTTATTGAAAGGATTATTTTTATTATGAGAAGAAAAACTATACTAAGGGTTATAGGATATTTATTTTGTTCACTTTTTAGTTTAGCTTTCTCTGTTGCTACAATTTATTTAGTGTATAATTACACAATATCATCTTTTGCCTATGGAAAAGAATTAGGGGAATCGTATATAGGAGATAAGCCATCAATTGATGTAGAGATAGCGATAAACGATGATGCAACAATTGATGAAGTAGCAAAAATACTTAAGGAAAAAAATGTAATAAGTAATACATTTATTTTTAAGATAGAAAGCATACTAAAAGGAACTGATTATAATTTTACGGGCGGTGTATATGTTGTTAACACTAGTATGAACAGCAATGAATTAAACACAGCATTAAGACATAATGACTTATTAAGTAAAGATGTTAAAATAACAATAAATGAGGGTTTTACGGTTAAAGATATTGCCGAATACTTAGAAAATAAAGAAATTGTTACAGCAGAAGAATTTTTAAATGAATGTAATACAGGAGAATTTTCATATAATTTTTTAAACAATATACCTCAAAGAGAAAATCGTCTTGAAGGCTACCTGTTTCCAGATACATATTTAATATCTGAAAATGCTGACTCCAGAGAGATAATAAACAAAATGCTTACTAGATTTGACGAGATTTACTCAGAGGAATATAAAGAAAGGGCAGAAGAGCTAGGGCTTACATTAGATGAAGTAATTACAATGGCTTCTATAATAGAAAAAGAAATTAGAGTTCCAGAAGAAAGAGCTAAAGCCTCTGCTGTAATTTATAATAGGCTTAATCAAAATATGAAGCTCCAAATGTGTTCTACAGTTATTTATGTTTTGGACAAGCGAAAGGATAGGCTTTTGGATGCTGATTTACAAGTCCAGTCTCCGTATAACACTTATTTAAATGAAGGCTTGCCATTAGGACCTATAAGTAACCCTGGGAAAGCCTGTATTGAGGCTGCATTATATCCTAATGATGATGATTTTCTATATTTTGTAGTAAAAAATGAAGAGACAGGAGAGCATTTTTTTACAAACAAATATGAAGATTTTACAGATGCAAAAGTTTTATATAAACAAAAATTTTAAAATTAATTAAAAAAATATAAATTGTTATCTATAAAAAATAATAATATAGCCGATATAAATATTGGAAAACTTTTTTAGAAAAAGATTTCCAATATTTTTTGTAATTATTTAAACTAAGTGATTTTGATGCAATAAAACTACCTCAAACTCACATTAAATTATTAATTATTGTTTACTTATAATTCTTATTTATAAAAATACTATGAATTGAGTGAATTAATTGGAAAATTCATTAAAAACAAATTATGACGAAATATTAGTATCATTATCAAAGCGAGCTTTTGATAATCCTCTTAAAGATATTGAAAACTATTATAGTGAAATGACAATTTCTCAGGTTGTTAAGTTTTTTGAAAAAAAAGGAATTTCCTTTACAAAAACTATGATACAAAACTATATACGTATAAATCTTTTGCCTCCTCCAATTGACAAAAGATTATATAGTAAAAATCATCTTATTATACTTGTTATAATAGATAGACTTAAAAACATATTCTCTTTGGAGGAAATGAAACTGGCTCTTGGTTTTATTATAGATAATCATGATTTTTTTGATAATAATAATTTAATGGATAATGTATATAAAATTTTTTTAGAAATAAATTCTTCTTTTTATTTTGAATTTGAAAGCATTATTAACAGTACTTTAGAGGATAATAATAAAAAGGATTATATTCCAATTAATTCTTTAATTCCTCTTAAACTGATGATTTTTAGTTCTCTTACTAAATTTGCAGCTCAAAAATCTATTTAAATTAATGTGGGTTTAATGCAATAATAATGTATTAGACTTATGTTAATAAATAATCTTTACGAACAAGGGAGATAAAATATGGAAACTACATCATGTTTATTTATTACAGGGCAAAACGATTTTGAGTGTGTTGGTAATAAATGTATAGATAACTGCTGTCATACATGGAACATAACAGTAGACCCAATAACACTAAAAAAATATAAAGATTGTAAGAACCCCTACTCAAATTATATTTTATCAAATATTAAAAAAAATCCAAAAGGTAGTTTTATAAAACTTACTGAAAATGGATTGTGTACTTTTTTAGATGAGCAAGGATTATGTAATATTTATAAAAAACTTGGTAGAGACTATATGTGTAGAACTTGCCAAATATATCCCCGAGTTCATAGCGTATATGATGGTGTTACTCAAACAAAACTGACATTATCATGCCCATATGTTGCAAAATTATTTTTGTTTAACCCTACTGGAATACATTTTACACTTCAAGAAAATTGTAAAAAAGTGTTTAATGAAAAACCTCACAATAATGAATTACCTGCTGACATTGGTTTTGACATTAGAACAGCAGTTATTACAATTTTTCAAAATAGAGAATTATCGCTTACCGAAAGAATCATATACTGCTCAATATTTATTGATAGAATAGAAAAAATAATTGAAGCCGAAGGCAAAAATGAAGAAAGCCTTAGAATTAAAATTAATGAATGTATTGATAATTTTTATGAATATTATACTAATGAAACAATAGCCGAAAGGCTGCTAGCGAATAGCAGTAAATATGATAGCGGAATAGCAAGCATCTATCATTTATTAATTAAAGCTTTATGTGTACTTTTGAAACAACCGTTTAAAACCAACCAAAACGAAAGCTTCTATTTACAGCTTGATGACCTACTTCAAAATGTTAGTAACCTTAATCCTGATGAAATGAAAAAATGTGTAGATAAACTTTTAAAACCATATATGAATGAAAAACCATATATTTTTGAAAATTTAATTGTTGTAATGTTTTATAATAGTGATTTTCCAATTGAGAGAACCAGTGTATTAAAAGCATACAAAGAAATATTATATAAATATAATTTTATTCTAGCATTTGCTACTGCTATATGCCGTAATAAAGAGGAAATTACTGATGATGATATGATAAATGCAGTATATTATTATGGCAGAAAAGTAGAGCATCAAATGAGCGAAAAAATTAGTGAATATTATGGTAAATTGAGTGAGATATTTAAAGACTTGATTTAAAATAAATTTATAAAAGTATAGATACTACAAAAATAAATTAATATACTCTAAATTATAAATAAACGATAGATTTTTGCTAACAAAGCAGATTTCTACATAGAATTAAATAAGTTTTATTTTAGAATGGTTATACGCATTTTTATTCCGTATAACCATTTTATTTATCAATAATAACATTTTTTATATAATTCTTTAAATCTAAATCGTATTGTTTAATTAACTCGTTTCCTAATTCATGCAAGCGTTTTATACTTAACGGTGCAGCATCATCTAATGCCGGAATATGTTTTTTAAACTCTTCTCTAATTTCTATTCTTAAATAATGCTTCTCTTTATTTAGTGTACTAAAAATTACTTTAAGCTGATGGTCTACTGTCTGTACACTTGCATCCATTATAATATCTAATATTGGGGCGGCCCAGTTTATAACCCCCCATTTTGATATATCTGAATATTTATAGGCAATACCATTTGATATATTTCCAATAGACAATACAGTTATCTCATCAATGCTCTTGCAATCACTCATTTTTATTGCCTCCACAAAAGCACATACAGCTGGATTATTGCAACATATACCACCATCTATAAATGAACCTTTTTGTGAAGTAGAAGATACAATAAGCGAAGGCGGAAAATATGTAGGAGCAGCAGCAGAGGATAGAATGGCATCTCTAGCCAAATAATCTCTATCCTCCTTTTTAGAGGAAGAAACTGAATTAAAAAAAGTTGGTTCCCTTTTTTCAGTATCATATGACGTTATGAGACACGCTTTAATAAGTTGGCTAACTTTTACTTCTCCAAAATATCTGTTTAAAACTTCTTTTAAATTTTTATTGTCATATTTAGGTCCTATAACTCCATTTATTGTTTTAATGCTATGATAATAGTCTCTTTGAAAAATATAATCTCCGTTTTTATTATATAGCTCAACTGCATCACTAGCAGAAAATTTAGCCTTTTTATCTTTATTAGGGCATAAATAAATACCCGCCAAAATAGCACCCGTACTAGTACCAGCAATAAGATTAAAATAATCAGATATTTTAGCTTCTTTTTTATTTGTATATTCTTGTATTAGCTTTTCTATATATTCAATTACAATAGCCGAAATAATTCCTTTTATTCCTCCACCATCAATTGAAAGTATATGAAATTTTGACATTACGGCATCACCTCACAATAATAATAAAAGTTTCCACGGAAACCGGAATCCGCCTAAAGAATGGACTTTCAGAGTTCTCTA
>CAYYRV010000026.1:0-31643 GCA_964474135.1 uncultured Defluviitaleaceae bacterium
ATGTTTGGTTCTTTGGTATGACAGAACTGTTGCAATAAATCTAATACACAACCAATTATTTTATCACATTTTTAAACTTATTTCTATATATTTCTTTGAAAACAGTATCAGATTTGAGTTCTTGGCTAAACTAAAAGTGTAGCAGACCACTCACGTTATGTTATGTTATATTAACTTTACTTTAGATTTTTGTTTTGAATTTGAAAGTTCTGTAATCTTTTTATTTTTTACTGCTAGAATTTCAGCAATTATTGATACAGCTATTTCCTCGGGCGTGCCATCGCATATATCAAGCCCTATAGGTGCATAAATTGATTTTAAAAAGCTTCCATCAACATTATTTACTCTTAAGGCTTCTTTTATTTTTTCAACTTTTGATTTACTACCAATCATTCCTAAGTATGCAAACTTTTTGTCAACAAGTCTTTTAATTACTTCAAAGTCTATTTCATGCCCTCTTGTAGCTATTACAATATATACGTTTTCGCCAAAAGTCAAGTTATCAATTGCACTGCAAATATTATTACAAATGTATTCTTTTATATAGTTAAAATCCTCATGTTCTTTATATTCTTCTCTATCTTCTATTACAAAAATATCAAATTTTAAATTTCTTGAAAAAGAAGCCACTTTTTGGGCGATGTTTCCTCCCCCAAAAATATATAATTTATTGTTTGGCTTTAATATATTAACAAATCCTTCAACAGTACCTCCGCAACTCATTTCTAACTTTCCGCTTGATGCTAAATCATATTTAAAACTAAAGCTTTCCCCTGTTATTAGTGCCTCATTGCTTCTTTTTATAACCTCAAATTCTATTTTTCCACCTCCAATAGTACCAAAATATGTTCCATCATCAAAAACAACCATTATAGCTCCTTTATAGCCTGGAACAGAACCTGTTGTTTTAGTTAAAGTAATCATCGCTACTTTACTTCCTTGTTCTATTTTTTCAGAAACTAATTTTAATATTTTAGGTTCCACACTGCCAACTCCCATTACTGTTAATACGTATTAATTACATTATGCACTTAATTACTAGCCCTAATAGGCTACCTAAAAAATTTATATACTTCCTCTGCTGCTTTAGTGTTCATAGAGTCAATTGCAGCAAGCTCCTCAATGCTAGCATCTCTAATCTTATTCACATCGCCAAAATGCCTTAGCAATGCTTTTCTTCTAGTATTACCTATTCCTGGAATATCATCTAATACAGACTTTATCTGTTTCTTTTCTCTTAATTTTCTATGGTATTCTATTGCAAAACGATGCACTTCATCTTGAATGCGAGTTATTAATTTAAAACCTTCTGAAGATATAGGCAAAAATATTTCTTCATTATTAAAAATTAATCCTCTTGTTCTATGTCTATCGTCTTTAATCATTCCACAAACAGGAATATTTATATTTAAGTCTCTCAAAACCTTTTCTGCTGAATGAACTTGGCCTTTTCCCCCGTCCATAAAAATTATGTCAGGAAGCTTTAAAAATTTTGCTGTCAAATTATCTGACTGTTCTTTTTCTTTTTTATATCTTAAAAAACGTCTTGTAATAAGTTCTTCCATACTAGCATAATCATCTGGGCCTAAAACAGACTTAATTCTAAATTTTCTATAGTCACTGCTTTTAGACTTTCCATTTTCAAAAACAACCATGGAGCCTACCGATTCAAAACCTTGAATATTTGATATATCATAAGCCTCTATCCTTTCAATAGTATTTGATATACCTAATGCATTTTGTATTTCTTTTAATGCCCCGATAGTCTTCTGTTGTTCCCTCTTTAATTGTTCTCCAAAATGTTCTAATTCTAAAATAGCGTTTTTGGCGGCAAGTTGTACAAGTTTAAGTTTTTCACCTTTTTGAGGTGTAGTAATTATTACATTTTGCTCTTTTACCTTACTTAACCAACTTATTAATATATCTTTTTCTAAAACATCTGTCTCTACAATTATTTCTTTTGGTATAAATGTTGTCTCACTATAAAACTGTTTTATAAATTCAGTAGTCACTTCAGCCCTTGTTAATGTATCAACTCCGTACATCATAAAATGTTCTCGTCCCGTCATTTTACCATTTCTTACAAAAAAAATTTGTACTAGTGCCTCATTGTGTGCTCTTGCAAAAGCTATAATATCTTGGTCCTCACCTGGAGCACCTGTTATTTTTTGACGTTCATCAAGTCTTTTTATTGAGTTTATTTTATCCCTAATTTCTGCGGCTTTCTCAAATTCTAAGTTAGATGAATAGTCAAGCATTTGTTGTTCCATTTTCTTCAAAATAAATCCACTTTTTCCGTTTAAAAAACTAATGATTTCTTCAATCATTTTTTCATATTCCTCTTTAGAAATCAAATCATTACAAGGTGCTTTACATTGACCTATATGGTAGTTGAGGCATGGACGCTCTTTTTTTCCTTCAATAGGAAGTTTTTTTGAACATTTACGTAGAGGCCAGATTTTATAAACTACATCTAAAATTTCTTTTAGTGCATATCCACTTGTAAAAGGTCCAAAATATTTAGCCTTGTCCTTTTTATGCACACGAGTTATAAAAAGCCTTGGAAAAGGTTCATTTACAGTTAATTTCAAGTAAGGGTAAGTCTTATCATCTTTTAACATAACATTATATTTGGGGGTATGCTTTTTAATTAAGTTACATTCAAGAATCAATGCTTCAACTTCATTATCTGTTACAATATACTCAAAACTTTTTATATTGGGTGCCATATTTTTTACTTTTGGGTTTTGTGCGGATGAAGAGGCTTGAAAATATTGTCTTACACGGTTTTTTAAATTAATTGCTTTTCCAACATATATTATAGTGTCTTTTTTATCTTTCATTATATAAACTCCGGGTTTATTCGGAAGTTTTTTTAATTCTTCTTGTATATCAAACATTGTATATTCCTTTCTATTTAGCAACATTTTGCATCTATAAAACAATAATATCATATTTATAATTACTTTCAAGAAAAGCTTTTATATAAATAAGATAAAAAGTGCTACCAAAAACCAATTTTAATTTTAATTGCTTCAAAATTAATAATATGATAAAATAAATCAAAGATTATTCCATTGTTAATCTGTATAAAAAATACAAGAAAAGAGTGAAATTTATGCATACATTTAACAAGGTTCAATCAACTATTCAGGAAGTAATAGAATCTATGGCTAATATATTAAATTTAGATATAGAAATTATTGATACTTCATTAACAAGAGTATGTGCCACAGGAAAGTTAAAGAAAATGATTGGAGAAAAAGTTGCTTTACATGGCATGGTATCTGGTTTGATTAATAATAAAAAAGACACTAAAATAACTGTAATGAATCCAGGTAAAGAGGAATGTTGCAAAACTTGCAATATGAATACATCATGTCTTTATAAAAAAGCAATATACAAAACAATAACTTATGAGAATGAAATAATAGGAATATTAGGCATTGTTAGCTTTGATACCGATGAAACGCAGTTCATGAAGCATAATGAAGCAACTATGTTGGAATTTTTAGATAAAGTAAATAATTTTATTTGTATAAACATACATAAAAATGAAGTTGTTGAGCAAATAAATTCAGTTAATAAAATAATAGGACATTTAATGAATGATGTAGATTTAGGCATAATTATATTAGATAGAACATTAAAGATACAGGATATAAATGAATTTTGCGAAAAAAAATTATATATTCGTAAAGATGAATATATAAACAAACATTTGAAAACTGTTTTTTCTGATATTGATATCACAACTTTAAATAAACAAAGTAACAAAATAACATGGAGGGGAAGAACACTAAAATATCAAATTAAACAAATAAGAGATGAGTATAAAATAACTGAAAAAATAATACTATATATAAAATATTCAGATGATAAAATAAATGAGGCTATTCAAGTAAGTGACATTATAGGCAAAGAAAGTACATTTTTAAAGTTTAAGGAAAAGGTAATACAAGTTGCTGCTACGGATTCTACTACATTATTAATGGGTGAAACGGGAACAGGCAAAGAATTATTTGCACGATTAATACAAAAAAATAGTATGCGAGCAGACAAACCGCTTGTAGTTATTAATTGCAGTGCAATCCCTGAATCGCTAATTGAAAGTACATTATTTGGATACGAAAAAGGAGCTTTTACTGGTGCAAGTTCTACTGGTAAAGATGGGAAATTCATTATGGCTCATCAAGGTACGGTTTTTTTAGATGAGGTTGAGGCAATACCCTTATATATGCAAACAAAACTTCTTAGGGTACTTGAGAACAAAACTATTGAGAAAGTTGGCGGTATAAAAGAAATTCCTATTGATATACGTATTATTGGTGCAACTAATGTTAGTCTTGAAATGCTAGTAGAACAAGGAAAGTTTAGGGAAGATTTATATCATAGACTTAATGTTATAACATTAGTAATCCCTCCATTAAGAGAGCGTGGAAATGATATACTTCTGCTTGCTGATTATTTTATAAAAATGTTTTCATCTCGTATTGGAAAAGATATAAAAGGTATCAATGAGGAAACTAAAAATATATTTTTAAATTATAGCTGGAAAGGTAATGTTCGTGAGTTAAAAAATGCAATTGAATATGCTGTAATTATGGAACAGTCTGAATACATAAGAAAAGATTCACTTCCGCATCAAATTTCTGTTTTAAAAGTTAAGAATGACAACATAAAATCAATTGCAGAAATTGAAAAAGAACAAATTATTAAGGCACTTACAATACACGGTAGTAGTAACGAAGGAAAAATAAAAGCAGCAGACGTATTGGGAATTAGTCGTTCTACACTGTATAGAAAATTAAAAGAGTATTCTTTAGTTTAACTTTATATTAATGAGCCTAAATAGTTATAATTGTCTCATCGTATGAGGCTTTTACTAAAGTGTTTTCTGGTACAATTAAGAAATCTGCATCATCAAACTGACCATTAAACATTTTTAATAATAGGCTAGTTGTACCCTCTATTTCGTTATACTCTAATCCTTTTTCTAAGGCTTGTTTTTTAGCCTGTATTTTAATGTCTTTTTGTTCGCATACTTTTGTATCTATATATAAAAAACTATTATAGTTTTTATACCAGTTGCCTAGCCTTTCAATTAAACGTTTTGCCTTTTTTTCTCCATACTTTGCTACAAATTCTTCGTATTTTTCTTTTGTTCCGTATTGAGAAAAAGTATCAGAATTTGTTTCGTCCATTATTCCACGTTCTACCCAGCCAGGAGAACTATAGTAAGTACCAGGGTTTTCTTTGAAAACCCGATTGTATTTTTCCTTTGAACCCAATAAAAGAGTAATACAATCATGGGCTCTTGGTATTATCATTTTAGTATGTGAAATAAGCCCACTTATTCCATTATTACAAAGACCATAGCATAATAATATTGCATCATATTTGTTTTGCTCTACCTTGTCAATCTCTTTTTGTATTTCTATTCGCATTTTTTCTCCTCCTTGGTCGTGAAGCCCCTGTGGAAGAAAAACCAAGTCAATAATATTTTTGCTAATAGCAGTACAATAACAAACTTCTCGATATAAGACACCACATGCGATTACTTTAAACCTATTGCTTTGTGTATTATAATCCATTGTCGTTCTCCTTTTTCTTTTATAATAAGCTTATAACCACCGGCGTAGCCGATGGTTTTCATAGTGACAATGTGAGTTTGACACAATAAAACTGTGCCGAACTTTTAATAATATTCGCATAAGTTTTACCATAGTCAGAATAAATAAAATGCTCATAACTTGAAAAATTTTACGATTCTCGGCTTATTTCACAAGCTGGCTCGACCGTGTCAAACTCACGTTAAATATGACCATAGTATTCTCTATGGTTAATTACAGAATAAGCATAATCTAGTAATGTCCCCCAACTAAATATCGGCATATCAATCTCTTTTTGTATTGCCCTTGCAAATGGTTGCATACCAGTACATTCTAGCATTATAGCTTTTATATCCGGATTTTTTTCGATAAATGCCTTGCAAATTTTAATCATATCTTTTTCAGATTGATTATAGTAACTTTCAGGTATTTCAGGTCTTTTTTCATGGTCCCAAAGGTTATCAAATTGAGGGCATCCATATTCATCTTGTGCTCCTGCAATCTTATAATTACTATTCAAATCAATTCCAACATTTTCTAAATGTGTTTCTGTCAGAAATCTTTTTTGTGCACATACTATTCCAACTGTCTTTTGGGGGCCAATAAGTTGTTGTATAAATGGAACTTGCAAAAGACTTGACATAAATACTGGTACATCAACATGACCTGCTACATCTTTTTGAAAATAAGCAAAATAACCACATTCCGCTGCAATAGCTCTACAACCCATTCTTTCCAGTTTTTTTGCTGCTCTTAATATTGGTTCACGACAAGGTGTTTTATCTTGTTCCCAAACAAGTGTATAGTTATCTACACCCTCTGCTATTTCATATTGTATTGGATAACCAAAACCACTTGCGTTACGCACATCTCCAGGGAAACCGGGGTATGCATCATCAAGAACCATAATGCCAATACCCATTCCATAACAAGTATGATTTTTACGAGTTTTCATGTAGTCAATTGTCATATCTCTACTTTGATAAATCAATTTAATTACCTCCTATTTATGTATTTTTTTAAACAAAAAAATCAAACACAATTTTTTTAAAAGGGTTTGGTTATTTTTTGAGAAAAAGTTTCCCAAACCCTTCAAAAAGTTTTATTATGGAATACCACAATATAGCATTCTGGCAAAGTTATTTAATCTATCTTAGAGAAAGTAGCAGTGTTTGACTATTTTATAGAATTTTCATATTTTAAAGCAATAGCATCTAACTCTGCAAGTATTTTTTCATCTAAAGGTTCAACTTTATAGTTTTCTGAAATGTCTTTTATTTTTTTCATAACATCAGGCAATACTTCGGAAACATCTGGATTTTTCATTTTTCTACTGAAAAATTGAGGGTACCAAATTGATTTAAAGTTTTTAGCTGTTTCTTTTTCATTCAAATAATGTCCACCGTGTCCAACTTTTTCAATTAACGATAGATTAAGCTCTTTTTCATCAAATGAAATACCTTTTGAATAATGTTTTAACATTTCAATAATCTCGTTTGCAACAACAACAGCAATTGGAGAAACACTGTTACAGTGGTCCATAATACCAACATCGTGTACAATATTAGCTTTGCTCAACAAAGTAGACAGAATCTCATAAGACATTTCTGCAAATACTTGTGGATCATGATGTTTGGAATCACTTGAACCTGCAGTTCCATAGAAAGGCACACCATAAAAGTTTGCCATTTCAGATGCTGCGGCAATCATTAAATGGAATTCAGGTGCTGCATAACTTCCGATACTTGTTTTCATATCAAATATAGAAGGCATTGCTCCATATATAAAAGGTGCTCCTTCGGTTACTACTTGTGTCATTACGATACCTGCTAATACTTCTGCATTACATTGTGCTAATGTAGTTGCTTTTCGAATAGGTGATGTACCACCCATCATACAATAAGGCATATATACAACAGGAATTTTATTAATAGCACTTATGTATAATTTTTCTGTGCTTTCTATTGGGTGTGTTAAAGGAGGTATAGGCTCACAGTAATTAAATATAAAAGGTTTTTCTTGTAATTCTTCTTTGCCTCCGCTTACTATTGCTGCAATATCAATAATTTCTTGTAAAGACTCTATATCATTTGTTGAGAAATTAATAGGTTTTGTAAAATTTTTAACAGTTTCAATAAAGCTTATAGGTGATTGAATTCTTGGGTCAATATCACTAGATAAACCTACAGATAACACAAAATCAATATTTGGTAAACTGTCTGCAATTTTACACATTAATTCAGTATCTTTTTTCATAAATTTACGAGTTTCTTGTGTATACGGGTCAACAATCTCCAATTGGTCTGCATGAGTTCCAAAATACACATTATTTTCACTGTTGCATATAATATGAGGCTCTTTATTTCTATTGTAAATTATTACTTCCTTTGGAACTGATTTTAAAGCTTTATCTACTAATGCACGAGGTATTTTTGTTATTTCACCTTCAACAGTAGCACCAGCCTCTTTTAATAATTTAAGCATTTTATCGCCAGTTATTTTCATTCCCTGTTTTTCTAATATTTCAATACTTTTTTCATGTATTAAATTAATTTTTTCTTCTGATAAAACTGAAAAAGTAATATTTCTTTCTATATTATATTTTTTCATAGCAGTTATCCTCTCTCAACAAATTTTACATGTTTTATAATGAGATATCATTAAATTAACGTGAGTTCTACGCAATAAAGCTGCGTGGAACTTTTGATAATATTCTCACAAATTTAGCCAAAACTAGGCTAAATTTATGCTCATAACGTGAAAAATCTTACGATTTTCGGCTTGTTTCACAAGCCGGATTGACTACGTCGAACTCACGTTAAATTAGATAAACTAAATAGTCATTATTTAAGTTAATTTCATTTGTTGTTTCAAAGTGAGATATATTATCTCATTTTGATTTATTTAAAATAAGCACTATTTAAACTCATCAAATAATTTTTCAAAGTCCTCAATACTGTCCTTTATATGATAAACATGTTTATCTTCTGGAAATTTTTCTTCTTTAATATCTTTTATGTATTCCTTAAAAGCATTTGTTATTACACCTGCTACATCAGCGTATTTTTTTACAAATTTAGGAGTAAATGCTTGGAACATACCTAACATATCTCCGCAAATTGTGAGTTGTCCGTCACATGGAAGGCCAGCACCTATAGAATAAACAGGAATTGTTAACTTTTTAGTAATAAATTCAGTAACTTCAGGTGGTATAGCTTCTAATAAAAGTAATTTCGCACCAGCTTCCTCAATGGAAATAGCATCTCTTATTAAATCTCTAGCAGCGGAAACTGTTCTTCCTTGAGCCTTAAAGCCACCAAGTATTCCAGAACTTTGAGGTGTCAGACCTATATGCCCACATACCACAATTCCGGCATCGCTTATTGCTTTTATTTGTTCTAAAACGACTTTGCCACCCTCTAGCTTAATTGCATCTACATTTCCCTCTTTAAGAAATCTAACAGCGTTATTTACTGCGTCTTGAGGTGAGGCTTGATATGAGCCAAAAGGCATATCACCAACAACAAAAGTGTTTGGAGCACCTCTTCTAACAGCTTGACAATGACTAATACAATCATTCATTGTTACAGGAATTGTACCATCATATCCCAAAACAACCATACCTAATGAATCGCCAACAAGTATCATATCTATTCCAGCTTGTTCTGCAAATGATGCTATAGGAAAATCATATGCTGTAACCCATGTAACTTTTTCACCTTTTTTCTTCATATCAAAAAAATCTAAAATTGTTTTTTTCTTCATTATTTAGTCTACCCCTTTCAAATTATCTTCTCTTCAATATATAAGTTATAGTAAAGCAAAAAATATATATAATAATATTAACGCAATTTATGTACCATTCTTATAAAAAAATAAATATTTTTTTAAATTTTTTAGTATTTAATTTATTTTTAGTAGATAACTTTTGTTTTGGTTGAATATGACGTATAATTATTTTTTTACATTAATATTTTGTTAAATATGTTATAATTATTAAATATTTTTTAATAATCAATAAACAAATGGCATAGTATTTGCGATATAATATTACAGGAGGTGTTCGAGTTGCACATTGTACAAAAAATATAAAAATTTTATTTTAGCTATGCTATATTTAATAAAATTTTTTACAAACTTAATCATGGATTTTATATTCAATTTGTTTGTAAAGAACTCTATAAAATTTAAACTTTATTTTTATTAGGAGGTGCTTTAATTGCTTATTGTAGGAGAAAAAATAAATACAAGTCTAAAAGGGGTTACAGAAGCGGTTTTATCCCGTGATAGTGAATTCATAATTAATCTTGCAAAATATCAAGCTGATTTTGGAGCTCACTATATTGATGTAAACTGTGGGACATTAATAGGAAAAGAAGTAGAGTTTTTGCCTTGGCTTGTTGAAACTGTTCAAGGTGCGGTCAATTTACCATGCTGTGTTGATAGCCCTGACCCCGAAGCACTTGCAGCGGCACTTAAAATTCACAAAGGTGTGCCTTTAATTAATTCTATTACCAATGAAAACGAGCGTTATGAACAAATTATTCCTTTAGTTAAAGAGTATAACGGCAAAATTGTTGCATTAGCTATTGACGATGAATATGGTATGCCAAAAACATCAGAGTTAAGGATAAAAGTAGCAAATGATTTAATAAAACGCCTAAATAATGATGGAGTAGAAAATGACAGAATATACATAGACCCATTAGTTCAGCCAATTAGTTCCTCACCAGATATGGGTGTTATTGTTATAGAAAGTATAAAAGGAATTTTGGAAAATAACCCTGGTATACATTTTATGTGTGGGCTAAGTAATGTATCATATGGGCTACCCAAAAGAGGTATCCTAAATGCTACATTTTTAAATCTTTGTATAATGGCTGGTCTTGACGGAGCTATATTAGACCCTGGTAATAAAAGAATGATGGGTATGATTTATAGTACAGAGGCATTATTAAATAGGGATAAATTTCAAAAAAAATATTTAACAGCTTTTAGAAAAGGTCTTTTAGAATTTTAATTTTGGGGGTATATAATTATGTCAGAAAAACTTAATGAAATTATGAATTGTGTTATTGATGGAGACGATGAGGCAATTGTTGATTTAATTGAAGATGCTTTAAATGATAGTATCAGTGCAGATGAGATACTAAATAAAGGTCTTATAGCGGCTATGGATATTGTCGGTCCTAAAATGGAGACAGGTGAAATGTTTATACCAGAGGTTTTAATGGCAGCAGATACAATGGGGATTGCTCTTGACAGATTAAAACCGCTTCTTAGTGAAGGTGGAATGAGTTCCTCTGGTAAAGTTATTATAGGTACTGTTGAAGGCGATTTGCATGATATAGGTAAAAACCTTGTTGCTATGATGCTTAATATAAGTGGATTTGAAGTAATTGACTTAGGTGTTGACCAACCTGTTCAAGCCTTCCTTGATGCTTGTGAAAAAGAAAAACCGGACATTATCGGGCTTTCTGCATTATTGACTACAACTATGAGTGCAATGAAAGAAACAGTAAGCAAAATTAAAGAAAAATATAGTAATGTAAAAGTTATTATTGGTGGAGCACCTGTTTCGGAAGATTTTGCAAAAACAGTAAATGCTGATGGATATTCAGATGATGCTGGGGGAGCTGTTGTATTGTGTAGAAAGTTGCTTCAATAAAATTAATACCTGAATTCAGTAAGTTTTCGTATTAACAAAGATTGGCGTTGTTCATCAGTAAAGCGGAGCAACGTCAAGACCGTTAAGACGACAAATAAAATATTTAATATATATTATAACATAAAACATTAAATTTAGGAGGACGTATTTTATGGGAAACTTTGATTATTTAAAAGATAAACCAATTGCTGTTTTGGGGGCGGGTGCTGTATCAAAAGCTATTGCTGGGGATTGTTCGTTAGGCGGGGCTAAAGTTAGGATTTGTGATGTAGAACCTTTTGCTTCCAAGACTTTAAAAAATATTGATAAAGTTGGCATAAAATTTTATGGCGACCAAATTAACTTATATGGATTTGAACGTGAAGGTTTTGCAAAAATGGATAAAGTTACAACTGATGTAGCCGAAGCTGTTAAAGGTGCTGGCATTATTGTTGTAGGTACACCAACATTTGGGCATAAACCATTTTTTGAAAAGTTGATTCCTTGCTTGGAAGACGGGCAAGTAGTTCATATATTCCCAGATAATTTTGGCTCACTTTTGTTACGTAAAATGATGAAAGAAGCTAATTGTACTAAAAAAGTAATAGTTGGTGGCTGGTCATCATCTACTTATGGAAGTAGAGTTGATATATACGGTGGTGTTGTTACACATAAAATTAGAGTTTACTATAGAGCTATCACATTAAGGGGTGCTGCTATGCCTGCATGTGATACAGATGATTTCTTAGAAACAGCTAAATATCTTCCTTCTATGGACGCTGTAACAGGCGGAGATGGTGTTGTAAAAGGAGATACTGCATTAGATATCGGTCTTTCAAACGTAAACCCTGTACTTCATTGCCCAGGTGCTATTTTAGGTGTTTCTACTATGGAAAACTTTGGACGTATTTTTGGCGAGGATAAATACAAATTCTCAATTTATTCCCATGCATACTGCAATTCTATTTCAGAAGTACAATACAGCTTTTATTTAGAAGAATGTGAGCTGGCTAAGAAACTTGGTGTCGGTATTCAACCATATGAAAGAGAACATTTCTTCTCAAGAGAAAATGTCCTAGGGCAGGAATATATGGGACTAGATTATTTAATTCCATTTGATGCTCAAGACCCAATACAGTTTGGCACAGGTCCTTTTAATATGGAAAACCGTTATATTACAGAAGATATACCTGTAGGTTGTTATGTATATAGTCAGCTAGGCAAAAAATATGGTGTTGAGACACCTGTAATTGACTCAATGATTCACTTAGCAAATGCTATTTTAAAAAGAGATTTAATTAAAAATGGTTATACATTGTCTTATCTAGGTATTGACAACATGTCTTTGGAACAGCTTAATACTTATTTAAGAGAAGGAAATTAGTAGTAAAATAATTAAATAAAGAGCATATAATTGGGAAGGTATTAAAAAAATTTATAAAGGGGGTTGGCTATGAAGCTTTGTACAAATTTTTTTAATGATACAGAATTACAAGTTTTACAAGAAGCTACTATTGAAGTTCTTGAAAAAACAGGTATTCAGTTTAACAATGAAAAGGCACTAGATGTCTTTAAAAAACATGGGGCTCGTATTGATGGTAATGTTGTTTTTATTAGCAGACAACTTTTGGAAAATTCATTAAAAAATGCACCAAGACACTTTACTGTTTATGGCAGGAATGAAAACTATGATGCAGAAATTGGGAACGGAGTAGTTGCATTAGCACCGGCATCAGGTCCTGTATATATTCGCAGAGATGGCAAAAAAAAGTTGGCAAATTCTAAGGATTATTTAGATTTAATAAAATTAACCGAATCTTCTGATGTTGTTAACTTTAATAACTACATTGTTGTAGAACCCCAAGATATTCCTGAAGAACGCCGTAAAATGCATCAAGTCGCATTATCGCTCAAACTTTCGGGAAAACCGCTTGTTGGAATGACAATGGGAAAGGGCTTAAGCGAAAAAGCAATTAAATTAGTTACAGATTTTTATGGTGAAGTTGCAAAGCCTCGTATGATTGGAATTATTAGCCCAATATCTCCTCTTATTTATGATGAGGAGATGATTGAAAATATATTTACATACGCAAAAAATGGTCAGCCGCTTATGGTTGCAGCATGTTCTCAACCAGGTGCTACAAGCCCTGTTACTTTAGCTGGAACTCTAGTAGTTGATAATGCAGAGGTTTTGGCTGGTATTGTATTATCACAACTAATTACTCCAGGTCTTCCAGTAATATACGGAATTACTTCTGCATCATGTGATTTGCGTTATGTTTCTCCTGCAATCGGTTCTCCTGAAACTGCAATTATTACAATGACTGCTTCTGCACTAGCACATAGTTATGGTTTGCCGTGTCGTTCCGGTGGTACTCTCACCGACTCAAAGTGTCTTGATATGCAAACTGGTATTGAAGCAACAATGACATTCATGCCTGCTATAATGTCTGGTGTAGATTTTATACTCCATGCTGTTGGCGTAATGGACTCCTTTAATACAGTTAGTTTAGAGAAGTTTTTAATTGATGAGGATATCGCTAAAAGCTGTATAAGGATACAAAAGGGATATGAACTGGGAGCAGAACAATTAGCCGTTGAACTTATTTCAAAGTTAGGTCATGGTGGGGGATATATAAAACAAAAGCATACTAAATCTAATTTCAAAAGTGAATTACATTCACCTTTATTGTTTTCTCGAGAAGGTTATGAAAGGTGGGAAAGCAGTGGTAGCTTAGATATAGAAGAGCGTGCTAAATTAGCCGTTAATAAACGCATTGATGACTTTAAAGAAACTTCAATTGAGCCAGAGCGTGAGAAGCTTTTAAGTGAGTTTTTTTATAATATAACGTGAATTTAATGTAGTCTAACTGGCTTATTAATAAGCTTAAAAATTTAAAATTTTACTCTATTCGTATAAATTTAGCCTAGCTTTGGCTTAATTTATACGAATAATATCATAAGTTCGATGTCACTTTTATTGCATCGAATACACATTAAATATTTACATACTCGTTTAGCAATAAAATATTTTAGTTCCTCATAAAAGTGTTTTTAAAATGAAATGACAAAAGAATTTCCTTATAATTTTTTAGTGTTTTAGTTTTTTATGGATATGTTTTATGCATATTATTGGGAGGGAAAATTATGTCAAATGAAAGAAAAACCATAGGGAATGGAATATCATTAGGAGAGGCAAGAGAAAGAGGTTTAAGGTGGGGTGTAATACTTATTCCTACTTTAATATTTGCTATTATTGTCATTATAGGTTTTATTAATTCTGAAGTATTCATAGGTTTTTTATGGGAAATTTTTGAGAAAATAATGGTTAATTTCGGGTGGTTAATTAGTCTTGGGTGTTTATCATTTGTTGCCTTTATGATTATTACAATAGTCACACCAATAGGCAACATACGGTTTGGTGGTAAGGATGCAAAGCCTGAGTATAGCACATGGAACTGGTGGGCTATTTCCCTCTGTGCTGGTATTGGTACAGGTATTGTTCTCTGGGGTCCTGTTGAACCTCTTATGCTCGCAATGGCACCAGTAAAAAGTTTAGGAGCGGAACCAGGAACTATTAATGCTGCTATCTGGGCAATGGTAAAATCTTTTCTTCACTGGACATTTACTCCCTACGCAATATATGTAACAGTAGCTATTCCAACAGCATATGCAGTTTACAATATGAAAAAGAAATATAATGTTAGTTCTGGATTTACACCATTACTTGGAAAAACAGCAGAAAAAACAAGTTTTTCGGCAATTGTAGATACTCTTACAGTTTTTGCTATTACCGGAGGGGTTGCAGGTTCTTTGGGATATGGAATTATGCAAATAAGCTCTGGAATAGGTGGATTGGCAAATATACCTGTTACACCAATTATGTGGGTATTAGTAGCCGCTGCAATTATTATAGCTTATAATATTTCTAGTATAACTGGTCTTGACAAGGGTATTAAATGGCTTAGTGATAAAAATGCCTGGCTGTTCATTTTACTTCTTATTTTTGTATTTCTCTTCGGACCTAAAGCTTTCACACTAAATCTAGGTACAGAGTCATTTGGTAAATTTATAAATAGCTTTATTGAAACCTCTACTTTTACAAATCCATTTAGTGATACAGATACAGCAACACTTGTAGGTAACTCTTGGCCCCAAAATAGCGAACTGTGGCCTCAATGGTGGGATATGTATTGGTTCACAGATTGGTTATCATTTGGACCAATTGTAGGATTATTTTGTATTAAAATGGCAAAGGGCAGAACAATTAGAGAGTTTGTTATTGTCAACTGGCTACTTCCTGCATTATTTGGAGTAATTTGGTTCACAATTTTTGGTGGGGCGGCTCTTGATATTCAATTTAATCCTCAAAAATATGTAAACATGGATTTAATGGGATATGCAACATTAAATGATTACATGGGAGCGTTTGGCTATGAAAGCGTTATGCTGAAAGTTTTGGAAGCGTTTCCTCTTTTTAGCCTTACAAAACCAATTATGTTAATTATTGTGTCATTGTCATTTGTAACATTAGCTGATTCAATGACCTCTACTGTATCGCTAATGACAATAAAAAGAAATGAAGATGTTAAGGAAGCACCAAGCATTATAAAACTTTCTTGGGGATTGCTTATGGGTTGTACATCTATAGTTTTTGTTTTAAATGGAGGGCTTGATGGAATAAAAGTTGTTAAAACAATCGCAGGGTTTCCTATATTATTTGTAGAAATAGCCATTATGCTTTGTTTTCTTATATATATTGTCAAACATGCAAGGAGTGGTAAATTTGAAAAAGAAATAAAAGGTGGACTGCCTGAAGATATAGAAAAAGAAGTTGGCGGTATTACACAAATTCAGGAAAACAAGTCAGCTAATCTATAGAAACTTATATGTTTTAAGTTTATAAAAAATTCAGTCAGACGATTCGATACAAAAATTTGTTTTATTGCAGTTAAAATTACAAAAAAAGGATACAACCAGCACAAGATTGGGGTATGGTTTATAGCCAAATCAAAATTCATTTTGCTGATAGATTTGGCTTAAAACCTTGGGGCGTTGTCCCAAATCCCAGAGTTTATCCGCTTGGGCATTATAGGTAGCTAAAAAGAAAAACCGCAGAGCAAATATACTGCGGTCTACTGTATAAAGCCTTGATGTGCACCTAGTTACTCTCCAGCATTGCCCCGTTTCATCATAGTATGAGTGTTAACTAAATTTCGGATTGTTATTACATTTACGCTAAAGAATGTTCATAACATAAGTTTTGTATTGAACCTTTGCTAATTAGAGCCCACTCATAATCATTTTTCCAAAAAATATTGTACTCATAGCTTGAATAATTGCTCTTCCGCTATTAATTTTATTGTATTCATTTACAATAGCTGACCATGTTGCAGGGCCTACAACACCATCTTGAGACAACCCAAATTGCTTTTGAAAAGCAATAACAGAATCCCTGGTTGCACTTCCAAATATTCCATCAGGTGTTAACTTTTTAATTGATGGATATTTATTTGAGATTGTGTTTAAATATCTCTGTATTAAAGCCACATTATCTCCTCTTGAACCTACACGTAAAGGGCTCCCAGGATAAGGAACAGCACCTGTACCTGTTGAGGCATTTATCTTATTATATTCTGATACGATTTTATTCCATGTTGCTGGACCAACTATTCCGTCTGCTACCAAACCAAAGATATTCTGAAATTCAGTTACCGCTGCCTTCGTTCCATTACCAAATTTTCCATCTACAGTTAATTTTGGTATAGATGGATATGCTGTTGATATTTTATTTAAATACTGTTGAATGAGTTGTACACTGCTTCCCTCTGAACCAAGTTTTAATAGGTATCCAGGATATTGTTGCGATGGATTTGGGGGATTTTCAGGAGTCTCAGGCTCGCTAGGGGGTACGGTTACATTTGACTCAATTCCTCTATAAACTTCATATAAACGGTTCCATGTTGCAGGTCCAACTACTCCGTCTGGCATTAAATTAAAAAGTGTTTGAAATGCTATTACGGCACTTTTTGTTAAGCTGTCGAAATAACCATTTTGTAATACTGTTGGTATACTAGTATGGAATTGTGCAATAAAATCTAATATAAATTGTAGTTCTACTACGTCGGCACCTCTTGAACCTTCTCTTAAAACACTTGTAGGAGGTGTAGTACCTATTCCAATTCTTTCTCCTTCACTTTCAAGGTCACCAAGCCTCTTAACAGCTGTGTAAACTGTAATAATTTTATACCAAGTTCCTTTACCTATAATCCCGTCAGCTATTAAACCAAATGTCTTCTGAAAAGCCAAAACAGCATTTTTTGTACTATTTCCAAATACTCCGTCTACTGGATTTATTTGTGGTATTAGAGGGAAATTTATTCTTATTCTGTTTAAATAATTTTGCATAGTTTTGACAGCATCTCCACTGTCTCCTTCTTTTAAAGGTTTTCCGGGATATGACTCTTTTATTGTGCCAAATTTGTTAGATGAAACAATTTCAATATCATTAGGATAGTAGTATTTTAAAATATCTATTGGTTTATATCCCTGATTAGCTAGGGTTACAGTACCCCATTGAGACAACCCGTTGCAAGTTACTGTTGTACCGTTACAATATTGTGCAAAAAATGGCTCATTATATCCTTTTCTTCTAATAAAGAAATTAAATATTCTATCTACAACATTACTTATACTCTGGAAAATGTTCCTACCTTCAATAAAACATTGGTCGTAAGCAGTTGAGCTTGTAATATTAAAATTATACCCTCTGCTGGGATACCATTCTGTATATATTCTGTTTAATACAAATGATATTTGACATAAAATATTTGCTTCAAGAGATGCTAAAGGCCATGTTGGAAATATTTCACTAGAACCTACATTCTTGATATAATCAATAAAAGGAACTTTGACATTAGGAGCGTCAGAGTTTGGTGTACCCAAGTGAACAGTTACAAAATCGGGAATAAAAACTTCTTTAATAGCATATACGCTTCTTCCCGGAGCGGGCTGCTGTCGATTTACTGACGTTTCTAGTGTGTTTTTTGGAATATTAATCTCCTGTTCATAGACTATACGTGTTTTTTCATCAATTAGAGGTAGCATTTCCACTGGTAAAATTGATGTTTCAGTATCAAAAATTTGAACACCTCTAATAGAACTATCCATATAGCCGTTTGCTCTAATTTCAACATCATAAGTTGAATAGAATCCCCCTATTTCATATGGATTTAGAGTATTTAGTTTATCAGGCGCTTCCAAAGATACCATTTCAGTTGTACCATTTTCATTTGCTTTAAGTTCGTATAATAGGTCGCCACTAGTGCTTCTGATAATTACGTATGCCCCGCCTACAGGCAAAGCTTCGCTTCCGGTAAATACTTCAACTTTTAAATATCCAATACCCATTATATATCACCCTATCCTAATACATAACTTTCAAATTATATTATTATATTTAATTAAGAAGGTAAATGTTACAATAGAGTTATTTATAAGTTTTATTGTCTGTATAATGGGGTTAAAACCCTTGCCTTTAGGTGAAACATTTAGGTCAACCACCTGAAAAAGGATTAAATTCAAGTTTTGAGAAAAAATACTCAAGAGATGAGTTTAATGAAGAGCTATCGTAAAACATTACATGAGACATATGACCTGAAATATCATATTGTATGGATAACAAAGTACAGGAAACTTGTGTTATACGTCAAAGTTGGAGAGCGACCCCAGGAATAATAAGACAGATATGCAAAACAAATGAAGTAGAAATATTAGCAGGGCACGTAGGAAAAGCCATATCCATTTGCTAGTGTCAGTACCACCGCACATGCCTGTAAGTAAACTTGTGAACTAGATTAAAGGTTACAGCTCAAGGAAACTACTAATGAAATATAAAGAGTTTCAAAAACAGTATTGGGGAAATCATCTGTGTGCTAGAGGCACTTTGCAACTGCCACAGGTAATATCACAGATGAAATTATAGTCCAATATATTCAAACTCAGGAAATAGAAGAAACTCAACATACTGATAAATTCTCTGTTGGCGATAAACTTTAGGCAGCCTAAGCCGAAATCCGACCTACCGGCTTTCAGCTGGTATTTGTTGAGCTAAATTGTCTGCTTTAATATTACCTAAAATATTCATGAATTTGGTATAGCAAGGAGGTTTTTCTATCATAAAATCTTCATACAAAATATTATGAACTGTTTTGGAGCAAGACCACTAATATATTTCATGTGCACTTTTTAAATTGCATAATAAACCTATAACTATTATCGTTATAATATTAGCTACCTTGTAAAAATATCCGTTGTACGGCTTACGAGTTTCAATATCTGCTACCATAATCTGTAGTTTATTAAAATATTCCATTATAATCAATCCCTTTATGTTGATTATACTTAAATTTGTTAACTTTGAAATTAGAATGCCTTGTTTATCTTTTACTTAAATATTGACTTGATAAGCTAAATGATGATAGTATACTATATACAGTTACCAATATATTGTGAGGCGAGTGTATATAATGATTATCAGAGATGTAAAGATGAGCGATATCGCTAAGTTGTTTAACGTCAGTACAGTAACAGTCTCAAAGGCTTTAGCGGATAAGGACGGAGTGAGCAAAGAACTTAAGGAAAAGATTAAAAATGCGGCAAAGGAAATGGGGTACAGATATAATGCCAATGCAAAGGCGATGAAAGACGGCAAAACCTATAACATCGGTATTATTATCAGTTCTCATTTCGTGGCAGAGAGCATACACTCATTTTACTGGAATATGTACCAAAAATTAGTGATTCTTCTTAAACAATATAACTACTACAGCTTACTTGAAATTGTCGAAGGTGCTGCTGAAAATGAAGGAATATTGCCAGATATTTTAAATGAAAACAAGATTGACGGCTTGATTATTATAGGTCAAATGTCAAAGGAATACGTAAATAAAATAAACGTTACTGGACTTCCTTTAGTGCTTTTAGATTTTTATATTGACGATTTTAATATGGATATGGTATTATCTGATAATTTTTATGGTATGTTTACTATGACCAATTATCTCATTCAAAATGGTCACAGAAAAATAGCTTTCATAGGCTCTGTAAAGGCTACAAGCAGTATCCAAGACAGGTTTTTGGGATATTACAAAAGCCTGCTGCAACACAACATTCCATTAAGGTCGGACTGGGTTATAGACGACAGAGATAAAAACGGTAACTTTGTTGATATTCCCTTTCCTAATGAAATGCCCACAGCGTTTTTGTGCAACTGTGATGAAGTTGCATATAGCTTTATAAAAAAGTTAAATGAACATGGCTATATAGTACCGTCTGATATATCTGTTGCAGGTTTTGACAACTATTTGTTTGCAACACTAAGTAATCCACCTTTGACTACAGTAAATGTAGATATTAATAAAATGACTAAAGAGGCTGTTGATTTATTGGTTGCAAGGTTAAAGAGCCAAAGCACCACAAACAGTAGAGTATTTGTAAGCGGAGAATTAGTTATACGAGACTCTGTAGCGGCAATTGGCTAAAAAAATAACACAGCATTCCCAGTAGAGGAAGCCTGTGTTATTTTTTACTTAAATTAAGTAATCGTTTAAGTAAATTATATTTATTTAAGGCAATAAGTTTGGTAAATTATATATTTAAAAAGGAATATGTATAAAAATTTGCAGCTTTGTCTGTATGATATTAACAATTTTTAAAAAAATAATATATAGTTATTGACAATTTTTTACCTATACTATATAATTTGATTAAGGTTAACGATAACCTAAATATAATATTGGGAGGTTATAAAAATGAAAAAATTACTTGCTGGATTTTTGGCATTAACTATCGTGTCAGCACTACTAGTTGGATGCGGGCAATCTTCTCCGCCTTCCCCCGAAAATACCAACTCGCAGCAGAAAGACAATGCTGCAAATGGTAATTCTGAAGAAAAAATCAGCGGCGAAATAGTTGTACTTACAAACAGAACAGATGTTGTTGATACTAAGTTCGTGGGTGAGTATGCAGCAGCATTCAAAGCAAAATACCCTGATGTTACAGTTAAGTATGAGGCTTTGACAGATTATGAGGGCGATGTAAAAACCCGCATGTCTACTTCCGATTACGGTGATGTTCTACTGTTGCCTAATATTCCACCGAACGAACTGCCTAACTTCTTTGAGCCGCTTGGCACTTTAGATGAAATGTCAGAAAAGTATTTGTTTGTAGACAAAAAGGCTTATGGTGGTCAAGTTTACGGCATACCGACATTTGGTGTAGCAAACGGCATTGTATACAACACTAAAGTGTGGAAAGAGTCCGGAATCACCTCCTTACCGAAGTCGCCTGATGAGTTTATTGCTCAACTAAAGCAAATCAAAGAGAAAAACCCAGATGTTATTCCATATTACACAAATTTGGCTGCCGGCTGGACCATGAATCAGTGGGAAGGTCACGTTATGGCTATTAGTGGTGACCCAAACTACACCAATACAATGGCTCATACAGATGATGTATTTGGCCCTGGAACTCCTCACTACATACTCTACAAAGTACTGTTTGATATAGCATCTAACAGAGATATTATAGAGAAAGACCCAATGACATCTGATTGGGAAACTTCAAAGCAAATGCTCGCGGACGGCAAAGTTGGTGCAATGGTCCTTGGCTCTTGGGCGATTGGTCAAATTAGAGAAATAGCTGAAAACCCTGAGGATGTTGCCTATATGCCATTCCCATACACAGTTAACGGCAAAATGTACTCGTTGTCCGAGGCTGACTATTGTATAGGTATTAATAAAAACACAAAGAACATGGCTGCTGCAAAAGCTTATATCGACTGGTTTACAAACGAGTCGGGATATTCTGATTATTGCTCAGGAATTTCTCCTATAAAGGGTGCACCAATGCCCGAAGTACTAAAACCATTTCAAGATTTAGGTGTTTTGCTAGAAACAAACGCACCGCCTATTGAAGGTGAAGAAGGCTTAACAGATGATATTGCAAAGCAGGCAGAAATTGGACTTTGGGATGACAATTGGAAAAAGCCTATTGTTGAAAAAGCTTTGCAGGGCGGTGACTTTGATAAATATATGAGTGAACTCAATGAAAAATGGAAACAAGCAAGAATTGACCTTGACATTAAGTAAGGCATAAGAACCATTTCCATATATCCCCCTCCTGTGTAGAGTAGCAGTCTTTTTTAAGGAGGGGGTAATTTTACAAAGTGCAACTATTAAATATATGGGAGGAACTGCCAGTGAGTACAGATAGAAGATTTAAAATAAAGACTTTTTCTGAGTTATCCTACAAAACTCAACAAAAGGTTATTACTATTCTTTTCCTTGCAATACCACTAATATTGCTTATAGTTCTAGGATATCTTCCAGTTTTAAATATGATTTCATATTCTTTTACAAACTGGAACGGCATAAGCAAAACCAAAACATTTGTCGGTCTCAAAAATTATATAACGGTTTTGACAAGACCCGAATATTTTTCTGTTTTCTTTGTTAGCTTATATTATCTAGTCGGCTCGTTTATACAGCTTGCTCTAGCGCTTTTTATTGCTACTGTATTAAGCTTTAAGGTTAGGCTAAAAAGTTTATTTAAAGGGGTATACTTTTTTCCTAACTTAATTAATGGTGTCGCTATAGGTTTTATATTCCTGTATTTTTTTAGGCCAGATGGCACATTGGATTCATTCTTGACAGCTATCGGTTTAGGAGAATTTACCCAACTTTGGTTGGGTAACCCAAGTCTCATAAATATTTCATTGACAGCTGTATCTGTATGGAGGTATATCGGATTTAATATTATAATGTTTTTGGGTGCTATACAGTCTATTCAAACTGAAATTTATGAAGCTGCCGAGATGGACGGTGCAAATAAATTTCAGTTATTTAGACATATTATACTGCCCAGCATAGCCCCTATTGTAAGTCTCAATCTACTACTCTCCGTAAAAGGTGCCCTAAGTGTTTTCGAGATTCCATACATTATGACAGGCGGAGGAAATGGAAGTTCCACTTTCGTTATAAAAACAGTTGATACAGCGTTTAAGTTTGACAAGGTAGGCTTGGCTTCCGCAATGGCAGTAGTTTTGACCATCTTGCTTTTACTTGTGGCAGGACTTCAGAACTTATTCTTTAAAAATGATAGATAGGGGTGGCAAAAATGATGAAAAAAAATAAAGTTAAAGAAAGTAACGATGTTGGAGTTAGCGTTTCTAAGGAAGAACTTGACATATTCACCATTCTGAAATATTTTATTTTGTTTGTTGCTGCTATCGCTGCTTTGCTGCCTATTTCGACTGTAGTAATAGGCTCATTAAAGACAGGTGCAGAATTTTCATCAACATCCCCTTTCGCTTTACCAACAAAACTTAACTTCGATAATTATGTTAAGGCTTTTACAGAAGGTAAAATGCTTAGAGGCTTTTTTAATACAACTATACAGCTTATATTTATTTCCATAGGTTCTGTTTTTACAGGCACTATGACGGCGTTTATCCTACACAGGTTTGATTTTAAGCTACGCAAAGCTGTATTAAACGCATTTTTACTTATTACATTAATACCTGGTGTTGTAACAAATATTGCAACCTTTCAGATTATTAACTTTTTAGGCGTTTATAATACTCGACTTGCTGGTATTCTGTTAGGCATAGGTACAGACATTATAGCGGTATATATCTACTTGCAATTTTTAGATAACATTTCTCCTTCGCTCGATGAAGCTGCAATTATTGATGGAGCAAGCTATTTGACTGTGTATAGTAAAATTATTCTGCCATTGCTCAGGCCTGCTACCATAACAGTGCTTATAATTAAATGTGTTGGTGTATATAACGATTTCTATACACCATATCTATATATGCCAAAAATGGAGTTGCAAACAATTTCTACTGCGTTGTTTAAGTTTCAAGGTCCATATGGCTCAAAGTGGGAGATTATATGTGCAGGCATAGTAATTGCAGGCATTCCAACTATGATTGCGTTCTTGGCATTGCAAAAACAAATTTACAATGGACTAGTTCAAGGTTCGGTTAAGCAATAAAAAATTATGAAATGAGAGTGTTTATATGGAAAAAGTATATATTATAGGTGAAAAACTCCCTAACTTGCCTTGGCAAGAAAGAGAAGGCAAGGGCGATGTTCCAGTTTGGAGATACAGCGAAAACCCAATTATCAACAGAAACCCATTAAAAGACGTAGCAAGGATTTTTAATAGTGCTGTTGTGCCGTGGCAAGGAAAATTTATCGGTGTGTTCAGAAGCGAAACAACGACGGGTATACCGTATTTGTATAAAGGCTTTTCTGATGATGGCTTTACTTGGAACTTTGAACAATCGCCAATAAAAATAGTTGATGAACATGGAAACGAAGTAAAAATACAATATGCCTATGACCCAAGACTGGTAAAGGTAGAGGATACCTATTATGTAATATGGTGTGGCGACTTTTGCGGTGCTTCGCTGCAAATAGCAAAAACTAATGATTTTGAGAAGTTTGAGATTATAGACAATCCATTTTTGCCGTTTAACCGCAATGGTGTTTTGTTTCCTCGCAAGATAGACGGCAAATTTATGATGTTGACACGCCCAAGTGACAGCGGTCACACACCATTTGGAGATATATTTTTAAGTGAAAGTTCAGACTTAATCTATTGGGGCAGACATCGCCACGTTATGCGTAAGGGCGATAATTGGTGGCAGATGTTAAAAATTGGTGCGGGTGCTGCCCCAATTGAAACAAATATCGGCTGGTTGCTTTTATTTCACGGAGTTACATCCACTTGCAACGGTTATGTTTATAGTATGGGAGCAGCTATTTTGGATATTGATAATCCGTCTATAGTAAAGCATCGCTGCGAGAGTTTTCTGATAACACCAGAAGAATGGTATGAAGAACGCGGTTTTGTTCCCAACGTTGTGTTCCCGTGTGCTGCTTTGCATGATAGCGAAACAGGCAGAATTGCCATTTATTATGGCTCAGCCGATACATACGTTTCCGTTGCATTTGCTCAGATCGAAGAGCTTGTTAGTTATATTTTAGCTAATGATAAAAAATGTAAGGGTGATGATGAACTTGGTAGGTATTAAGATAAGTTACAGCATAAGTTCTTTGGTCTTTTTGCTTGTAACCATAATGCTGTCAGCCTATTGTTCCGAATTTGCAATTGCCGCTGATAACGCTGACTATTCTCAGTTTGGAACTGTAGTGAAAACTGAGGATATTTCTACATTTATGTACTAGCAATAAAGGAACAAAAGCCCAAAATAAAGCCTCTCCCTATCAAGCACACAAGAACATGAATCAGCTGACGTATGGTTTATTATTGCTATTTTTGCTTTGATAGCGCTGGCTACAATATTGGTAGCATTTGCTTATGTGTATAAGAGTAAGCTAAATAATTAAGGGGTGACTAAAGTTGAAAAGGCAAAATTTTATTGACCATTTAAACGATAAGATTATACCTTTCTGGAATTCTTTAATTGACAAGGAAAATGGAGGATTTTACGGAAAGGTTGATTACGAACTAAATGTTATAAAATCTGCTGATAAAGGTGTTATTCTTAATAGCCGCATACTATGGTTTTATTCAAATTGCTATATGCAGCTTAAAGATGAGGTCTGTTTAAAAAATGCTAAACACGCATACAAATTTTTAAGGGATAAATGCTACAACCAGAATAATGGTGGCGTTTACTGGATGATAAAGTGTGACGGAAGTGTAGCGGACGGTTTAAAACATACTTATAATCTTGCTTTTGCAATATACGCTTTATCTGCTTATTATGAAGCATCAAATGACAAAGAAGCACTCACGCTTGCAAAAGAACTTTATGAAAAGATTGAAAATGTATGTGCAGACAGGTTTGCTTATAGAGAAGCATTTTTGCAAAACTGGGAGCCTACGTCAAACGCAGAACTTTCAGAAAATGGAGTGTCAGCAGACAAAACAATGAACACTGTCTTGCATATATTGGAGGCCTATACACAGTTTTATCGTGTTTCAAAAGATGTTCATGTAAAAAGTTCTTTGCAAAGGCTGCTTAATATATTTAAGACATGCATATACAATTCAAAAGACGGTCACCTTGAGGTGTTTTTTGACCACAGCCTTAATTCTATTGCTAATATGCACTCTTACGGTCATGACATAGAAGCGGCTTGGTTAATAGACTTGGCTTGTACAACAATAGGAGAACAGCTGCTTGAGTTTACATCTACTATATCTGAAAATATTTATAAGCTTGCATTTAAAAACGGAGCAGTTAATAATGAACGTTTTGAACAGCATATAGACACTACTCGTATATGGTGGGTTCAGGCAGAGGCAATTGTAGGATTTTATAACGCCTATCAAAAAAGCGGAGATGAAAAATTTTTGAAAGCAGTTGAGGAAATTTGGCAATTCGTTCAAAAGCATATTGTAGACAGCAGACCAGGTAGTGAATGGTTTTGGAGTGTTGATGCAGACGGCAAGCCTATGGATTGGGAAATTGCTGGACCTTGGAAGTGCCCTTATCACAACGGCAGAATGTGCCTTGAGATGATAAAAAGATTGCCGAAGTGAAATAATTAATGCACAAGGAGAATTTATCAGATGAGTAAACTGTATGACTTTCAAGTAGAGCATTTGCAAGATTACAGAGGAATAGGTGATGCACCAAAAGACTTTGACAGTTATTGGAAAAAAGCAATAGCTGAAATTGATGATTTATCTCTTGCTTTTGAGATTGTCCCTTCTAGTTTTCAAGCTAACATTGCATTGTTTTATGATTTGTTCTTTATAGGTGCAGGAGGTGCTAGGATACACTGCCAATTTGCTAAACCTAAGCAAGCTAAAGCTAAGATGCCCGCAGTAATTATGTTTCATGGATATTGGAGCAACAGCGGTGATTGGAGCAGCAAGCTTGGATACACAGCAGAGGGTTATTGTGTTCTAGCTATGGATACAAGAGGTCAAGGCGGAAGCAGCAGTGATAGCGGAATGTTTAGCAAAGGAAATACACAAAGCGGTCACATTATAAGGGGTGTGGAGGACGATAATCAGCATAACCTATTTTACCGCAATGTATATTTGGATACAGTTATGTGTGCTCGTATTCTTATGTCTATGGAATTTATAGATACTGATAACATATTCGCAACAGGGGCATCCCAAGGAGGTGCCCTAACGGTTGCCCTTGCGGCTCTTTGCCCACAAATAAAGGCAATTGCACCTATATACCCGTTTCTAAGTGATTTTAGAGGTATATATAAACACCAGTTTGAATGCGAATGTTACGAAGAAATAAAGTGGTATTTCCGTGTGCGTGACCCTTTGCATTTAACGGAGGAGATATTCTTTGAAAGGCTTGGCTACATTGATTTAAAAAACCACGCAAAAAATATTAAGTCAAATACATTATGGATAACTGCACTTAGAGATACCGTATGTCCTGTTTTTTCTCAGCTTGCTGTATACAACCAAATAACAGCTAGCAAACGAATACAGTATTATCCCGAATATGGTCACGAATGGCTACTATACTCCGGAGACATTATATTGCAGTACTTTAATGAAAAGATAAAAGGAGACTGATTTTATGAGTGAATTTGCAACGAAGTATCAGCAATTAGTTAAACAGTACGAGCAGCTTATATCACGAAAGAATGAACCTTCTGAGTGCTACAACGGAATATATATACGCTATCAAAATCCGGTACTTACAAGAGAGCATATTCCAATTTTTTGGAAGTATGACTTAAACGAGCAAAGTAATCCGCTGCTTATTGAAAGATTGGGAGTTAATGCTGTGTTTAATGCCGGAGCAATAGAGCTGGACGGCAAAATACTGTTGGTTGCAAGGGTTGAAGGCAATGACAGAAAGTCGTTTTTTGCAGTGGCAGAAAGTGAAAGTGGCATAGATGGTTTTAAATTTTGGAATTATCCTGTACAGCTTCCTGATACTGAGCAAAATGAAACCAACGTATATGATATGCGGCTAACAAAGCATGAGGATGGATATATATATGGTGTATTTTGCAGCGAAAGCAAGGATACAGAAACGTCGGACTTATCAGCAGCATTTGCCTCTGCTGGAATTGTACGGACTAAAGACTTAATAAGCTGGGAGAGGCTACCAAACCTTAAAACGAATTCACCTCAACAGAGAAATGTTGTGCTGTATCCCGAATTTGTAAACGGCAAATATGGCTTCTATACACGACCTCAGGACGGATTTATAGAAACCGGCTCAGGCGGTGGTATATGCTTTGGTTTATGCGATGATATCCAAAATGCAGTTATAGAAAAAGAGGTTTTAGTCAACAGCAGAGTATATCATACCATTACAGAAGCAAAAAACGGTGCAGGTGCTACACCTATAAGGACGAATAAAGGTTATCTGCATATTGCTCACGGTGTTCGCAATACTGCTGCAGGTTTACGCTATGTTGTATACTTGTTTGTTACTGACCTAAATGACCCAACCAAGGTAATTGCAAGCCCAAGCGGTTTTTTAATTGCACCATATGGGGCTGAGCGTATTGGCGACGTTTCCAATGTTGTGTTTACAAATGGAGCTGTTGCCAAAGAAAATGGAGAAGTATTCATCTACTACGCTTCTTCCGATACTCGTCTGCACGTTGCAACCACTACGGTAGAGAGATTGTTGGACTATGCTTTCAATACGCCTACTGACCCTTTACGCAGTGTACTTTGCGTAAAGCAACGCTGTGAATTGATTGAGAAAAACCTTATGCTTATCAAAAGGGGATAAAGATGAAAATTTTTAACATTATGGATTACGGAGCTGTGCCGAATATCCAAAAACCACAAACTCAAGCAATTACTGAGGCGATAAATGAAGCGGATAAAGCTTTTGGAACTGTATATATCCCATCAGGGGTATATATTACAGGGACGCTAAACCTAAAAGGTGCATCAATATATCTTGCAAAGGGTGCTATATTAAAGGGAAGCTCAAATATTGATGACTATGTTTTTAATGGATATATGCACAATGAAATGGGTAAGTGTCTATCACTAATTTATTCTATTGGCAACAATGACATTAAGATTTATGGTGAAGGTGCGATAGACTTAAATGGACATGCATTCTTTGATTTTTCTAATCGGGAAATTCCAAATTCGAAAGTATCACTTACAGATAAGCAAATTTCACAATGTACTGTAACTTATAACGTCCGCCCTACACAGCCCATATTCTTCTACAACTGTAAGAATGTATCTGTACAAGATATTTCTATAGTTGATGCTCCTTGTTGGACATTAACATTTGTAGAAAGTCAAAATATTAGAATAAAGCACCTAAGCATATGGGGAAACCCAAACATACCCAATAATGACGGATTGCATTTTTGCTCATGCTCTGATGTACTGGTGAACAGCTGCAACATTGAGACTGCAGACGATTGTATAGCACTATCGTGCATAACCGATTGGAATAAGCCTTGCCAAGACATAATAGTGTCTGATTGCAACCTCAAAAGCTACTCAAAAGCAATAGTCATAGGATATATGCACAGCATAATAAAAGATGTAACGATTAGTAATTGCATAATTAAGCAAAGCAACCGTGGTCTGTGTATTATGTCCAGCCACAAAACAGGTTTAGTGGAAAACGTACTGTTTAACAATATAATTATTGATACTCAAATCAGAGCAGGCAATTGGTGGGGTAATGGTGAGCCAATTTTTATTATGGGTACATATCATCATAATTACACCAATGAAGAGCCGAAACGTACATTTGAAAAAAATGTTAAAAATATTAGCTTTAATTCGATTTACTGCACTTCAGAAAATGCGATTGGATTAGTCGGAGCAGATAATAACATAGAAAATGTTTCTTTTCAAAACATTTTTGTTCAACTCAAACACAGTGATAATATTGCTATAAAGGGCAGACAATTTGACCTTGCTCCTTCGGAACATATGGACGTTATTCCTCAAGATGAAAAAACATATTTCTTAGTATCAAAAGGCACATGCAATACAACCATGCATAATGTAAGGGGTATTGATGCGGATGGCTGTACGTCTAGCATATATCAATATTTGGAGGAGTAAATATGAAATATATAAAGGGTTATACATTTACACTAACTAAGTGCGGGGATGAAGCAAAATTGTCGCTAAAAACTATGAAGTCGGAAACAGCCTCTGATACGGTGGTGCTTTGCTTTGCTGCACTTATGGATACTGCACATAGCGAAACTATTGACTTTGTAGGTGAACATATGCCCACAGATTCTGAGCTAATTGAGATGATAAAGTTTGCACAAAACTTAGGTTTAAGAGTAATTTTAAAGCCCATTGTTAATTGTAAAAACGGAACTTGGCGAGCTCATATTAACTTTTTTGATGTGGATGTTCCTTGCGAACCTAAATGGAGCAATTGGTTTGCCTCATATTTCGAGTATATTATTCATTATGCCAAAATAGCGGAAGTTACAAACTGTGAAATGCTCATTATAGGTTGTGAAATGGTACAAGCACAACGTAAAGAAAAATTCTGGCGTGACCTTATCAATAAAGTAAGGGAAACTTACAGCGGTCTGGTTAGCTATAACACTGATAAATACCAAGAGGAACATGTGACTTGGTGGGATGCTGTTGACGTAATTTCATCAAGCGGATATTATCCAATCAATGATTGGAACAATCAACTCAACCGTATAGAAAGCACAGTCAAAAAGTATTGTAAACCGTTCTTTTTTGCGGAAGCAGGTTGTATGTCAACACAAGGTTCATCATTTATTCCGAATAATTGGGAATTACAAGGCTCAATTTCCCTTAACGAACAAGCGGAATATTTTAAGGTGATGTTAGAAAAAACGTCCAAACGAAATTGGATTAGTGGATTTGCTTTCTGGGACTGGCAAAGCCAATTATATGAAAAAGCAGATGGGGTGCTTGACAGCGGATATTCAACCTTTGGAAAACCATCCTGCAGTATAATATTTAATTTTTATAACAGTGATATGAACTTTAATGGAGGCATATAAAATATGGTGTAGCAAACAGTTGGAGGATAGCGACCTAGCAGTAGAACTTAAAAGTATTGCAACAAACGAAGCGGAAATTTTTAATCGATTTTATAAAGAATTAGGGTAGTGTTCTAAAATTATTGAGCCAATGAAAAACGAGCAAAAAACCAGTAGTTTATGACAAGACCGACTACAATTTTATGCATTTGTTCAGTTTTGGAAAATCGAATGCCTTTTCTTACTAATCTTGCACACCATGTTCTTAAAGATAAGTGTTTTCTCTCAATTTTTTGCGTATTCTTCTTTGTTACAACAAGTTTGTCGGAAGAAAAGTGTTTGAAATATGCATAATTGCCATCTGTATAAACTGTTCCAATT
>CAYYRV010000027.1:0-30653 GCA_964474135.1 uncultured Defluviitaleaceae bacterium
GGCGGCTTCAGCCGCTATCCGAACCTACCGCCTTTAGGCGGTAGTGGTTGAGTTACATTCACACGGCTAGATATTTAGCCTTTGTGTTCATATTTTACTACCTAAAATCTATTTATTAAACTCAACAATAGTTACACCTGTTTCTCCCTCTCCATAAGTACCTAACCTATAGCTTTTTATATGAGGATGATTTTTTAAGTGTAAGTGTATGGCATTGCGTAATGCACCTGTACCCTTTCCATGAATTACAGTAACCTGTGCAAGAGCAGACAAATATGCATCATCTAAGTATTTATCAGTTTTTTCAAGTGCTTCATTAACCATATGCCCACGGAGGTCTATTTCTGGAGAAATATTTTTACTTTTTGATGATTTAACACTTTGTGAAATTGATTTTGAATTAAATTTAACTGTTTCTTCGCTGTTATCTATTGATAAATTACTTATATGGACTTTTACCTTCATTATTCCAGCTTGAATCATAACCTCACCGTTTTGCTCAACTGAAGATGTCACAATACCCCTTTGGTTTAGGGTGTGAATAAAAACTCTATCGCCCTTACGTAAATTTTTAGGAATAGAACGTAACGTATCACTTTGTTTACTATAAGTAAATGCATCTTTTTCTAATGAAGAAAGCTTATCTCTAATTGTTTGTCTTGTTGACTCAATTTCTTTATTATTTGATGAGTCTCTAATTTGCTTTTGCAACTCTTTTATTAACCTATCAGCACTATCCTTTGTATCCTGCATTATTTTTCTAGCTTCTTCTTTTGCTTCATAAATGATTTTTTCTCTTTGATTTGATAGCTTTTGTTTTTGGTTTTCAAAGTCAGATTTTAGCCTTTCAGCTTCTTTTCTGTATTGTTCTGCTCTTTCTTTCTCAATCAATACTGTTTTCTTGCTGATTTCCAAATCTGTTATAACATCTTCAAACCTCGCATCCTGATGGCTTATCAGCTCTTTAGCCGATGATATAATATGTTCTGGTAATCCTAATTTTTGAGAGATAGCAAAAGCATTACTTTTACCTGGTACTCCTATAAGAAGCTTATAAGTTGGCTTTAATGTTTCTAAATCAAATTCGCATGAGGCATTCTCTACACCTTCTGTTGATAATGCATAAACTTTAAGTTCACTATAATGGGTTGTAACTGCTGTACGCACTTTAATATTATATAAATATTGTATTATTGATATTGCAAGTGCAGCACCCTCTGTCGGGTCTGTACCGGCTCCTAGTTCATCTAATAAAACAAGGGAATTATTTGTTACATTACTTAATATTTTAACAATATTACTCATATGAGATGAAAATGTACTTAGGCTTTGCTCTATACTTTGTTCATCTCCTATATCTGCATATACATGTTCAAAAACAGCAAGCTGTGAATTATCAAATGCAGAGATATGAAGCCCAGCCTGTCCCATTAATGTAAATAGCCCTAATGTTTTTAATGAAACAGTTTTTCCTCCTGTATTAGGACCTGTTATTAAAAGAGTATTAAAATCTTTACCCAAATAGATATTTATTGGTACAACGGTTTTAGGGTCTAATAATGGGTGGCGACCAGCTTTTATATTTATTATTCCGTTTGTATTAAAGATTGGTTCTGTTCCAAACATCGAAATAGAAAGCTCACCTTTAGCAAAAATAAAATCTAAACTTGTTAAAATCTCTTGGTTTGATATAAGTAAGTCGCTATTCTCAGCTACTATGAGTGATAAACTTCTTAATATTTTTTCTATTTCTGCTTTTTCTTGTGCAAGCAACTCTTTTATTTTGTTATTTAACTGAACTACACTCATTGGTTCTATAAAAAGAGTTGCTCCTGTTGAAGATTGGTCATGAATCATACCAGGAAATGAGTTTCTGTATTCTTGTTTTATTGGTACACAAAATCGCTCATTACGAATTGTTATTACTGAATCCTGAAGCATATTTTTATATGTTGATGAATGAATAATTTTATTTAGTTGCTCTTTAATTCTGTCATTTGACGATTTAATGTTCTTTCTAATGTGATATAGACCATCGCTTGCATCATCTGAAACTTCTGTTTGACTTACTATACAGCGATTTATTTCTTTTTCCAAATTTGAAGCATGAGAAATTTGACTAAAAAGGTTATTTATTATATTTAAGTTTTCGTTTTTATCTTCTTCTTTTCCATAGCCTGAAACTTTTCTACTTACATATAAAAAATCCCCGATGTATAGAAGCTCCTCAATTGATAAAACTCCTCCTATATTTACCCTTTTTATAGATTGTGAAATATCTTTAATTCCTCCTAGTGGTAAAGAGCCTCTTTTTAAAATCATACTTGTTGCTTCAGTTGTTTCTTTTTGAATTAATTTAATTTCTTCTATATTTAATGAAGGCGTAAGGTTTTTACACTTTTCCTTGCCCATAGGAGAAATAGCTTTATTAGTAAGTTTCTCAATAATTTTAAAATATTCGAGAGTTTGTAATGTTTTTTCGTTCATGAAATCACCTTTTTTTATAAAATGCCTTGGAAAACTTTAATAAGGAATGTTGCATTACAGCATTCCGACAAAAGTTTTTTGCTTCTTTTTTTCAAGAAATAAGTTATGGTTTGGGGCTGAAAGCCCCAATAATATTAATTGTTATCATCCACAATATATATTTATAATTATAAATTCAAAAGTTTATTTTCAGCCTCTTTTTTAAATTGGTTAGTATAAAGATTATAATAATGACCTTTTTGTTTTAAAAGTTCTTTATGGCTTCCGCTTTCTAAAATCTTTCCATCTTCAATAACCAAAATTCTATGACATGAGCGTATTGTAGAAAGTCTATGGGCTATAATAAAGCTTGTTCTTCCCAATAAAATATTTTCAAGTGCCTTTTGTATTACCTGTTCAGTTTCGGTGTCAATAGAAGATGTAGCTTCGTCTAATATAAATATTTTAGGGTTTGAAAGTATTGCTCTTGCAAAAGATACAAGTTGTCTTTCACCAGCTGAAAGCTTTGAACCTGTTTCACCAACCTGTGATTGAAAACCCTCCTCCATTTTAACAATAAAATCATATGCATTTACAGCTTTGGCGGCTTCTATTACTTCATCGTCTGTTGCGTCAAGCTTGCCATATCTTATATTTTCCATAATAGTACCACTAAAGAGATGCGGGGTTTGCAATACATAACCTAAATTTGAATGAAGCCATATTTGCGGTCTTTCTCTGTAATCAACATCATCTATTTTAATCTGACCCTTTGTAGGCTCATAAAAACGACATATTAGGTTTACTATTGTACTTTTGCCCGAACCTGTTTCACCTACAAGGGCAATTTTTTCGCCTTCTTTAACTTCTAAGCTAAACTCATCTAAAACTTTTTCTCCAGTTTTATATGAAAAACTTACATTTTCAAATGTTATTTTGCCCTTTATAGTAGGCCATGTTTCTTTTTTTGGATTTTGGGAGTCACCATACTTTTCAACAACATCAGGTCTGTCTGTAATTTCGGATTCAGTCTCTATTAATGAAAATGTGCGTTCAGCAGAAGCTTGTGCAGACTGAATTTCTGAAAAAACACGTGCTATTTGCTGTATAGGCTCAAAAATTTGCAAGCCATAGGAAATAAAAACTGACAAAGTCCCAAAACTTATTTTATTTAGAATTACATCATTTCCACCTAACCAAAGCACTAGAGCAACTGCTACACTTCCCATAGAAAGAACAACAGGTAAAAACAGTGAAGACAGAATAGCAGATTTTATACTTGCATTTTTCATATCTGATGTTAAAACTTTAAACTCTTGAAAATTTCCTTCTTCTCTTGTTAAAGTTTTAGTAGTTTTTGCACCTGTTATTCCTTCATTAAATGCTCCTGTGATTTTAGAATTTATTTTTCGTACTTCACGTTGGCTTTTAAGAATTTTTTTCTGAAAATAAAAACATGCAACTGCTAGCAAGGGAAATATACAAATATTTATTATAGCAAGTTTAACATTTAAAAAAAATGTAATTATTATAACAATAATAATTATTGCTATAGCCCAAATCATATCCACAATTCCCCAAGCTACAACATCACCTACTTTTTGAGCATCTGATGTCATTCTTGCCATTATCCAACCCACTGCAGTATTATCATAATATGAAAATGAAAGTTCCTGAAGTTTTTGAAAACCTTTTTTTCTAATTTCATACACTACTCCTGTTTCAATTTTACCGGCGGTAGCAATAAAATAATAAATAATTACCGCTGAGGATATAATTAAGAAGATATATACTATGGAAAAAGGCAATATTGATGATAAATCTTTTTTTTCAATAAAATTATCAATAGCATATTTTGTGGCAACCGGAAATACAGCATCAACAAGAGCCAAAAGAATCATTAATATACATAGTGAAATCGCATCTTTTTTATATTTTTTAACATATTGAAATATTTTTTTCCATAACCCAAAATCAAATTCCTTTGTATACTCCTGTTCATCATAATTATCCATTTTATATCGCCTCCTCCTCAAAGTCTTCCTCTAGCATAGTTTGTATTTTCCAAACTCGAGAATATAGTCCTTCTCTATTAATAAGCTCGTTGTGTGTTCCGGAATCTGTTATGCAACCGTCCTCTATAACAAAAATACGGTCTGCATCCATTAAAGTTGTAATCCTTTGAGATATAATAAATGTTGTTGTATCTTTCTGGCGTTCTTTTAACAAGGTACGTATTTGGCTGTCTGTTTCTGTATCAACGGCACTTAAAGAATCATCAAATATTAATACATCACAATTTTTTATAATAGTTCTTGCTATAGCAACTCTCTGCTTCTGACCTCCCGATAATGTTACACCTTTTTCACCTACTATTGTTTCGTATCCCTTTTCAAAATCTTGTATAACATGGTGAATAGAAGCGGTTTTTGTTGCATTATATATTTCGCTTTCAGTTGCACCTTCTTTTGCCATTTTAATATTTTCTATAATTGTTTTTGAAAACAAAAAAGGTTCTTGTAAAACAATTCCTATTTTTTCTCTTAACCATTTTTTTGATATATGAGATAATTCAAAATTGTTTATTTTTATTGAGCCTGTATTGTAGTCATAAAGTCTTAACAGCATATGCATTATTGTAGATTTGCCTGAACCAGTTGAACCAAGTATAGCTATTGTTTCACCGCACTTTATATTAAAAGACATCCCTTTTATAACATTAGGCTCATTACCATAACCAAAACATACATTATCAAATACTATATCACCTTTTAAGGAAGATTTTATTGCATTTTCATCATCAGATTCTTGTGGAGTTTCCAAAATTTCATATATACGTTCAAGAGAAACACCTGCCTTACCAAAATCTCCTAAAATTCTCCCAAGGTTTCGTATAGGCCAAAGAAGCATACCTTCATAAGTAGTAAAAACTAAAAATACACCTAATGTTATTTTGCCTGCATATGCCATATAAACCCCTGAAAAAAGTACAATGCCTATTTGCATAAGGCAAAGAAAATCAGAAACAGCCCAGAAATATGCCATTAATTTAAGCATTTTAGCTATTAGAATACGAAATTCTTTATTTTTTTCATCAAACTTATTTGTTTCAAATTTTTCACGTCCAAAAGCTCTTACTACTCTTACTCCGCTCAAATTTTCTTGCAAAACTGTAGAGAGCTCACCCTCCTTTTGGTCAGCTTGCAAAAATAGATTCGTAAATTTTTTAAAATATCTATATGAAAATAATAAAATAAATGGAATCATAATTAATGAAATTAAAGTAAGCGTTATATTTAGTGAAAGCATAAAAAATATAGAGAATAAAATAATAAATATTGACCTGCCCAACTCAATTACTTGTGCCTCAAGAAATCGTCTAACAGTATCTACATCAGAAGTACATCTCTGAATTAAATCTCCCGTTTGAGCCTTAACATGATAATCATAAGGTAGTTTTTGTATATGGTCGTATAGATTTTTCTTTACTTTTTCTGCTATTTTATTAGAAGCTGTCGCCGACCATTTTCCCTTTAAATAAGTAAACACACCCTGTATTGCAACCACAAATATAATTACTAATCCACAAATCCATAGGTTATTTTTTAAAGAATCAATTCCTCCGAAATCCTTGATTAATTTATCTATTATATTAGGGAGGTTACTACTGTTACCCCCAATAACTGTATCTACCGCAAATTTAGTAATAAGCGGTGTTATCAAAGAAAATATTGTTGCGAGTGCTGTAGCAATAATAGAACCTACATATAAAAGCCTATTTCCTTTCATCAAATTTATCAATCTTTTTAGTACAATCACAAAATCACCTACTTATCTATCTTTTTGCTATATGAGTTTTGCACAAAAAAACGCAGGCTAAAGCCTACGAAATTTTATAGTGTTTATTATCATGTATCAGTATATTATATTAAATTTATAATAGCAATAAGTATTTTATATCCGTAACAGAAAATTAATATAAACTATAATATTTACTTCTTTTAGCATAACTTATAATGTTATAAAATAGCGATAAACTAGGAAATACTGAGATAATAGTATAAAAAATTATTATACGTAACAAGACTTTTAATTAAGGGATATCTTCTTAAAACAAAAACTTAATATGTTTACTAATTAAGCTAACTATAGTATAATTCCACCAAAACAGTATAAATAACTGTAAGTTATAAATTTGTTTGGTTTACTTAATAAAAGTATACTTTATTATAATTAAAAGGTGATAATTTGAACATAGGAATATATATTCATATACCATTTTGTAAACAAAAATGTTTTTATTGTGATTTTCTTTCTTTTCCAAATAAGGAAAGTTATTTTGAAGCTTATAAAAATGCTTTAATAAATGAAATTAAAACATGTGAGCATTTAGATGATGCAAAAATTGATACAATATTTATAGGAGGCGGTACACCAACAGTTATTAACCCAAATTATATAGATGAAATTTTAAAAGAAGTATTTAAAAAAAATGTATTACCAAATGCAGAAATTACAATAGAATCGAACCCTGGAACATTAAATGAAAAAATGTTAAAAAGCTTGTTAAACTCTGGTGTTAATAGATTAAGCATAGGTTTACAGGCTATACAAAACAGATTGTTAAAAAAAATAGGAAGGATTCACACATATGAAGATTTTTTAAAAAACTATAATGAAGCCATAAAAATAGGCTTTAGTAATATAAATATTGATTTAATGTTTTCTTTACCAGAGCAAACATTGGAGGACTGGATTGAAACTTTATATGCTATTATAGATTTAAAACCTAAACATATTTCAACATATAGCCTTATTGTAGAAGAGAATACTTACCTTTCCAAGCTTTATGATAAAGGTGAGTTAACACTAAATAATGTTGATATTGATAGGGAAATGTATTTATATGCTCAAAAATATTTAGAAGAATATAATTATTTACAATACGAAATTTCTAATTTTTCATTACCTGGCTATAACTGTATACATAATATAAAATATTGGGAGAGAGATAATTATTTAGGGTTTGGTTTGGGTGCTCATTCTTTTTTTAATAACTTTAGATATAATGATATTAATGATTTAAATAAATATATTTTGTTAAGAGGAGATAAAACTTTAGTAATTGAGAACAAGTTTTTTGTATATGAAAAGGAAGCAATGGAGGAATTCATGTTTTTAGGGTTAAGGATGAAAAAAGGTATTGATATTAATAAATTTTATAAATGCTTTAATAAAGATATTTATTCAATTTTTGGAAATATTATAAACAAATATAAAAGTCAAGGTTTTTTAATTATTGATAATGACAGAATACTTTTAAGCAATAAGGGTATTGATGTATCCAATATTATTTTTTCTGATTTTTTACTAAACAAATTTTAAAATATCCAAAATGTGTTTAACCTAAGAACCTGTTTAGAATCTTTAAGCAATACAACAAGAAGGCTTAAAACCATCATTTGCAGACCGGTATTAAGTCTTCTTTCGCAGTTACACCAATATTTGTCCCGTCTTGTGCTCAATGGCTAACCATAGCCATCTTTGATTTTCTTGTTCTAAACAAAACTCCACATTTCATCAAGTTTTGCAGAGACATTTTTTTAAAGTAAAATAATGTTATGTTTGCTACAATCTGAAATCATATCATTATTCCAAATAGAGGCTTGAACCTCTCCGATATGTGCCCTTCCCAAAAGAAACATACATATTCTCGACTGTCCTAGCCCTCCTCCTATAGTATAAGGAAGCTGGAGGTTTAAAATATTTTTATGAAATTCCAACTCTAAGCGTTTTTCGCAACCTGCCGATTTAATTTGCTCCAACAGCTTTACCTCATCTACACGTATTCCCATTGAGGAAAGTTCAATAGAGCAGTTTAATACAGGATACCAAAAAAGTAAATCTCCATTCAAATCCCAGTCATCATAATCAGGTGCTCTGCCATCATGCTTTTCTCCACATTTTAGTTTCCCACCTATTTGCATAAGGAACACAGCTTTATGTTTTTTACAAATTTCGTCTTCCCTCTGTTTTGCGGAAAGTGTTGGGTACATGTCATAAAGTTCTTGTGTTGTTATAAACGTAATTTCTTCAGGAAGAAATTTTTCTAAGAAGGGATAAATATTCGTTATGTATTCTTCTAATTTTTTAAATGTTTGAAAAATTTTATTTACTGTTTCTTTTAAAGTAGAAATATTTCTTTCCTCTTTTGATATTATTTTTTCCCAATCCCATTGGTCGACATAAATAGAATGAAAATTGTCTAAATCCTCATCTCGGCGTATTGCATTCATATCTGTATAAAGCCCTTCACCATTAGAAAAATTATATCTTTTAAGTGCAGCACGTTTCCATTTCGCTAAAGAGTGTACTATTTCTGCTTCTTTTGAATTAATCGCTTTAACATCAAATGAAACAGGTCTTTCAATTCCGTTTAAGTCATCATTTAGTCCAGACTCAGGAAAAACAAACAAAGGTGCAGAAACACGAGTTAAATTTAAGTTTTCTGCTAATGATTTTTCAAAAAAATCTTTTATCTGTTTAATTGCAATTTCAGTTTGACGGATATCCATTTTGCAGTCATATTTTTCAGGTAAAATTAATGGCATTTTAAAACCTCCATAGTATTTTTTAGTTAATAGCCTGTTTAATAGATTTCTATATAGAAAAGACTAGTTCTCAATATGTTTCTTTAGACTTTACTTTGAATTTATATTATATATCAATTACAATAAAATTTCCATATATTAAAAATTTTTTACAACTATACTTGACAGGCGATATATATCGTTGTATTATATATTATATAAGAGGTGGTAAAAATGTCAATTGCATCAGATATTATTAGAGGTCATATTGATACTATTATACTCTGCAGACTTATGACAGAAGACAGTTATGGTTATGAAATAAATAAAAATATACAAAAAATAACAAATAATCAATATGAAATAAAGGATGCAACACTCTATAGTGCCTTTAGAAGACTGGAGCAGGAAAGTTTAATTGTATCTTATTGGGGAGATGAGGCTCATAACGCTAGACGTAAATATTATTCTATAACTAATAAAGGAAAACTTGCTTTTAAAAAAAATAAAAGTGATTGGGAAGAGGCTAAAAAAATAATAAGTATTTTATTGGAGTGTGAATAGTTATGAGCAATTATAATGAACATATAAAAAATTATATTGATAATATTTTTGAAAATGTAGAACTTAGTAAAAAGGCTATAGAACTAAGAGATGAACTTTATTTTAATATGAATGAGAAGTATACTGATTTGCTAAGAGAGGGTTGTACGGAAAGTGAAGCAAGTGAAATAGTAATCAACGGTGTTGGTGATATTAGTGCTCTTCTAAAGCCCCTTAAAAAACCTGAAACTAAAGGCAAATATCAAAAACTTATACCTATTGTCCCAATGCTTGTAGTGGTAGCATATATAAGTATAAGTTTTTATACAGGTGCTTGGGCTTATACATGGATACTTTTCTTGTTTATACCTGTAATTATTAGCGGTATTAATGTATATGACGAGATAAGTAAATTAGATTCAGAAAACAACATTAATTTTGGTGATATTAAAAACATAAATAAATATGTTGACCACCGTTCAAACGATAGCCATTTAAAAAATACGTATTATACATGTAAACCAAGTATAGACTATAACAAAGTATATAAAAATTTGAGTATTATGATTTGGAGCGGTCAGGTTCCTATTTATTTTATAATTAGCTTTTTGACAGGTGCTTGGAATATAACTTGGATTATTTACATAATAACTCCTATCTTGCAGTATCTTTTAAAGGTTAACTTTGAAAATAAGTAGTAAATAGAAATTATTTACGAATAATATTAAAAACATTAGGCTTTTTGATTTAAGAGGTGAACTTGTTTGAAGTCAATCGGAATTATTGGAGGCGGTGCGGCAGGGCTTTTTGCCGCTATAACTGCTGGAAAAATACTTGGCAATAAGGCTACAATAACAATTTATGAAAGAAAAGATAGAATAGGTAAAAAAATATTGGCTACAGGAAATGGTAAATGCAATATAACTAATAATAACTGTTGCCAAAAAAATTATTATGGCAAAAATACTGAATTTATTAATTATCCATTATCAGCCCTCAATCCTCAAAAAACTATAGAATTATTTGAGGATATGGGGCTTATTTGCAAGGAAGAGTATGGAGGGAGAGTTTTTCCATATAGTGGACAAGCTTCTGCTGTTTTAGATATTTTAAGAAATGAGTTAGAAAGACTTAATATTAATATAATTACAGATGTAGAAGTAAAAGAAATTAGGTTTAGTAAAAATAAATTTATTATAAATGCAAAAACTAAAGACGAAAATAAAATATATAAAAATGATAAGTTAATTGTAGCTACAGGAGGAAAGTCTTCACCATCATTAGGTTCAAATGGAAGTGGTTTTGATATTTTAAGAAGCGTTAAACATGAGATAATTGAACCTATACCAGCTTTATGCCAGCTAAAGACTGAAAATACTATAACAAAAGCATTAAATGGAATAAAAATTGAAGGTATTATATCAGCATTTGAAAAAGATAAAAAAATATGTGAATCAGAAGGAGAAATATTGTTTACAAATTATGGTTTATCCGGTTCGGCTGTATTTGATTTATCTAAAATATTATATTATAGTAATAACATAACAGCTCAAATAGATATGATGAAAGAATTTTCATTTTCTCAGTTAAACGAAATGCTTAATAATAGAAAAAAACAGTTTGCTCACCTTTCAATGGAACAGTTTTTTATTGGGTTACTAAACAAAAAAGTTGGGCAGGTAATATGTAAGCTTTCTGGGATAGAAAAATTATCTCAAAAGGCTGAAAATATTTCCAAAAAACAAATTACAGAACTTGTTAAAAATATAAAATCACTGGAAATTAAGGTAATAGGGCATAATGGTTGGGAAAATTCACAGGTAACAGCAGGTGGCGTTAAAACATCTCAATTTGATAACAAAACTATGGAATCAAAAATTATGTCAGGGCTTTATGTTGCTGGAGAAGTATTAGATATTTTTGGAGATTGTGGAGGATATAATTTACAGTGGGCTTGGTCAACAGGCTATTTGGCTGGAAAATCTTCTGCTTTACAGCTTTTAGGAGAATAATTGTATGCTAAGAATAAGCAATATTAAAATGAGTATAGAAGATGACGACGAAAAATTAAAAGAGAAAGTTGCTAATATTTTAAAAATATCTTCAAAAAATTTTAAATCATTTAAAATTCACAAAAAATCATTAGATGCAAGAGAAAAGGATAATATTAAATATGTTTATTCTGTTAATATAACTTGTGAAAACGAAAATAAATATTTAAAAATAAAAAATGTGTCTTTCGAGCAACCTTTTTTTTATGAGTTAAAAAAATATAAAAAACGCCCTAAAGATAGGCCTGTAGTTGTTGGTAGCGGACCGGCAGGGCTTTTTGCTGGGCTTATTTTAGCGGAGAGTGGATTATGCCCTATAATTTTGGAAAGAGGAAAAGACGTATATAACAGAAAAAAAGATATTGAAGCTTTTTGGGAAAAGGGAATATTGGACGAAAATTCTAATGTTCAGTTTGGAGAAGGAGGAGCAGGGACTTTTTCAGACGGAAAACTTACAACAGGTACTAAGGATAAACGAATCGGAAAAGTTATTGCAGAATTAATAGAGTGTGGAGCACCTTCAGAAATTGCATATTTATCTAAACCTCATATTGGTACTGATAAACTAATTGAGACAGTTAAAAATATTCGCTGTAAAATAATAAATCTTGGAGGAGAATTTAGATTTAGTAGCAAATTCATCGGATTTAACGAAGAAAACAATAATATTACTCACATAACAGTAGAAAATAACAGTAAAACTTATGATATAGAAACAAATGATGTCATTATCGCATTAGGGCATAGTGCAAGGGACACAATAGAAATGCTTTATAACAATAATATAACTATTGAGCCCAAAGCGTTTGCTGTTGGAGTAAGAATTGAACATACCCAAAAAATGATAAATGAATCGCAATATGGTAAAAAAATGTATGATTCTCCGTTTTTAGGAGCGGCTGATTATAAACTCAATGCTCACCTATCAAATGGAAGAGGTGTCTATACATTTTGCATGTGTCCGGGAGGATTAGTAGTTGGGGCATCATCAGAAAAAAATATGATTGTTACCAATGGAATGAGTTATTATGCTAGAGACTTGCCTAATGCAAATTCTGCACTTTTGGTTTCTGTTAAACCAGACGATTTTACAAATAAATTTAAAGATAAATATTCTATTAGCGGAATAGAATTTCAAAGAGAATTAGAGAGAAAAGCTTTTATTTTAGGTGGTAAAAACTATTCTGCACCTATACAACTTGTTGGAGATTTCTTAAATAATAGGCAAACAAAAAATTTTGGTGATGTTATTCCTTCATATAAACCAAATGTTGTTGGTTGCGATTTTAGAGAGATTTTTGACGGATTTATTTATGACAGCTTAAAAGAAGGTATTTTGGAATTAGATAAAAAACTTAAAGGGTTTGCATCTTATGATGCAGTTCTTACTGCTGTGGAAACCAGAAGCTCGTCACCAGTCACAATAAAAAGAGATAAAGAAACTCTCGAATCAAACATTAAAGGCATTTATCCATGTGGTGAAGGTGCCGGACATGCAGGAGGTATTATTTCTGCTGCTGTTGATGGCATACGTTGTGCAGAAAAAATAATTGAAAAATATTAAAATAGTATGAGTTCGATAAGGTTTTTACTCTATCGAACTCATACTATTTTAGTGAATTATTCAATTATATTGAACAAGAAGTAAAGTCCTTTAAAAGTTATCCTTATAACTATTTTTTTAATTTTTTTAAAATATTGGATTAAATAACTATACATATCTTTTTTTACAGCTTCAAATAATAATATTACGTTAATAGACTTTTTAACGTATAGTTTTATTTATATAAATAAATCTCCATAACGCAAGGGGGTATTAAAAGTGTTTAGAAATTGTCAGATTTGTGGCAACCCTATATTTAATTATAAAAGCGTAGGGCTAAACAAAGATGGTTCTATGAATGAGGATTTTTGTTCAAGTTGTTATAGCTTTGGTAAGTTTAGAAACAAATTTGATTAGAATAAAATAAAAATACTACAAAAATGTTTGTAATCCAAATAGCGTGAGTTTGGCGAAATAAAAACAGTGTCGAACTCACGTTAAAATATTTATATTCAGTTATATATATTATTCTTTTACATAGAAATAAAAATAATGTATAATAATTAAATAACAAAGTATAAAAATTTTAATATAAATATTAAGGAACTTGATAAATATGAAATCAATCAATGAAATAAAAACATATTTAAAAGATTTAGATTATTCTAATTTAAATTATGAGCTACAAAGTTTAAAATCCGATAAACGAAAAGGTGTACAAAATATTATATCTTTATACGAAAAGAAATACAATAATTATTTAAAAGAACTAGATAGGTTAGAAAACTTACATATTTACGAAAATGAATGTTTCTTGGAAGGATATGAAATAATAGCAGGAATGGATGAAGTAGGTAGAGGACCTTTAGCCGGTCCTGTTGTATCATGTGCATTAATTTTAAAAAGAGATGCAAAGATTTTTAATATTAATGATTCAAAAAAGTTATGCGAGAAAAAAAGAAATTTACTTTATTCAGAAATAGTAGAAAAGTCAGTCGACATAGGTATAGGAATTGTATATCATAATATAATTGATGAAGTAAATATTGCTAATGCTACACATAAAGCTATGAATTTAGCTTTAGATAACTTAAAGGTAAAAGCAGAAATTGTTCTAATTGATGGTTTTGAAGTTCCTAATATAAATATTGCCCAAAGGTCAATAATAAAAGGTGATTCGAAAAGTGCTACAATTGCAGCAGCAAGTATAATAGCAAAAGTAAGAAGAGATGAAATGATGTACAAATACCATGAGCTTTACCCCCAATATGGTTTTGATAAGAATAAGGGATATGGTACTCAAAATCATATAGAAGCAATAAAAAAGTATGGATTATGCCCTATTCATAGACTAAGTTTTGTTAAAAATTTTGTGGAGTAGATTATTATGAAAATTTCAAATGAACAAAATATTGAAAAAGGAAAAGAACTCCCACAGTCACCAAAAGAAGTTGTAAATATTAAAACTTTTGGACAGTTATCTACAGGTGATAAATTTAAGGCAACTGTTGTAGACATACATCCTACACAGGTAACATTAAGTCTTTTGTCAGGAGAGACTTTAACTGCAAAGTCTCTTATTCTTCCCGATGCTAGAATAGGTGACGAAAGTATTTTTGTTGTTAAAGAAAATTTTAAGGGGCAAATTCTTCTTGAAATGCTAAAACCTGAGGATAATCATATACAAAATAATATAATTAAAGAAGCACTATCAACAGCAGGTTTATATCCAACAGAAGAAAATATTAATATTGTACAGCAGCTGATGAGCAATAATTTACCTTTAAATAAAGAAACGCTCCAAAAAGCCACCTTTTTTAATTATTCTGCTGATAATATGTCTATTGATAAAGTTTTGTTTTTGCTTAAAGAAAATTTTCCTATGACTCAAAAATCTGTAAACATATTAAATGATATTATTAGTAAGAATTTAAGATTAGATGCAACTATTTCAGATATTATTGACGAAATAATAAAATTAGATGATACTATATTAAAAAAACAAATTATTAATTTAATTTCAAACTATAGAACAAACAATAAAGAGATAAGCAATAACGAAATAAAAACGCCGAATAACAATATAACCATATCCAATTTTAATAATGAAAAATCAATATTAATAACAAATTTATTAGAAAAATTATCTAATAGTGAGAATGAAAAAAATAAAGAGCAGTTAATAAATCAAGTTAAAAATATTTTGAATGAAAAGCTTTTTATAGATATTACAAAAGATGATTCATATAAACACTTTAAAGATTATTACAAAAACCTACAATTAATATTTGATGAAGTATCACAAAAAGTTAGTCAGAGTGCTTTGCATAACAATAACCTGCAAAATCAAATAAACAATTTAAAAGATGCATTATCATTTATGAACCATATAGATAGTTTTAAGGAGTACATGCAAATTCCTTTTTCTATAAGCAACAATCAAAATCAAGGCGAACTTTTTATTTTTAAAGATTCAAAAAAGAGCAAAAATTTAAAAGAGCAAGCTACAGTCCTGATATCTCTTGATAATGTCAATATGGGTCATGTAGAAGTATTTATAAATAAAATTTATAGCAATATTAGTTTGCAATTTAAAGTAGAAAATGAAAAAATTATAAAGTTAATAAATATAAATAAAGAAAAACTGGAGTTATTGCTTAGAGAAAAGGGTTATACTGTTTCGGGGTTTTCGCTGAAAAAGCTTGAAGAACATTTTAGTGTTTGTGATAATATTGAGAAAAATGATATGAACGAAAAAGCGGAAAATAAATCTATTCAAAAAAGAAGATATTCTTTTGATATGAGAGTGTGAATTTATTATGGATAAAAATAAAAAAATTAATCCCTTTCAAAAAGCTGTAGCTATAAAATATGACCCTTCTGAAATAGCACCAAAAGTTGTTGCTTCAGGAAAAGGTTTTATTGCAGAAAAAATATTAGAAAATGCCCAATTAAATAAAATTCCTACTTATAAAGACCCAAAACTTGTTGAGGAACTTACAAAGATAGATTTAGGAGGAAACATTCCCCCAGAACTTTATGAGGTTGTAGCACAGGTGCTTATATTTGTCAGTGATTTAGACAAAATGGAGGCATACTTTAAAGATGGCAAACAACACTAAAATAAAAGGAAGTATTGGTGAGAAATTAGCACATGACTATTTAATAAGCAAAGGATATTTTGTAATAGAAAAAAATTATCGCTGCTCTAATGGGGAAATAGACTTAATATGTAAAAAAGGTGATTATACAATATTTATTGAGGTAAAATATAGAAGAACAACTAGTTTTGGATTGCCCAAAGAAGCAGTAAATTTAAAAAAACAACAGAAAATAAAAATTACAGCTATGCATTATATAAATGAAAAACAGCTTATTAATACTGACTTTAGGTTTGATGTTATCGAAATAATACACAAAAATGATATTAAAATAAATCATATAAAAAATGCTTTTTGTTAGGAAGATGCTATAATGATAATGAATGAAGTTAATGGAATAAAATTTTTGACATTTGAGAGTTTTACAAATACAGGAGTTGTTAACCATTGTTTTTCTACAAGAGTTGGAGGAGTTTCTGAAGGTATTTACAGTTCATTAAATCTAGGTTTAAATAGAGGAGATGATAGAGAAAAGGTTTTAAAAAATTATAGGTTAATATCAGAGGCAGTTGGATTTTCTCCAAATGATATTGTTTTTTCAAACCAAATTCATAAAACTAATATACACATAGCAAAAGATTGTGACAGAGGAAACGGTTATGCCAGAAAAACAGAAATAAAAGACAAAGATGGCTTTATAACAAATGAGCCTAATATAGTACTAACAACTTTTCATGCCGATTGTATTCCTTTATTTTTTCTTGATAGCGTAAAAAAGGTTATTGGATTATCTCATGCTGGTTGGAGAGGCACAGTAGACGGTATAGGAAAAATTACAGTTGAAAAGATGGTTAGTACATACAGTTGTTGCTTAGATGATATATTGGTAGGTATTGGACCTGGAATAGGATTTAATTCATTTGAAGTAGACAGCCCTGTTGTTAATAAATTTACTGAAAAATTATATTTTGCAAGTGAATATATAGTACCAAACAAAAATAATAACAACAAATTTAATATAGATTTAGAGGGCATAAATAAAAGAATTCTGCTGGAAACAGGAATAAAGGAAGAAAATATTGAATGTGCTTTAATATGTACAGTTGAAAATCAGGATTTATTCTATTCGCATAGAGCAACTGCTGGAAATAGAGGAAGTATGGCGGCTTTTTTAGAAATCAGGAAGTAGTTTCATCTTGCTAATAATTAATACTTTGGGGCTTTCAGCCCCAAACCCCGACTTCTTTCTTGAAAGAAAGAAGCAAAGAACTTTTCCCGAAATTCCGCTTTGCGGAATTTCTTGTTAAAAATTTTTGCTATGTATTAAAGCTGTTAAATAGTACCTGTTTTAAGAATAAAAGTGTTGACCACTTTTTCAAAAGTGGCGGGGTTTGGGACAGAGTCCCAAGTTCTAATATTAAAAATGTTTTAATCTACACAAAGATTTGGAGAAAAAAATGAAAAACCTAATAACAAATATAGAAAAAGGTAGTATAGCAGAGGAAGTAGGCATTTCTAGCGGTGATTACTTAATAAGTATAAATGGCAAAGAAATAAAAGACGTATTTGATTATCGTTATGCTATTTTAGATGAATATATTGAGGTGTTAATATATAATGCAGATGGTAGCCAAGTGCTTTATGAAATAGAAAAAGATGAAAATGAAGATTTGGGAATTTCTTTTGAAACGGGATTAATTGATAAAGCCTCTAGTTGTAAAAATAACTGTATATTTTGCTTTATTGACCAGTTGCCTAAAAATATGCGTTCAAGCTTATATTTTAAAGATGATGATTCACGTCTCTCCTTTTTGCAAGGAAATTATGTAACCCTTACAAATATGAGTGACGAGGATATAGACAGAATAATTTTTTATCATCTTTCTCCAATTAATATTTCTGTTCATTCTACAGACTCCAAGTTGAGAGAGTTTATGCTTAAAAACCGCAATTCGGGAAACATTATAAAATATATAGAGAAATTATATAACGCTAATATAGAAATGAACTTTCAAATTGTACTTTGTAAAAATATTAACGATAAACAAAATTTAGATAAGACAATTGAGGATTTAAGTAGATATATCCCAAAAGGTCACAGCCTTTCTGTAGTTCCTGTTGGTCTTACAAAATACAGAGAAAATTTATTTGAGCTAGAGCCATTTACAAAAGAGGATTGTTTAAATATAATATTACAATTGGAATGTTGGCAAGAAAAGTTAAAGAAAAAATACGAAACATCATTTTGCTTTGCATCTGATGAATTTTATTTAATGGCTGAAAAAGATATTCCGAAATATGATTTTTATGAAGACTTCCCACAAATTGAAAACGGTGTTGGTATGATATCATTATTTGAGTATGAGTTTAACAAGGCATTGGAAAGTCAGCCTCATACTGATATTAAAAAGACGGTTTCTGTAGTAACGGGAGAAGCTTCATATGAATTTATTAAAAAACTTATATTAAAATTAAATAATAAATTTCCAGATGTAGAGGTACTTGTTTACTGTGTACACAATAGTTTTTTTGGTGATAAAATAACAGTTTCAGGGCTTCTTACAGGGCGTGATATTATTAATTCATTGAAAGATAAATACTTAGGTAATGAATTGTTAATACCTAACAATGCTTTACGAAAAGATGATACTGTTTTTCTTGATGATGTAGATATTAAGGAAATAGAGAAGTCTCTAAATATAAAAGTTAAAATAGTTAAAGTAGATGGTTTTGAATTTTTAAAAGAAATACTTTTTTAGACATTTTAAAATACAATTGAAAGGAGACAAATAATGTCTAAACCCATAGTAGCAATAGTTGGGCGACCAAACGTAGGTAAGTCCACACTTTTTAATAAAATAGCAGGTGAGAGAATCTCGATTGTAGAGGATACTCCTGGTGTAACAAGGGATAGAATTTACGCCGATGCGGAGTGGTTAAACTATAAATTTACACTAATTGATACAGGAGGTCTTGAGCCTGAATCAGAAGATATTATTTTAAAACAAATGTTTAATCAAGCACAAATTGCAATAGAAACGGCCGATGTTATACTTTTTGTTGTAGATATTAAAACAGGTGTAATAGATGCTGATTTTCAAGTTGCCAATATTTTAAGAAGAACCAAAAAACCCGTTTTGTTAGTGGTAAATAAAGTTGATGTTATGAACAGAGAAAATTTGGAAATATATGAGTTTTATTCTTTGGGGCTTGGGGAGCCTATTGCCATCTCATCAGGACAGGCTTTAGGGTTGGGAGATATGCTTGATGAAGTAGTAAAATTTTTTCCAAAAGAAGACGAATTAGAAGAAGAACCAGATACTATTAAAATTGCTGTAGTAGGAAAACCGAACGCAGGTAAATCTTCATTAATAAATAAAATTTTAGGGCAGGAAAGAGTAATTGTAAGTGATATTCCTGGTACTACAAGAGATGCAATAGATACATTTGTTGAAAAAGATGGACAGAAATATGTTTTTATAGATACTGCAGGAATTAGAAGGAAAAGCAAAATAAAAGAAGATATTGAGAGGTTTAGTATAATCAGGGCAGTTTCGGCAGTGGAGAGAGCACATGTTTGTATTTTGTTAGTTGATGCAGAGGAAAACATAACAGACCAAGATACAAAGATTGCAGGAATAGCACACGAAAAGGGTAAAGCCTCAATAATTGTTGTGAATAAATGGGACTTAATTGAAAAAGATAATAAAACAATGAAAAAGTATATTGTTGATTTGGAAACAGAACTTAGTTATATGTCTTATGCCCCCAAAATGTTTATTTCTGCACTAACTGGGCAACGAGTACACAAGCTTTATGATATAATACAAACTGTTTCCCAAAATGCCTCTCTCAGAATAAGCACAGGAATGTTAAACGATGTTATTATTGAGGCTATGGCAATGAACCAGCCTCCTACTGACAAAGGAAAAGCTTTAAAAGTTTATTATGCAACACAGGTCTCTGTAAGACCTCCAACATTTGTTTTTTTTGTAAATGACAAAAACCTTATGCATTATTCATATAAAAGATATCTTGAAAATCAACTTCGTCAAGCATTTGGTTTTGTAGGTACACCAATACATTTTATTTTAAGAAATAAAACAGAAAGGGACTAACAAAAAAATGTATATACTATTATGTTTGTTAATAGGGTATGGATTTGGCTGCATACAAACTTCTTATATTATTGCTAAAACAATAAAAAAAATAGATATTCGTGATTATGGAAGCGGAAATGCAGGAGCTACAAATATAAATCGTGTTTTAGGGTTTAAATTTGCATTATTAGTATTCTTTTGTGATATTTTAAAGGCTGTTATAGCTTTTTGGATTTGTTCTATTATACCTGAAATAAAAGATGGTACATTTAATTTGCTTGCAACTGAGAAAGTGTTAGGTCTATATGGCGGAATAGGTGTGCTATTGGGGCATAATTATCCTTTTTATATGAAGTTTAAGGGAGGTAAGGGTATTGCCTCAACTTTAGGAATAATTCTTTTTGTGGATTGGCGTGTTGCACTAATAAGTTATGCTTGTGGTTTTATAGCTGTACTATTTACAAAATATATTTCACTAGCATCTTTAATAATTACTGGATTATTCCCAATACTTCTTATACTCTTTAATTACAAGTTAGATGTTGTTATAGCATCTTTTATAATAACGGGAATGGCATATTATCAGCATAGAAGCAATATAAAGAGATTACTCAACGGAAATGAAAATAAATTTAGCTTTAGGAGGAAGTAACAAAATGAAAAATATTACTGTGTTAGGCTCTGGAAGCTGGGGTACAGCTTTGTCATGGCTTTTACATAAAAATTCTCATAAAGTTATATTATGGTCTTTCTCTAAAGAGGAAGCAGAAAATATTATTAAAGAAAGAGAAAATAAAGCCTTTCTTCCTGATGTTGTTTTGTCAGAGGATATACAAATTACAAGTGATATCCAACAGTCAGTACATGGTGCTGAAATCATTGTACTTGCGGTACCATCAAGATTTGTAAGAGAAACAATTAAAAAATTTGCTCCTTTTCTAAAAAAAGAACAAATAATTGTTAATGTCTCAAAAGGTTTTGATGAAGAAAAGCTTATGAGACTTTCAGAGGTTATAAGTGAAGAAGCTCCTTTATGTAAAGTTGCCGTTTTGTCAGGGCCAAGTCATGCAGAGGAAGTTTCGAGAGGTATACCTACTACTTGTGTGGCATCTTCTTTAGACATTGAAGTAGCTAAACAGGTTCAAGATATTTTTATGAATGATGTATTTAGAGTTTATACAAATACAGATTTAATTGGTGTTGAATTAGGCGGTGCACTTAAAAATGTAATTGCACTTGCGGCAGGAATTTCAGATGGTTTAGGATTTGGTGACAATACTAAAGCTGCTTTAATGACTAGAGGTATGGCTGAAATGGTTCGCCTTGGTGTAGCAATGGGTGCTGACCCCCTTACTTTTGGAGGTTTAGCTGGTGTTGGTGACTTGATTGTTACTTGCACAAGTATGCATAGCCGTAACCGCCGTGCAGGTATTTTAATAGGTAAAGGCAAAGGGCTTGAAGAAACTCTTTCAGAAATAAAAATGGTAGTAGAGGGCGTTAATACTGCTAAAGCAGCATATCTGCTATCATTAAAGTACGGAGTAGAGATGCCTATTACATCTGAAATTAATAAAGCATTATATCAAGGCAAAAATCCTAAAGATGCTGTATATTATTTAATGACAAGAGACAAAACAGATGAAATTGAAAAATATATTTATTAATTAATAAAATCCATATTTGTTTTATTACTTGTTAAAGTTTTTCAAAAAGTTTCTCAAGTTATTTTCTGAACAATATGTTATTTATCAATAACTACGTCGACTTATGTTTAATCTTGTCGCAAAAATAATAATTTATTTTGTAAAAAAATATAGCTTATTAAATTATATATGGTATAATAATAAAAATATCCCCCACCCAAAAGTCTTTGTGTGGGGGTAATGTGTATGTTCTTTTTTGTTTAACTTAAATATGAAGTAGGTGTTTTTGTGGATAATATTATTCAAGAACTTATAAAAATAGAAGATTATGCTGTTTTTTTAACAAAGGAAGCAGAGCAAGAAAAAAAGTTTCTGTCGCAGGAAATTCAGAAGAGAAAAAAGGAGATTTACAGCAGAATAGAATGGGAGACTAAAGAAAAGATAAAAAAAATACATGATTCAGCAATATTCCAATCACAAGAAAAAATTTTTAAGCTTAAAAATGATATGCAATTGAAGTTAGCACAATTTGAAAATGATTATTCTAAAAATAAAGATAAATGGGCAGATGAAATTTTTCAAAGGATAATTTCATTGGAATAACATTATTTAATAATGGGCGGTGATAATATGGATTTTGGAGCAATTAATGCAAAAATGAAAGCTATGCATGGAAGGTTGTTAACTTATGAAGACTATAACTCGCTGTGCAATCTAAAATCTGTTGATGAGCTAGGGAGAAGGCTAAAAGAATATCCTGTTTATGGAAAAGTTATGCCTGATATTGGTGATAGAGAGCTTCACAGAGGTTATCTTGAACAGAAAATCGTTTTGTCTTTACACGAAGATTTTTTAAGTATTTATAAATTTATAAGCAACTTTGATATAAGAAATTTTCTTGAAAGATTTTTTATAATAAATGAAATCCATACTATTAAGCTTTTATTATGTACTATATATGATGAAAGAGATATAAATTATACTTTGCCAGAACTACATGAACTATTAGGAAACAAGCTTAAAATTGACGTTTTAAAACTTAAAAATTCCAAAAATGTACCTGAGTTTATTAATAATTTGGCAGGCACTGAGTTTTACAACATTTTAGCTAATGTATATACAGAAAATACTCCTTTATTTAAACTTGAAACTCAATTGGATTTATATTACTACATCAATCTTTGGAAAGCTAAAAATAAATATTTGGACAAAGTAAACAGCAAGCTTGTAAATAAGCTAGTAGGAACTGAAATAGATTCTCAAAATATATTGTGGATATTTAGGCTAAAGAAATATTATAATATGCCTTCAAGCCTAATATACACATACTTAATACCTATTAATTATAATTTAAAAACAAATATTTTAAGCCGTATGGTTGAAGCAAAGTCCGTAGAAGATTTGACGAATGAAATTCAAAATTCTCCTTATGCAAAATTTTTTTCGGAGGAAATTATTATTGAGACAAATTTTTATAAAGAGCAAGCAAAAATATATAAAAATTCTGAAATAATGTACCAAAAATCTTTGGCTGTTACTCTAAGCTATATTTTCTTAAAAAAATTAGAAATTAAAAATATAATTTCTTTAGTTGAGGGAATAAGATATAAGCTTGAACCTAAAGAAATTTTAAAATATATAACTTTGCCCAAAAACGAGGAGGCGAGCTAATTTGATTGAAAAGATGAAATATATAAATATAATGGGCAATATTGATGATTTCGATAGGGTTATTGAAAAGTATATTTCGAAATATGACATACAGTTGGAGTATACTTCAAAGGAACTAGCTGATACTCATGGAGTGTTTGCATTTAATGTAACTAATCCTTACACTAACCATCTTAAAAAAGCTGAAAATATTATAAAGCATATTGATTTGAATGTGGATATATATTTTGAAGTAACAAAAGAAAGAGCTTTAGAAGTAATAGATAGAGCAAACCAATATTATGAGGAAAGAGACCAAGAGGTTAAAGAGAAGGAAGAGCAAAAGGAAGCTATAAAGCTTTTAATATCTCAATTAGAGCCTTTTAGAAATATAGATTTCTATTTAGAAGACTTAGCCTCGTTTGAGTTTATAAGGTATCGCTTTGGGCGAATGCCTTATGTTAGCTACAAACAATTTGAAACATTTTTATATGCTAATCAGAATATTTTATTTGTAGAGAGTACTGTTATAAAAGATTATGTATATGGAATTTATTTTGTAACAAAAAATCATAAAGATGAGGCAGACTCGTTACTTTCATCTTTTCATTTTGATAGAATATGGATACCGTATGAATTAAACGGAAACAAAATAACAGGAACACCAAAAAAAATATATGATGATGCAACTACTATGCTTAAAGAAATTGATAACGAGATAAAAAGTATATATAGCAATAAAATAGATGGACTTGAATTAAACTTACAAGAACTTGCAGGTTCATACAACAAAATTAAAGAACTGCAATTTTATTTTGAAGCTAGAAAGTTTGCTGGAAAAACAAAAAAAGATTTTTATATTTTTGTAGGTTGGATGACGGAGAAGGATGCATTTGCACTAGAAAGAGAGTTGGAGAACGATGAACATGTAGTTTTTACTATAGACGACGGGAGCGAAGCAATGACTACAACTCCTCCAACTAAGCTTAAAAACAATATACTTTTTAGACCTTTTGAGTTTTTTGTTAAAATGTATGGGCTGCCGTCTTATAATGAAATTGACCCAACATTTTTTGTAGCACTAACATATACTTTGTTTTTTGGGCTTATGTTTGGAGACGTTGGACAGGGTGCTGTTCTTTTTATTGCTGGATTATTTTTGAGCAGAGTAAAAAAAATGCCTATTGGTTCGATTTTGTCTATTATTGGCTTATCAAGTGTTCTATTTGGATTTATGTATGGAAGCGTTTTTGGGCTGGAGCATTTAACTCATGGATTTTGGATAAAGCCTATTGAAAATATAAATACAATACTTACTGTCACTATTTCTCTTGGAGTTGTTCTAATATTAATAGCAATGCTTTTAAATATTTATAACTCTATTAAGAAAAGGAGTTGGGAAAATCTACTTCTAGGGCCGAACGGTATATCAGGGATTGTTTTTTATTGCTCAATAATTTACTTATTTCTTATGATTATTACAGGTGGGACAGGTGCAATTAATATTGTAATAATAACTTCTATTGTATCAATATTGCTCATAACGTTTAAAGAGCCTATTTCTTCTATTGTAAATAGGAAAACCCACCATAACAAACATAGTAGCGGTGGAGTTCTTACTATTTTTGAAATGATAATTGAAGTATTTGAAATTTTATTAAGCTATTTTACAAATACGATATCTTTTGTGCGTGTTGGAGCATTTGCATTAAGTCATGCAGGAATAATGGGAGTTGTTATGGTGCTTGCTGGAGAAGGCAGTGGTTCTTTAAATCCTTTTATACTTATTTTAGGAAATATTGTCGTAATTGGATTAGAAGGCTTAGTTGTAGGTATTCAGGCTTTAAGACTGGATTTTTATGAAATGTTTAGTAGGTTTTTTGATGGTGATGGGCGAGAGTTCATTCCTTATAAATCTACCCGAAAATATTAATTTTTAGTTAGTTTATTGTAAAAATAAGGAGGTAATCATTATGATACAAAATATACTTAGTGGATTATTATTTCTTTCTATTATTTTACCTATCGGTATATTTTATATAGGAGAAAGAAAGGCATCAAGATTTAAAACTACACTTACTATAAACATATTTTCATTTTTTACTGTCTTAATAATTGCAACAATATTTATATTTTCAAATTATGTTCAAGCGGCTACACCATCATCAGCTACAACAATAACAGACCAAGGCTTGAAATTTATAGCAGCCTCTATTTCAACAGGTTTAGCGACAATAGGTGCTGGTATTGCAACAGGTTCAGCTGCTTCAGCTGCATTAGGTGCATTAAGTGAAAATGACAAAATTATGGGACGTGCACTTATTTTTGTTGCTCTTGCGGAAGGTATTGCTATTTATGGATTACTTATTTCAGTTATGATTTTAAATCAGTAATAACAGAGAGTTGATGTATTATGAAAATGTATCTTATAAGTGATAATTCAGATACACGTACAGGGCTTCGTCTTGTCGGTGTAGACGGAGCAGTCGTTAGCACAAAAGCGGAATTAAAGGAGCAGCTTGATATAGTTGTTTCTGATAAAGAAATAGGAATTGTTTTAATAATGGAAAAATTAGCAAAACAGTTTCCAGATATAATAAAAGATATAAAAACAAAACAGAAATTACCGCTAATTGTAGAGATACCAGATAGACATGGTACAGGACGTTCGCCGGATTTTATTACGGCATATGTTCGTGAAGCAATTGGCGTTAAAATTAATTAGAATATTTAATTTTATGGAACTCACGTTTAATTAGGCGGTGTTTTAACAATGAATGTAAAAGAAAAAATACAAATTTTTAACAAAATAGTAATGAATGAAGCTGAAGAAAAACGTAAACAAATTATGATTGAGGTTTCAAAGAAGCTTTCTGATGCATGTAAAGAGGCAGAAGAAAAAGCACAGTCTGAAGCTGATGAAATAATTAAAAGTGAAATTCAAAAAGCCGAATTAACTAAAAATAAAGATTTTGTAGATGCATCTACAGAAGCAAAAAAGTCTTTAATTGAACTTAGAAATAACCTTACGTTAGATTTACAGCAGTTGATAAGGCAAAGGCTAACCGATTTTATGAAAACAGAACAATATAAAAAATATATTATTGACAATATTTCTAAATATGCAAAAAAATATGATGAAATTGAAGTAACAGTTATGCCGTGCGATATTATACTTTCTGAAAAAATATTGAATATAAATAAAAATATTTCAATAAAACAGTCAGAAAGAGATTTTATTGGAGGTTTTATTGCTATATCAAAAAGTAAGCATATTATTTTAGATGAAACTTTTGAAACAAAATTAGAGGAGCAAATTAATAGTTTTAATATATTTAATACTTCTTTTAAAATATAACATAATGTTTTCTGAGTGATAAAACCTTGAGGAAAGTTTTGAAAAAGTTTCCTCAAACTCCTTCAAAACTTTTAACATTTTGTTATGAGTATATAGTGGGGATAATACGTTAATTTTAAGGAGGCTGATTATGGAAAAAGCCGGAGAAATATACGGTATTAACGGGCCTGTTTTAACAGTTGTTAACTGTGATGATTTTCATATGTTAGAAATGGTAACTGTGTCTGATGAGCACTTAATTGGAGAAGTCATTAGTATAAAAAAAGATTGTGTAATAGTACAAGTTTTTGAAGATACCCAAAGGCTAAAAAAAGGAGATAAAGTCTATGCAAGCGGAAAACAGCTATCTGTTACACTTGCCCCTGGTATTATAGGAAATATTTTTGATGGAATACAACGTCCGCTAAAATCAATTGAAGAACAGTCTGGTGTTTTTATTTCGAGGGGTGTCAATGTTGATAATCTTGATTTAACTAAAAAATGGAAAGTTAAAATGAAAGCCAATGTTGGTGATTATGTTTCAGAAGGTTCAATAATAGCAGAAGTACCTGAAACATCAATAATTACTCATAAAGTCATGATACCTCCTAATACTAGAGGAAAAATAGTTAATGCTGTTCCAGATGGTGAATATGATTTAACGGAAACAATAGTTATTGTTGAGGATGAGCAAAATAAACAGTTTGAAATAAAATTGCTTCAGAGATGGCCTATACGAATTCCTAGACCCGTAGAAAAACGACGTACAGTAGATAGACCTCTTATAACAGGGCAAAGAGTTATTGATACTCTTTTTCCTATTGCAAAGGGCGGCATGGCGGCATTACCTGGAGGGTTTGGTACAGGCAAAACAATGACACAACATCAACTTGCTAAGTGGTCAGATGCCGATATAATAGTTTATATTGGTTGTGGCGAGAGGGGCAACGAGATGACGCAAGTGCTGGAGGATTTTCAAGGATTAAAAGACCCTAAAAGTGGTAGACCTTTAATGGATAGAACTACTCTTATAGCTAACACATCTAATATGCCTGTTGCAGCAAGAGAAGCAAGTATTTATACCGGAATTACTATCGCTGAATATTACAGAGATATGGGCTATCATGTTGCTATAATGGCTGATTCTACGTCAAGGTGGGCGGAAGCATTAAGAGAACTTTCAGGTAGGTTAGAGGAAATGCCTGCCGAGGAAGGTTTTCCGGCGTATTTAGCTTCAAAACTTTCGTCTTTTTATGAAAGAGCAGGGTTCGTTGATAATTTGAATAAGACGGAAGGTTCTGTAACTATTATAGGTGCAGTTTCCCCACAAGGAGGAGATTTTTCCGAACCTGTAACCCAAAATACAAAACGCTTTGTAAGATGTTTTTGGACATTAGACAGAGCTTTAGCATACGCAAGGCACTTTCCTGCTATTCAATGGCTAACAAGCTATAGCGAATATATAGAGGAATTAAATGGTTGGTATGAAAATAATGTTGGAAAAGACTTTGTAACGCATAGAGTACAGATTTTGAAGCTTCTACATGAAGAAAGTGAACTAATGGAGATAGTTAAACTTATTGGTGCAGATGTACTTCCTGATAGCCAAAAACTTATTTTGGAAATTTCAAGGGTAATTCGTCTTGGTTTTGTTCAACAAAATGCGTATCATGCATTTGATACTTATGTTCCCTTTGCAAAGCAAATGAAAATGATGGAAATTATACTTTATCTTTATTCAAAATGCAAAACGCTTGTTAGCTTAGCAATCCCTGTTAGTGCTTTAAAAGAGGAAGATATATTTGAGAGAATAATTTCAATTAAGTATAATATCGGAAATGACGAGTTAGAAAAGCTTGATAAATATTTTGAGGATATAGACAGTTTCTATAATAAGCTTTACAATAAAAATTTTTAGATGAGGAGGGATAATTTTTGGAATATTTAGGTTTAAGCGAAATAAGTGGTTCTCTTGTAGTTTTTGAGGACATAGAAGACCCTTCTTATGATGAAATTGTTGAGATAAAAGTTGAAGGCTATAATAAAAAAATAGGCAGAGTTGTTCAAATATATGGCAATAAAACAATAGTACAGGTTTTTCAAGGAACTAGTGAGTTATCATTAAATAATACTGTATCAAAATTTACAGGGCGTCCAATGGAAATAAAGCTTTCGGAAGAAATACTTGGTCGTATATTTGATGGTTCGGGAAAACCAATAGACGGTTTAGGAGAAATATATGCAGAAACAAAAAAAGATATTAACGGAAAACCAATTAATCCTGTATCAAGGATTTACCCAAGGAATTTTATTCAGACAGGTGTTTCTGCAATAGATGGTCTTGTTACTCTTATTAGAGGTCAAAAGCTTCCTATTTTTTCATCGAATGGTTTACCTCATGACCAACTTGCGGCTCAAATATTGAGGCAAGCTAGTTTGGGAGGAAAAACTGATGAAAAGTTTGCAATTGTTTTTGGTGCAATGGGTGTTAAACATGATGTTGCTGAATTTTTCAAAAGAACATTAGGAGAAAGCGGAGCAATAGAGCGGGTTGTTATGTTTTTGAATTTGGCAAACGACCCTGTAGTTGAAAGAATTATTACTCCTAGGGCGGCATTAACTGCTGCCGAATATTTAGCGTATGAAAAGGATATGCATATTCTTGTAATTTTGACAGATATGACTTCCTATGCAGAAGCTTTAAGAGAAATATCATCTTCAAGAGGAGAAATACCAAGCCGTAAAGGTTACCCTGGATATTTATATTCTGAATTAGCCTCATTATATGAAAGAGCAGGTATTGTTAAAGGCTCAAAAGGTTCTGTTACACAAATACCGATTTTGACAATGCCTAATGATGATATAACTCACCCAATTCCAGATTTAACAGGATATATTACTGAGGGGCAAATAGTTCTTGACAGAAGAATAAACCAAAAAGGAATATACCCTCCAATAAATATTTTACCATCTTTGTCGAGGTTGATGAAGGACGGTATAGGAGAAGGCTATACAAGAGCCGACCACCCAGACTTAGCAAATCAAATATTTTCATCGTATGCACATGTTGGCGATGTTAGGGCATTAGCATCAGTAATTGGAGAGGACGAACTTTCAGATTTAGATAAAAGCTATATAGATTTTGGTAGGATTTTTGAAGAAAAATATATTAATCAGAGTAAGCTTGAAAATAGAAACATTCAAGAGACAATAGATATTGGATGGGATATTTTGGGGTTACTGCCAAGGTCTGAATTAGATAGAGTTAAAACAGAATATTTAGATATGTTTTATAAAAGTAAAAAATAGATTTTTACAAGAGAAAAAGATGTAGGAAAACTTTTCAAAATAAAAGTTTTCCTACATCTTTTAATAAAAATAGACAAATATAAAAAAATATTATATATATTATAATGAATAATTATTGTTAAATTTAAAAAACATATTGACTTTTATATTCTAATGTATTATAATTCTCAATGTTGTAAGAAAAGTTTGCCCAGGTAGCTCAGTTGGTAGAGCAGAGGACTGAAAATCCTCGTGTGGGCGGTTCGATTCCGTCCCTGGGCATAATTTTGCGGGTGTAGTTCAATGGTAGAACACCAGCCTTCCAAGCTGGATACGTGGGT
>CAYYRV010000028.1:0-28257 GCA_964474135.1 uncultured Defluviitaleaceae bacterium
TAGATTATGCTCTACCATTAAATCTTTGACATGCGATACAGTAAAATGCATTACCAGCCGTAAGTGGATTTTATCTATATTTTAGATTGGAAACAGTATTATTATATTAGATTTGAGTTCTGGGCTAAACTAAAAGTGTAGCAGACCAGTATCACTCTTACATTAAATAGGTCTATTTTTATCAGAAATAAAGACCTTGGGAAACTTTTTTAAAAAGTTTCCCAAGATCCTTAAAAAAACTTTATTCTTCAAACGACTTTTTGCGTTTGAGAATGCTTAACCTTTCTATATGTTTTGCACCATTGACGGAATGTCCATATCTATTTTACAACTATTATTTATAGTACTATAAACTTTAGCAATAATTTCAAGCATTATTTTTTCACTTTCCAAAAACAATCTAGCATCATCATTAAGCAAAAGGTCAGCATACAGTTTACTTACATGTCTTTCTTCATCGAACGATGTTTGAATATTTTGAAGAAGTTTAGCTTGAAAATTTAAGTGTGCTCCCTTAAATTCCTTAATTCTTCTGCATAAGTCAGTATTACTCGAAATCTTTATTTTGGAATTAGTATAATTTTTAAAGCATTCACATTCTTCAAGAGCATTGGCAAGATTATTAGTTAATTCAAATATTCGTTCCATAAAAATTCACCGACCTTAAAAAACTATATTTCCATAATAATAGGCAAAATCATAGGGCTTCTTTTAGTTTTCTGCCATAAATATTCACGTAAAGTATCTTTTATTATACCTTTCATATAAGACCATTCGCTAATATTTTTACTCTCACATTTATCTAAAGCTACTCTAACAACACTCCTAGCTTCATCCATAAGGTTTTCAGACTCTCTTACATATACAAATCCTCTTGAAATTATATCTGGTCCAGCGATAATTGTACCCAAACTTTTTTCCATAGTTACAACAACAATCATCAATCCATCTTGAGATAAATGTTTCCTATCTCTTAAAACTATATTTCCGACATCTCCAACCCCCAAACCGTCAACAAGAACTTGACCAGAAGGAATAGAACCATTCACCTTTGCAGTTTGTTCTGTTACTTCGAGTACCTCGCCAATAGCCATTACAAATACATTTTCTTTTTTAGCTCCCATTTCTATTGCTAAATCCTTATGACGCTTCAAATGCCTATATTCCCCATGAATTGGTAATAAAAATTGAGGTTTAAGTAACGCATGAAGGAGTTTTATTTCTTCTTGTTTAGCATGACCGGAAACATGAACTTCCATCAATCCCTCATAAATAACATCTGCACCCTTTTTAAGCAATTCATTTATAACTTTAGAAATAGTTTTTTCATTTCCTGGAATTGGAGAGGCACTTATAATAATTTTGTCTCCAGGGCTAATTTCTACTTGCTTGTGGTCTGAGGATGCCATTCTTGAAAGAGCAGCCATATGCTCTCCTTGACTTCCTGTAGTAATAATTACAAGTTGTTCATCTTTATAATTTTTTATTTCATATGCTTCTATCATAACATTTTTAGGAATATTAAGATAACCCAATTCCTGTGCCGTTTTAAAAGCATTTAACATACTTCGACCCATTATTACAATTTTTCTTTTATGTTTAACAGCCGAATTTATTATTTGTTGGATTCTGTGAATGTTTGAAGAAAATGTTGCCACTATAATCCTTTGATTAGGAGAATCCTGAAATATTTTCTCAAAAATAGGTCCAACTGATTTTTCAGACATAGTATAACCAGCTTGGTCAACATTTGTACTTTCACAAAGAAATAATTTTACGCCCATACGTCCTAATTCTGCCAGACGCTGTAAATCTATACTTTCTCCATGAATAGGTGTATAGTCCACCTTAAAATCTCCAGAATGAACAACAATCCCAACAGAAGTAAAAATAGCCAGCATAGCAGAATCGGCAATACTATGTGTTGACCTAATAAATTCAACTTTAAACGAGCCTAGATTTATAACATCGCCAAACGATACAACATTATAATCAGCTGTAAGGTTATGTTCCTTCAACTTATTGTCAATAAGACCTAAAGTTAGGCTTGTGCCATACAAAGGAACACTAAGCTCTCTTAACAGATAAGGAATTGAACCTATATGGTCTTCATGCCCATGAGTTAATATAACTCCTCTTACTTTATTTTTATTTTTTACTAAATAAGTAAAGTCAGGAATGACAAGGTCAATGCCCAACATATCGTCTTCGGGAAAAGCTACACCGCAGTCGACAATAATGATATCATTGCCGCACTCAAAACAAGTAATGTTTTTACCTATTTCTTGTAAGCCGCCAAGAGAAAATACTCTTAATTTAGTTTTTTTAGCAGCCAAATAATTACACCTCCAAATGTATTCTAAACAGGTTCTAGGAGTTTATATAGTATACTAATTAAAATAACTCCTATCTAATGTTTTGTTCTTTATTTATATATTATAAAATATTGTATTTCAAATATTATATTTCGATATCATAATCATCATTACAGTTTTTGAATAAAGCTACAATTTCATGAAATTCATCATCATTCTCAACAATAGCATAAATAGATTCATTATCATCATCATTAATTTCTTTCAAAATAGTAGCTTCTGCTTCGTCGTCTTCAATAAGGTGACTTTCAAGAACTAAAAGATAATTTATTCCTTTATTTTCTATACTGGAAATAACAACAAATTCCACTTCGTTTCCATCATCATCTAGCATAGTTATTGTTGCAAACTCTTCTGTTAAATCATCAATATCATCATATCCCATTAATTTACACCTCCTTACACTTTGCATCTAAATATCCTTGCAGTATAAAAACAGCCGCCACCTTATCAATAACATCGTCCCTTTTTTTCCGACTTACATTAATAAGAACACGGTCAGCCCCAACTGTAGATAAACGCTCATCCCATAAAATAACAGGTATCTTTTTAAAGTTACGTTCAAGGCGAGCTTTAAACTCTAAAGTTTTTTGGCAACGAAAACCTTCTGAGTTGTCCATATTTTTAGGATATCCCAGAACAATAATATTTATTTCATATTCTTTAATAATTTCTGAAAGCATAGAAATACTTTTTTTTATACTTTTTTCATCTTCCCGCCGTATTACTGTAAGCCCTTGAGCCGTAAAACCCAAGCTGTCACTAACAGCAACACCAATCGTTTTATCACCGTAATCAAGACCTAAAATTCTCACAAATCACCTATATATTTTCGTTTAGATAAAAGCAAACTATTTCCTCCAAAAGCTCATCTCGTTCAAGTTTGCTAATAAGGTTTCTAGCACTGTTATGACTTGTAATGTATGTAGGGTCTCCGGATAAAATGTAACCAACTATTTGATTAACAGGATTATAGCCTTTTTCTTTAAGGGCGGAATAAACCGAAAGAAGAACTTCTCGTGGCTCATTCTTTGCTATTTTTTCTAAGTCGTTAAACTTTTGTGTTTCGGATAAATTGTTTTTCATAATTTTCACCCTCCTATTTTTAAGCATGTTATGACTAAATATACGACAAATAATCATAATTAGTTAATAATCCCCAACAACACTTATGGATTATAATAATATAAATTTACAAAATATGCAAATTATTTTTAATAGTCTGTGTTTATAATTAAAATGTTAAGTTTTTCAGTAATTTTTTTATTATTAAAAATCTAATTTTTGTGATACAGCAACACCATTACATACTTCGACTATTTTTACGTCTATAATTTTATTTATCAAATTTGTTTCAGATTCAGTAATTACTTTAATATAATTAGAAGTATGTCCCTCAAAAATATTTTCTCTTATTTGCTGTTCGTATAGTACTTCAACTTTTTCGCCAATAAATTTACTAATAAAATTCTGCTCCAGTTCTTCTCCTAATGAAATCATTTTTTTACTTCTATAGCTTTTTATTTCAGAAGAAACCTGATTATCAAAACTCGCAGCAGGTGTTCCTTTTTTAGGGGAATAAGGAAATACATGAAGCTTAGACAGTGAAAGCCTTTCTACAAAAGTATATGATTCTTCAAAGTCTTCATCAGTTTCATCTGGAAAACCTACTATTATATCTGTAGTAATAGCAACATTCGGAAAGTTGTCTCTAAGAAGTTTAACAGCATTCTCATATTGAGTAGGAGTATATTTTCTATTCATTCTTTTTAAAGTTTTGGCACAACCACTTTGTAATGATAGGTGAAAATGGTGGCATACTTTGTTATATTTTTTTAAAATTTTCACAAATTCATCTGTAACTATAGTAGGCTCAATAGAACTAAAACGTATTCTTTTTATATTTTCTGTTCCTTCTGCTTCATTAATTTTTTGCAACAATTCTAATAAATTTATGTCTTTTAAATCCTTCCCATATGAAGCGACATGTATACCTGCAAGCACAACTTCTTTGAAATTATTTTCAGATAATTTTTTTACTTCTTCTATTATTTCGTTTGCTTTACGGCTTCTTACAGGGCCTCTTGCATATGGTATTATACAGTACGAACAAAACTGATTACAACCCTCCTGTATTTTCAAAAATGCTCTTACTCTATTATTCAATTTATAAACAGAGAGAGGCTCAAAAACTTTCTCTTTCATAATATCTGTAACATTTGTTAAAACACCATATTCAGGTTTATAATTTTCGACAACATCAACTATAATACTTCTGTCTTTTGTTCCCAAAACAATATCTATTCCATTGATTTCCGCTACCTCTTTTGGGGAAACTTGTGCATAACAACCTGTTGCAACTACAATTGCCTCACTGTTCTTTGAACGAGCTCTTCTAATCATTTGCCTTGACTTCTTATCACCCAAATTTGTAACAGTACAAGTATTTATAATATATATATCGGCAAATTCGTCGAAATCAGTAATTATATAGCCTTTTTCAGCAAAAAGTTCCAGAATCGCCTCTGTATCATATGTATTAACTTTACAGCCTAAAGTATAGGCAGCAACTTTTTTTAAAATCATTAGTTTCTCCTTATTAATGTCTATAAAATAATTTATTAATATTTATCAACGATTGTTTAGAATGTATATACCAAAGCTAAATAAAATTGCCTAAGGAATAATTTTATATAACTTGCATTATTATAAATATATTAAGATTATATCATAATATATTATTAGCCGCAATAAACGTAAATAAAAGAGTTTACAACAAAATTCTACAATATACACTAAAAAATAAATAAAATATAAATAAAAAATAAAATTATTTTTACATTTATATCCTGTACAAAGTAATAAATTTACTATATTATTATATATAAATTAACGTGAGTTCAATTTAATCGAACCAGACAGTGAAGTAATCTGAAAATCATAAGATTTTTCACGTTATGAGCATAAGTTTAGACTGACTTTTGGATAAATTTGTGCAAATATTATAAAAACTCGAAATAATAAGGGGGAAAATATTATGGTTACAACAGCTAATTTATTAGAACTGCAAAAATTAATCAATTCTGAACATGGAGACCCTCACCATATATTAGGTATGCACGAAGTAATTGTCTCGGGACATAACAGTTTAGCTGTTAGGGCGTTTATTCCTCAAGCAAAGGAAATTACTGTTATAGACGACAATGACGAGACAAAAACATATGAAATGACTAAAATTCATGATGACGGATTTTTTGAGGTTATAATAAAAGATAGAGAAGAATGGTTTATGTATAAGCTTTTGGTAACAGGTTATACTGAAAATACTTGGACTATGTACGACCCCTACTCTTTTGGAATTATAATTTCAGAAATGGATTTACATTTGTTTGGCGAAGGGACTCACTACAAAATTTTTGAAAAGCTAGGTGCTCATATAATGGAGCATCAAGGAGTAAAAGGAGTTCACTTTGCTGTATGGGCACCTAACGCAAAACGTGTCAGTGTTATTGGTGATTTTAATAGCTGGGATGGTAGAAGGAGTCAAATGAGACTTTTGAACAAGTCTGGGATTTGGGAACTTTTTGTTCCAGGTTTAAAAGAATGTGACAAATATAAGTTTGAGATTAAAACTCATTGGGGAGAAGTAATCGAAAAATCTGACCCTTATGGAAATTTTGCAGAATTAAGACCTAGTACAACATCTCTTGTTTATGATATTAATAAATATAAATGGAATGATGACTATTGGATTAAAAAGAGAAATAGTGAAAGTCCACTTAATAAACCAATAAATATTTATGAGGTTCATTTAGGCTCATGGAAAAGAGTTATTGATGAGGACTATAGGTTTTTAAGTTATATTGAACTTGCAGAACAGCTCATTCCATATGTTAAAGAAATGGGATACACACATATTGAGCTTATGCCTATTGAGGAGCATCCTTATGATGGCTCTTGGGGATATCAAGTTACTGGATACTATGCCCCAACAAGTAGATATGGAAACCCTGAAGAGTTTATGTATTTTATTGATAAGTGTCACCAGAATGATATTGGAGTAATTTTGGATTGGGTTCCTGCACACTTTCCTAAAGATGCACACGGTTTAGCTAGATTTGATGGCACTGCTCTCTATGAACACCAAGACCCAAAACAAGGGGAACATCCTGAATGGGGAACTCTTATTTTTAATTTTGGAAGAAAAGAAGTTAAAAATTTTCTTATAGGAAATGCTATATTTTGGTTAGAAAAATACCACTTGGACGGGCTTAGAGTTGATGCTGTAGCTTCTATGATTTATTTAAATTACGCAAAGAATGACGGGCAATGGGTTCCTAATCAATATGGAGGAAATATTAACTTAGATGCAGTAGAATTTGTTAGACATATGAATTCTGTTATATTAGGGAGAAGCCCTCATGTACTTATGATTGCAGAGGAATCAACATCATGGCAAGGCGTTTCACGACCTGTTGAAGAAAATGGCTTAGGATTTAATTTAAAATGGAATATGGGCTGGATGAATGATATTCTCTTTTATGTAAAAAAAGAATGTATCCATAGAAAATATCACCATAATAATTTGACGTTTGGTAGTATGTATGCACATACAGAAAACTTTGTGCTTGTTCTTTCCCATGATGAAGTTGTACATTTAAAGCGTTCACTTGTTGACAAAATGCCAGGAGATTTATGGCAAAAATTTGCTAATCTTAGGGTTTTATATGGTTATATGTATGGGCATTTAGGTAAAAAGCTTCTTTTTATGGGCGGAGAGTTTGCTCAATTTGCTGAGTGGGACGAGAAAAAAAGTATTGACTGGTTTTTACTTGATTATGAGCATCATAGGCAAATGCAGCTTTTTGTGAAAGAATTAAACAATTTTTATAAAGAAGACAAGCCCCTCTGGCATGATGATTTTGGTACATGGGGCTTTGAGTGGATTCAAGCAGATGATGCTCAAAGAAGCATAGTCTCGTTTTATAGAAAATGTGACAACCCTAGAAATATTACTATTTTTATTTGTAATTTTACACCTGAGACATATTTAGACTTTCGTGTTGGAGTGCCTTTTGAAGGGAAATATATTGAAGTGTTAAACAGTGATAATACAAAATATGGTGGTAGCGGAGTAATTAATACAGAAATTATGGTATCTCAAGAACATTTTTGTGATAATCGTCACAATAGTATATCATTAAAGCTTCCTCCTTTAGCGGTTAGTATTATTAAAGTTTTAGAATAAGTCATCATGAAAATTGATGGTGTTGCTTTATAACTATACTTAACTTAGCATGAGTTCTAAAAAGTTGAACTTATGCTAAGTTAACGTGAGTTTAACTTTTTCTATAATGATAAAATTAATACCATTATTACATAAAGAAAATCTATAGCGGAGGATTTATGCTTGATTTCAGATATGAAACATTTTTGGCACTAAACAAAATAGGAAATTATACAAAAACTGCCGAATTTCTTCATATTACACAGCCTGCTGTATCACAGCATATAAAGTTTTTAGAAAAATATTATGGAGGTAAATTGTTTTATTATAAAGATAAAACTTTGTTACTTACCCAAAGAGGTAAAAAATTATATGATTTTGTTTTAACTATGAGTGTTGACAGCAAACACTTAAAGAATATGCTTTGCAACGAAAATATTAGTATTACACAGCTTAATTTTGGAGCAACATTGAGTATAGGTGAGTTTGTATGCCCCGAAATTATTTCACAACTAATAAAAAAATATCCTGATACCCATATAAATATGCCCGTAGATAATACACAAGTTTTACTTCGTAAACTTCAAGATGGAGAAATAAACTTTGCTTTTGTAGAGGGTTTTTTTGATAAATCGGAGTATGGTTATGAGTTGTTTTCTGTTGAAAATTTTATTGCTGTATGTGGAGAAAAACATAAGTTATGTAATAAAGCTGTTACACTGGAAGATATTTTGTCTGAAAGGATTATTATACGAGAAAAAGGTTCAGGAACTAGGGATGTATTTGAACAAATATTGTATAAAAATAATTTAAGCGTTAATAGCTTTAAAAAAGTGTGCGAAATTGGAAACATGAGTACAATAAAGCATTTAGTTAGTAGTAATATTGGAATTACCTTTTTATATAAGATAGCAGTAAAGAAGGAATTAGAAACAGGCATTTTAAAAGAAATTAATGTACAGAATTTGCCTGTAAGTCATGAATTTAATTTTGTATATCTCAAAAACAGCTTGCATAAAAATGAATATATTAGTTGGTTTAATTATTTTAAAAATATATTTGGAGATTAGAATGCAGACTTTTCCTTATAGGCAAACAAAATAGAATATTTAATGGAAAAAGATAAAAAAGAGTTATTGTTATATTATATCGGATTATTTAAAAATAAGAAGCCTTTTTAAGCAATAAGTCAAGGTTTGGGGCTAAAAGCCCCAAACCTATTATTAATTGTCAATATTCTGAAATGGTTAAACCCTTAATAAATTTACTTATTATTATTCTAATACCAAAGGGGCAATGTTTTTTTCTCTGAAAAACTGTAATATTTATCTCCTGCAACAATAATATGGTCAATAACTTCAACATTTATTGTTTCCAGTGCCGAAATAATTTTTTTTGTAGCTTCAATGTCACTTCTTGAAGGTGCAAGAATTCCGCTTGGATGATTATGAGTTAATATGACACTTGCAGCCTGGTGCTTTAATGCTGTTTCAACAATTTCTCGTGGATATACAGGAGTTTCGTCTATAGTCCCCTCAAACATTTTCTCTGCATGTATTAAGCCTCGCTTGTTATTTAAGCAAATTAGGAAAAAGCTCTCTACTTTTCTTCCTGTGGCTAATGCAATTGAAAAATTACCAGCTTTTAAAGAAGAATCAAATATATCCTTTTTATCCCATTTTCCTAAAAAATAACGTCTTGCAAGAGATGGTATCATAGAAACTAATATCGCAACATTTTCTGTAACTTTACATCTTTTTGAAATATCCAAAGTATCAGCCTCAAATAAATTATGTAATGTTCCATATTCATTTATCATTCTGTGTGCTATTTCATTTGTATCTCTCATTGAATAAGTGTAAAAAAGTAGCATTTCAAGAACTTGATGATCTTCAAAAGAATCTAATCCCTCTCTTAAAAAACGTTTCTTTACTCTTTGTCTATGCTCTTTGTGTATATTTTTGTCTTTATCCTTATCTTTACCACCCATATATACCTTCCTTTTTATACTGATGTATTTACAATTTTAAAATGTTCTTTTAACTGCTCAAAATTTCCTGAATAAATACAGTTGAGTAGTTCGTCTGCAATTAATAATGCCTTCTTTGCTAAATCAACAGAGATTAGGCTTTTTTCCAGTGCTTCAGGAATTTCATTTAAGTCCAGTACCTTGACAAAGCCATCATTATAAACAACAATATCTATTAATAAATCATTAAAAACATAACTGTTTTGACTTTCATCAAAAATTGTCTCTATTATATCACAATAATAATAGATACATTTGTTATCCTTGTTAATAAATTTACTTACTTTATAGCCCTTTTTCAAAAAAAAACATGAGCAACCGTGTGTAAAATCTTCTCTAGGTTTTAGAGTTTTCCACTTTGTTATTATTACATCATCATCTTTATGTATAATTATGTCATCTTTTAAAAGAACAGTTTCATCTGGTATAAATCTTCTGCGAAATAACTTAATATCTTTCATTTTTTCCCCCATACTATTAAAAAAAGTAAAGCGAATAAGCAATTTAACGCTTTACCTTATTATAATTAAATAGTTTATAATACCTACGAGTTGCCATTAATTAAAACGCATTAACATTAAATATGCTCTAGCTCTTTAGTTAGAATTTCGAGAGTTTTTATTCTAGCAAATTTCTTATCGTTAGACTCAACAACCGTCCATGGAGCATATTCTGTGCTTGTGCGAAACAACATATCATTTACTGCTTTTTCATATAAATCCCATTTTTCTCTGTTTCGCCAATCTTCATCTGTAATTTTATATTGTTTAAGTGGGTCATTTTGCCTTGCTTCAAAACGTCTCAATTGTTCGTCTTTGTCTATATTAACCCAAAACTTTAATATTTTTATGCCATGATTTGACCAATGAAGTTCCATGTCATTAATTTCCTTGTAAGCTCTTTGCCATTCTTCATTTGTACAAAATCCTTCTATTCTTTCTACAAGAACTCTGCCATACCATGAGCGGTCAAATATTGCTATATGTCCGTCCTTAGGTAGTTTTTTATAAAATCTCCATAGGTAGTGGTGTTCTAATTCTTCTTGTGTAGGAGAAGCAATAGGAACAACTTCATAACCTCTAGGGTCTAGCTTGTCTGTTATTCGTTTTATATTGCCACCTTTACCAGCAGCATCCCAACCTTCATAAACAATTACTACTGGTTTTCTTTTTGCATATAGTTTATATCCTAAATAAGATAATTTTTCTTGAAAATATTTAAGCTTATCTTTATATTCTTCTGTTGATATTTCCTGTGTCAAATCGCATGAACTTAAAATAGATACATTAGAGTGGTCAATATCAGGTTCAGGAAATATAATGTTATTTTTTTCGATTTTTCTTTGTATTTCTTCTTCAATACGTTTTATAAATATTTTAAATATTTTTATGGTAGCAAAACGCCTGTCATTTGCCTCAATAATATTCCACGGGCTTTCGTTACTATTCGTATTATTAATCATTTTTTCAAAAATGCCAGTACATTTTTCATAATCTTTATTTTGCTGCCAATCCATTTCATTAACACGCCATTTTGTATCTGACTTTTTTTCTAATGCTTTAAATCTCTTTTTTTGCTCGTCTTTACTAATGTGGAGAAAAAACTTAATTATAACAGTACCATCGTCTGAAAGTTGTTTTTCAAATGCATTAACATCATAATAAAAGTTTTCCTTTTCATTATGGTTTAAGTTCCAACTAGATATATACTCAGGTAGTGCCGCACGTATCCAGCCTTTATCAAATATAGTTATTCTGCCTTTGCTAGGGATTTTTGTCCAATAATACCATAGAAATGGTCGCATTTTCATTTCTTCGGTAACACGTCTTAAAGTGTGTACATTATATTGTCTTGGGTCAAGAGGGGATAACATTTTGCTCATGAGAGTACCCTTGCCTGCTGCACTCCAACCTTCAAAATATATTATTACGGGGATTTTAAGTTCTTTAATTTTTTGTTGTAGTGAGGCAAGTTTTTTTTGTAAATTGTTTAACTCTTGTCTATATTCTTCCTTGTCTAATTTTTTATTTAAATCTATATTTGCAAGCAAAAAATTTCCTCCTTATATATATTTTATATAATTATAGTTCCAAAATAATTAATATGCAAGAAAAAGAAATTTTTTAACGAAAAACATTCTTGAATTAAGCAAGAAATTTTACCTAAACATTGTAAAATCCCTTGTAAAGTTTTTGAATGGTTTGGGAAACTTTTAAAAAAAGTTTCCCAATATTTTTTATTATATTGTGATAAGTTCGTACTCTTTGTTACCTAATCCCATTTTTACAGCATAATCTATAGATACTTTCCAATCGGTAGTAGGATGTAAGTTTATAAAATGGTCACAATGGCATTGTTCTTTCTCAGCCAAAATGCTTCCCTCTATAATCGGCTGTTTATTTGCTGCCTCTGCACATGCCATATCAAGTGCAACAGGGTCAAAGGAAGCAAACATACCAATATTAGGAATAATAGGAACATCATTTTCAGCATGACAATCGCAGAAAGGCGAAATATCTATTGCGAGACATATATGAAAATGTGGTCTATCATTCAAAACTGCCCAAGTATATTCCACTATTTTTTTATTTAGGATATCCTCAGATTCATCTCCAGCCGCTAAAACAGCATCAGCGGGGCAAATACCTATACAACGTCCACACCCTACACATTTGTCATGATTAATAGAGGCTTTTTTATCTGGAAAGCCTATTGCACTATGTGCACATATTTTAGAGCACTTACCGCAAGTAATACAAAGGTCATTAAATACAGAAGGTTTTCCAGCACTGTGCATCTCCATTTTTCCAGCACGAGAACCACATCCCATTCCTATATTTTTTATAGCACCACCAATACCTGTAGCTTCATGAGCTTTAAAATGCGATAGTGAAATAATAATATCGGCATCCATAACGGCTTGACCTATTTTTGCCTCTTTAACATATTCTCCATCTTTAACAGGAACTAACGCCTCATCTGTACCCTTTAAGCCATCTCCTATTAAAATGTGGCATCCTGTAGAAAAAGGTGAAAAACCATTTATATAAGCAGTTTCAAGGTGGTCAACAGCATTTTTTCTTCCACCAACATATAGTGTGTTACAATCGGTTAAGAAAGGTTTTCCACCCAATTCTTTAATTTTATCAACTACAGTTTTAGCATAGTTGGGACGCAAATATGCTAAATTACCTAACTCTCCAAAATGAATTTTAATTGCAGCAAATTTTTTCTTAAAATCGATATTCTCAATTCCAGCTGTTTCTATTAGTCTTTTAAGTTTTTGTTGTAAATTTTCTTCAGAAGTTGCACGCATATTAGTAAAAAATACTTTTGATTTATCCATTTTACCCTCCTATTTTTAAAGCGTACCTATAAATAACAGATATGCCAAATATTATATATATAATGAAAACACTGTACTAGTTATAAGTCAATAGAAAATTTGTAAATTTTATATTTTTAGTATAAAGTTTATTTATCAAGTGTTACACTAGGACAATAGGGGCTTAAAAAGCACATATCGCAATCAGCTTTTCTTGCCTTGCATATTTTTCTACCATGTGCAATAACTTGTTGATTATATCTTATCCAATGTTCCTTGGGTAATGCTTCCATTAAATCAAATTCAATTTTTTCAGGGGTGGAATTTTTAGTAAAACCAAGCTTCATAGAAATTCTTTTAACATGAGTATCCACAACAATACTAGGTATGTTAAAAATATGCCCTCTTACAACGTTTGCAGTTTTTCTTCCGACACCTTGTAAATTAGTTAGTTCATTAATATCATTTGGTAATTCTCCCGCATATTTTTCTAAAAGCTGGCGGCTTGTCAAAATAATGCTTTTTGCTTTATTATGATAAAAACCTGTAGAGTGTATATCTCTTTCCATCTCCGAAAAATCAGCTTCTGCAAAATCTATAAGTTCAGGGTATTTTTTAAATAAATCTTTAGTAACAGTATTAACTCTTTCGTCAGTACATTGTGCACTCAAAATTGTAGCTATTAATAATTGCCACGGTTTTTCAGGCTCAAAATTTAAGTAGCACTTATCTTCATGTTTATAATGTATATCCAACAGTTCAAGTATTTCTTTTACATTTGTATTAGTCATTATTATCTTTGCTCCAAACTCTCTTATAATCGTAAAAACCCGTAATTGCATTTTTAGGTTGGAGATAATTAAAAAGTATATATGTATCAATATTTTGAATATTATCACCTTTTGTAAAACTAAAATCTATTATATTGTAGTAGAATTTTTCAATATGCAACTTACGAGTTAATTTATTATTTTCATTACCAGAATAATTTTTTATAAATAATCTAATTTTTTGTTTTTCAAAATCATCAATATTAGAATTAAGCCAATCAGGAACATTTACAACATTATCATTTAGCATCATGTCAAATTTTATAAGGTCACTTATAATATTAATATAATTATTAAAATAATGCACGCAAAAATCATACATTATTTTATATAAGGTTAATTTATTATGAGGAGTAGCATAAAAATTATTAGTATAGCAATATTCTGAAAAATTTTTATAAAAATCAAAAGGTGTTTCATAAAAATTTATAATAAACTTTAATGTAAAGTGAAACTTGTTTGAGTTATAAAAAGTTTCAACTACTTCTTCTATGTTTTTCAGCCCAATAATCTCATCAAAAGAAAGTTCATTTGTATAAAGAACTTCATAAGGTGTATTATATTTATATACTATACTGTATTGTTCAGCCTTTTCTTTAATACCAGAACCATGTAGTACTTTTAGAAAACCAATTTGTAATTGTTCAGGTTCTAATATATATACATCATTAAATGAATTTTTAAATGATAAATAATTTTCCAACGGTAGTCCTACAATTAAATCCAAATGCTGATGTATATTTCCTATTTTTTTTATTTGTTTTATATTATAAAAAACTTTTTGTAAATTAGTTTTTCTTTGAATTTCTTCTAATACTTTTGGATTTGTGCTTTGTATGCCAATTTCAAATTGAAAATAACCTATTCTAGCTTTTTTTAGTAAATTTAACATTTCCTCATCTATTAAATCCGCTGCTATTTCAAAATGAAAATTAGTAATTCCATTATCATTATTAAGCAAATAATTCCAAATAGCAATTGTGTGCTTTTTATTGCAATTAAACGTTCTGTCTATAAACTTTACTTGCCTTACATTATTATCTAAAAAAAATTGTAGCTCTTTTAGGCATCTATCAATATTTAAAAACCTAACATTATTATCAATAGATGACATACAGTATTGGCACCTAAAGGGACAGCCACGAGATGTTTCATAATATATTATTTTGTTTTCAAAATCATTTATATTGTCTTCATAAACAAAAGGTATTTTATTTATATCAATGTTTTTATCTTCTTTTTTGTTAACAATAATTTCATCATTTTTACGATATGCAATTCCTTTTATTTCTTCTAAACTGTTCTTTTTATTAATATAGTAATCCATTAATTCACAAAATGCTTCCTCGCCTTCTTCTATAACAATTACGTCAACAGGATTATTAATTAGTATTTCTTTAAAATTAAATGATACCTCAAGTCCGCCTAATATAAAAATAGTTTTTGGTAATATTTTTTTTAGATTTTTAATAATATTTAATATCATTTCTATATTCCAAATATAACAAGAAAAACCTATTATATTAGGTTTTTGTTTATAAAGCTCTTGTAATATATAGTTATCACTATTATTAATTGTAAATTCCATAATTTTAATTTTTGTTTTAAAATTGTGATGACTTTTATAATATTTTTCTAAATATCTCAATGCCAAAGACGAATGAGAATACTTTGCATTTAGAGTTGTTAAAACTATACTCATATTTTTCTCTCTTTTCTTCAAAATACACACTATTTATCATATCATACAAAAAAACAGGGTTTTATCCCTGTTTTCTAATTTTAAAAGCGCAAGACGGGATTCGAACCCGCGACCCTCGCCTTGGCAAGGCGATGCTCTACCACTGAGCCACTTGCGCAAATATTATAATAATCATTAAAGTAATTAAATAACAACATTAAGAATGATATCAAACATTACATAATTTGTCAATAGTTTTTTAGAAATTATTTTGTTAAAAAATAAACTAGTATATAATAAAATTATTAAATATAAAGTATTCTATAAAGTATACTTTACTTTTTTATATTATTCCCACATAAAATAAGAATTTGTATCTATATTAATTAAATCTTAAATTCATTTTTGTTAAATTTTTAATTTTTAGATGTTATATTTAGGTAAAATTGTTGTTAATTTTAAAACTTAAACGTAAAATCATTGTTAATTTTTCAATAAACTATTGATTAAATATTATTTTTATAGTAAAATAATATTGTAATAAATAAATATATTTTATAGGAGGTTTAATAATGAAATTTAAAAAAATAATTTCTATTGCACTTACAGTATTTATTAGTGCAAGTATAATGACTGCTTGTGGGCAAACACAACCAGAGAAACAACCCGAATCTCAACCACAAAAAGAAGCAAGTGGAGAAACAAATGGAAGTACACAAGAAGAACAACCTGCATCTGGTACTGTAAAAATTTTAACTGGAAATTTAGGCGGAAAAGACGACGAAGAAATGGTTGTATTTGAAAAACATCTTAAAGAAACTTTAGGGCTTGATGTTAAAATTGACAAAGTTGCTGATTATGATAAAGTTTTAGTTCAAAAACTTCAAAATGGTGAAAAATATGACCTTATTTATTTAAACCATACAAATTTATTGGCACTTCAAGAGCAAGAAGCACTTACTGATATTACAGATAAAGTAAAATCATCTGAAATTATGATGAATAATATCGACCCAAAAGAATGGGCAGATATTGAAATTGATGGAAAATATTATGCTGGATTTACCAAAAAAGAGGTTTGGACTGCTGTAGCCCTTAATAAAGTTCACTTAGAAAAAGCAGGAATTAATTACAAAGAAATTGAGCCTACACTTGATGGTTACTATAAAGTATTTAAAGCACTTAAAGAATCCAATCAAACAAGTGGATACTATCCATATAATGTTATTCTTAATGAAACATGGGAATTACAACCATGGTTTGCAGCAATTGGTCTGAAAGGCGGAGTTCATGTTGACGCTGCTGATGGTAAAAAATATGCTTCATATTCAACAGATGAGGCGGCACCAGTATGGGAGTGGTTTAAAAAACTTTATTCTGAAGGATTATTAGACCCTTCATGTGCAGTTGATAAAACAAAAGCTATGCGTGAAAAAATGGGAGCTGCATCTCAATTAACATCAGTTACTGTTGACTGGGTAGCATGGGTAGGATTACATAATGCAAATGCTGCTGCTGCAAATATACCTTTGTCAGAATACGAAATTGTTTCTTTACCAGGTGTTAAAACTCCTGAAGGAAGTCATATGATAAGAAAAGGAAATGCAAGTCTTTGGGGTATTCCTGTAAACGCTGAAAATCCTGACGGTGCATTTAAAGTTCTTGAATTTTTTGCAACACAAGAAGGTGGAGAACTTCTTTCTATAGGTATAAAAGATTATGATTATAAAGAAGAAAACGGTCAAAGAGTATTAACTGAAATAGGAACTACTCATGGAAAAGACCATGGTGCTGTATTCCCAATTTACAAAGATTTTGATAGCAATGCAATTTTAGGATATAATCATGGTGTAGAAGAAGGTTTACAATATGGTGAATATGCTTCTATAGAAAATCCTTTACCAAAGGAAACAGAATATAAAGAAATAGTTGGTAAATGGGCACTTCAAATGCTTAAAGATGAAATAAGCATAGAAGAAGGCTTGAAAAGCATGAGAGCTGACCTTGTTGCAAGAGGAATTACTGATAAATAAATTTCAAAGTTAAGAGACTTTCGTAGCTTCATAAATATTTAGTTGCTAGGTATTAACTATAAATATTAAAAGAGTAAATAAGTATAGAAAGTTTATGAAGAGGTTTGGGGAGAAAATTTTTTCAAAATTTTCTCCCTATGATTTTATAATAAGAAAAATAGAAAGGACAATGATAATGAATGGAAAGACAACATTAAAAAAAATGCGTCGTTACACTATAATTTATATAATGCTTATACCTGTTGTTATATATTTTATTGTATTTTCTTATTATCCTTTGGCTTTGGGAATATATAACAGTTTTATGGAATCGAAATTATTAGGTAATGCAAAATTTGTAGGGCTAAATAATTATAAAGAAGTTTTAAAAGACTCTCTATATTCACAAGCGTTTATTAATACGATTGTAGTAGGAGTTGGTACATTTATATTCCAATTCGGAGCTGCATTATTAATATCATTATGTATAAATGAATTAAAAAATAAATATGCAAAATCAGCAGTTCAATCGGCAGCATATTTGCCATATATGATTTCGTGGGCGATTGTTGGTGGTATGTGGATAAAATTATTATCACCTACTGGTTTAGTAAATGGTATTTTTTCCTTTTTTATAGGAGATAGTTATAATCCTCTTGTTTTTATGGCTGAAATAAAATACTCAAGAATGATTATGATTCTTACTGGGGCATGGAGGGGTGCTGGATACTATGCTGTATTGTTACTTGCAGCTATTGTGAGTATAGACCAATCTATATATGAAGCAGCTGCTATTGATGGGGCTTCAAGACTAAAGCAAATTATATATATAACAATCCCTAATCTTGTTCCAACTATGAAAGTTATAACTGTTCTAGGCTCTATGCAGCTTTTAAGAAACTTTGACCAGATTTTTATTATGGGCAATTCAACAACTTTTGATAAAGTTCGTAATCTATTAATGTTAGTTTATGAACAAGGCGTTATCAATTTTAAAATAGGTGTCGCTACAGCAGGTGCAACTTTAGTTTTGATAGCAACATTTATTATTTCTTTTATAGTACGTAAGTTAACAAAATATGATGAAAATTACGAATAGGAGGGTAATATATGAAAAAAAAATATAAATTTGACAATAGTCTTACATTCCCTCAAAAAATAGTAAATTACATATTTATGTTTATTGTTTTTGTAATAATGTTTTTGCCATTTTGGAATGTTATAGTAATGAGTACCTCAACAGCATTAGATGCTAGTGCACCGGGCCTAAAGCTTTGGTGGACAAAATTTACATTTGAAGGATATGACTATGTTTTTAAAATAACAAAGCTGGGAAGACCATTTCTTAATTCTATGTATATCACATTTACAGCAACTACAATACAAGTTATTCTTTCAGCAATGGCAGGTTATATTTTAATTCAAAAAGAAATGCCTTTTAAAAATATTATCACATCTTTTATTATGTTAACTATGATGATACCAGGAGATTTAACTCTAGTTTCAATATATCAGCTAAATAAGCAGTTAAGTTTAATAAACACATATACTGGTCTTATTATAAATGGTTTAGTTTCAGGTTTTGCAATTTTGTTAATGCGTAATTATTTTTTATCTGTACCATATTCGTTGGCAGAATCGGCAAGAATAGATGGCTCGTCTGAGATGAGAATATTTGGGCAAATATTTTTACCATTAGCACTTCCCGGAGTTGCCTCTATATTCTTTTTAGAGTTTGTATCAAAATGGAATTCAATTATGATACCTGCTACTATAACTTCAGAAAAAAGACTTTATACGTTACCGCTTATGTTAAAAGAAATGCTTATAGGAAAAGAAACCTCATCTGCCGCTGTTCCTGTTCCCGATAATGCTGTTATGGCGGCAATAGTTATTGCAACAATACCTCTTATTCTAATTTATATTTTTGCTCAAAAATTTCTTATGTCAGGAATGACTTTGGGAGCTTCAAAAGAATAATAATATTCAAAGTTGAAAGGAAATATTAATGGACATCAACAAGAACCAAATAACATCAAATGTAAATATATTTATAGAAAAGGAAAAGGAAGGGCAATATTTTAAACTTCCTTTTACTGTACCAGAAAACACTTATAAAATTGACATTAAATATTCATATGAAAGACATAAAAAACACTTTTCAGAAAATTCCTTAGTATCCAAAGAGGAAATAAATATAATTGATTTTGCATTAATTGATGTAAATGAAAATCATATAGGCAGTTCTGGTTCTAATAGAAATCATTTATTTATAAGCGAATATTACTCAAGCTATGGTTTTGACCAAGTAGAAGTGAAGTCAGGAGAATGGGCTGTTGTTATAGGTGCATATAAAATCCATGAAAAAGGTGTAAATGTTAATTATGAATTTACTTTTACCCTTAAACAACGCCAATTACTAAAAGGTGACTTACACATGCATACAATAGGTTCTGACGGTAAGTTTACAGTAGATGAAGTTTCTAATATAGCAGCCCGAAACGGATTAGATTATATTTTTATTACAGACCATAACAATTATGCACAAAACTATCAGATTAAAGCAAGAGAAGATATTACTGTTATGCCTGGCGTAGAATGGACTCATTATAATGGGCATATTAACTTCCTAGGAGTAAAAAAAGCTTATGAGGGCTCGTTTTATACAAATACATTAGAAGGTATGCAACAAAAAATTACAGAGGCAAAAAAAAATAATGCTATTGTAAGTGTAAATCACCCTTTTTGCCCAAACTGTGGTTTTAAATTTGGGCTTGAAAATGCTGATTATGATTGTATTGAAATATGGAATAATTTCATGAAGAAATCAGAAATGGATTGCGTAAACTGGTGGCATAATATGTTATTAAAAGGCAAAAAAATACCTATTGTTGGCGGAAGTGATTTCCATAGAAACTCTATAGGAGAAGGAATTGGCTTTCCTATGACAGGTCTTTATGCTATGTCTAAATCACCATCAGACATTTATTCCGCTATTAGAGCTGGAAATAGCTTTGTTACTTGCAGTCCATCAGGACCTTATGTATATATGGAGTTAAATGGAAAAATAATTGGTGAAACTGCGGTATTAAACAATGAAAACGAATCAAATTGTAATATTAGATTCAGCGAAATAAAAACAAACGATATTATAAAAATTATTACTGACTTAAATGAAGAACAAATTAAAGTAGATAACAATTATGAGGAATTTAATATTATAAAAAATGTTTTTGGTAATAAGTTTGTTAGAGTAGAGTTGTACCGTTCAATATTACCAGAAACTCCCGAAATGCTTACATTAATTTCAAACCCAATTTATATTGGCTAAATCAGCAAACCTTAAAGAAACTTTAACAAGGAATGACTCAAATGTGTCATTCCAGCAAAACTCTTTGCCTCTTTTTTTCAAGAAAGAAGTCTGGGTTTGGAGCCAAAAGCCCCAAAATGTTAATCATTAATATTCTATAAAAATTTTTCTGTAATATTTAACATAACAACTTATAGCAAGAAAGGAAACGTAATTAATATGATTAAGAAAATTATATTAGCTTTTAAAACACATTTTGATATAGGTTTTACAGATACCGCAGAAAATGTAATAAAAAGCTATAAAGGTAAAATGCTGGAAGATGTTTTAGAAACTTGTGGCTCAACAAAAGATATGGGCAATAGCCGTTATATGTGGACAATGCCTTCATGGCCTTTGTACGAAATGATTGACGGTGGAAAAAATGTAAAAAGTGAAAAGGCAGAGCAAGTATGTGAATTTGTAAAAAATGGGCAATTACTTTGGCACTGTTTGCCTTTTACATCTCATTTTGATTTTTGTGGATTTGAAGATTATTTAAGAGGATTTACTTATGCTGAAAAACTACATAAAGAGTTTAATATTCCAAACCCTATAAGTGCTAAAATGACAGATGTACCAGGTCATGGTGCTATGTTACCAACATTTTTAAATATGATGGGTGTAAAATTTATGCATATAGGCGTAAATGATTTTGCAACGCCCTTAGATGTTCCATTGCTTTTCAACTGGGAAGGTATAGATGGAAGTAAAGTTTTAATGATGTATTCAAAAGCTTCTTATGGAACCAGCCTTGAAGCACCAATAGATTGGGAGTTTCCTGTTTGGTTAGCTCTTTTGCATACACATGATAATTGTGGTCCTCAAAGTGCAGATACAGTAAATAGTTTAATAGAAAAAGCTAAAAAGCTTTATCCAGAGGCCGAAGTTGTTACAGGTTCTATGGATGATTTCTATTATGAATTAATGAAGTATAATCCGAAAGTACCTACAATTAAAGGCGATTTAGGTGATACATGGATTCATGGTGTTGGAACTTATCCAAAAGAAGTATCACAAGTAAGAGAAGTAAGAGGCATGTTAACAAGAATAGAAAAATTAGCATCATTATTAAAGCAAGTTAATAATGTTATTCCAATAGATGAAATAAATGAATTGATTGAAAAAGCTTATCTTAACTTGCTTTTATTTGGAGAACATACTTGGGGATTAGATATGAAGACTCATATGGATAATGAGCGTCCATATGAGAAAGAGGCTTTTAATGCATATAAAAATAGTGATAATTACAACTTGTTAAGTTTTTCATGGGATGAGCAGAGACGAAGAGCAACAAAAGCAATGGAATATTGCAAAAAAGCAGAAAAAATAATTTTAGAACATGCAAAAGCTTCCATAACAGGAAGTAAACTAATAATTTTTAATCCTTCCTCCAGAAAAGAAAATGAATATATTGATATCACTCACTTGAAAGATGCTGTTAGCGATTCATGTTTTACGATTAATGGAAAAATAATAGAGCCAGAAATAGTTGGTGGAAAATTATTTATATTTATAGAAGATTTGCCAGCTATTAATTTTATAGAACTAAAAATTATTAGTAAAGAAAGTGTGCAAGAAAAGCAAAATGAAATAACTAGCAAAAACTTTATAGAAAATAATAGATATAAAATCGTAGTAAATAAGGAATTAGGAAGAATTGTAGAATTATTCGATAAAAAACTGCAAAAAAATATTATTGATACAACATCAGATGATTACTTTTTAGGGTATCGTTATGATATATATGCTTTAGACGATATTAATGAGTTCTTGCGTAGTTATGGTTATATTTTTTCTGATTGGGGTATAAGTGATAATGGCAAAAAAGAATACCCAAGATGCAAACATATAACATATAGACCGCAAAATCCTACTGTTACAATAAAAAATAATTGTATACAAATACAACAAGAAAATTATGAGAGTGTAAAATTATATGGTGATGCAGAAAAGATAATTACAAAAATATCATTACCAAATCATACTGATGATATTTATGTAAATGTATCAGTAATAAATAAACAAGAAACATTATATGGCGAGTCCGGATATATTACAATCCCATTTAACTTTAAAGATGAAAAAATAATGATAAATAAATTAGGGTGTATGCTTGACATATCAAAAGATATTGTAAAAGATGCAAACCATGTAAACTATTGTATTGAAAATTCTGTAGTAATTTCTGATGATGAAAACGCTGTAACAATATATGCAAAAGATACCCCTCTAGTTTCAATTGATGAGGTAGGTATGTTTAAATTTAGGTCTGAATATGAAAAGCACAAGCCTAATATATACTTCAATACATATAATAATATGTGGGGAACTAACTTTCCACAGTGGATTAGTGGGAGTTTTGAATTTTCTTTTGTAATTACCAGCCATAATGCTAATGAAATACCAGAGCAATATTATAGAGTATTAAATAAAGCTGAAGGTACAGTTTCGTTTTGTTCTGATGAATTTAGCTACAAAGAAATTAATTTTGAGAGAATTAATAAATCTTTGAATTTACCTGAAAATTTAAGGATATCATCTATTATTACGAATAATGAAAATATTATTGTTCATATAAGGGAAGTTTCAGGAAAAAACACAGAAATATCTATTGATGTTTCAGAGTTCTTAGGTAAGGCAAAGCTAATAAACATCAGGGGAGAAGAAATTGTCAAAAGTAAAAATAATACTTTGAATTTTATATCTGCTCCTTATGGAATTTATTCTATTTTATTATAGTAATTAATCTGATGATATGGTAGTGTATTAAATTTGTCGAGGTTAAAGCCTAAGAAAACAATTTTAATACATTACTATATTTTTACTTTTAGAGCCTGTATTCAATATTTGAGTTGTTGGATTAAATACAGGCTCTAAACAATATAAAAACCATCTATATTTTCTTTGAACACTTCAAATACATGTTCCTTTTTCTTATATTTAACCATCTTTTTATAATCCATTCTTAGCTCTATTCATAAAATTAAAAAAATAAGTTCATAGAGATAAACAAAAATATTTTTCCTTCGTACATATATTTATAAATAAAAAAAATTCAAGTGTATACTTTATATGTCAGTCAATTTATATAGAGTTATTTTTTTTATTAAAAAAAGGTTTCATTTTTGCAAAAATTCTGTTATATTTTTAAAATATAATAGTTTTAGCAATTTACTGAAACTATTTGGAGGGAAATGGTGATTACAATGGCAAATAATACTGCGATAGATATAAAATCAATGACTGATTTCCAACTTATTAAAGCATGTATTAATGAAGATAAAAATTATTTCAGTGAATTGGTAACAAGATATAAAAATTTAGTTTATTCCGTTATACTTAGAATGGTTAATAATTCCGAAGAGGCAAATGACCTTGCTCAAGAGGTTTTTATAAAAATATATAAAAATTTAGACAAGTATTATCCAGATTTTAAATTTAGTACATGGATAATACGCATTACAACAAATCATGTTATTGACTACAGGCGTAAAAAGCGTCAAGAAATAGTTTCGCTTGACGAGGTTGATTATGATATTTCTAGTGAGGAGTCTCCTGAATCTACAGCAATTAAAAATGAGGAGAAAAAACAGCTCAAGGAAGTAGTTAATGAACTTCCTGATATGTATAAAATACCTATTGTGTTATATCACCAACAAGGTTTATCCTATCAGGAAATTGCCGATGTTACTCAAGAACCATTATCAAAAGTTAAAAATAGAATTTTTAGAGGTAGGAAAATGCTTAAAGAAAGTTTACTTAATTTAAGGGAGGGTGGAAATTATGGATTGCAGTAAAATTGATGAATTATTAATGAAACATATGGATAACATTCTAACTAAAGAAGAAACTATTATATTAAACACTCATTTAGAAACATGTTCACATTGCAGAGAAGACTTTGAAATATATGATAAAATAAATAAAGAATTTTCTAAAATAGAAATAATAAACGCTCCCGATGACTTTGAAATTAATGTTATGGCTAAAATAAATGAACTTCCTGATGAATCTTTAAAATGTAGCAACAGACTTGAAACCCTAACATGTTGGCTTTGGAGTTCATTCTCTGTTCTAGTTGGCATAGCAGTTATGATAGTTTTAAACAAAAACTTTATTATGAATTACTTGAGTTCAAGTAATCAGTTTTCAGGATTTTATGACTTATTATCTCCTGTTGAAGATTATGTTATTGAGTTTAGCAATAATTTTGTTAGTATTATAAGCTCATATATTACTAATATATCAGAATATGTTTCATCTGCTAGAGTTGTTTTACTTGGTATTCTTGCTATACTTGGAGTTATACAGTATATAATTTACAAAAGAAATAAGGTTGAAGTGTGATGTGGAAAAAAAGGGGTTTATTCTTAATATTATTTGTTATTATTCTTAACACTGTTATTTATGCTCAGACAGATAATGTTAGTGGCGGTTTTTTTTCAAAGTATTTAAGTTTTGAAAATGCCTCAATAAATAGCCCCTTTTTTTTGTTTTGTACAACAGAATTTAATAATTGTAAAGGCAAAATGCTTGTTTTTTTTGGAAATGTTAAAATAAATGGCAATTTTGACGGAGATATTAAATTGTTTTTCTCTAATGTTATAATTAACGATGGTAACAAGATTGAATGTAATATTGAAACATTTTCTTCACAAGTTTACTATCCAGACAACTCTAATGTAAGTATTAAGCCTCTATTTAATTTATTAAATTTTGGAAAAACAAAACAATTATCAGATGGAATAAAAATATATTCAGATGAAATTTCTATAATTGTTTTTAAAGTATTGCTATCGTGTTTTATAATAATTGCAAGTTTTATAATTCTTCCGGTTAAAAAATCATTTTTTGAGCAGTGTGCCGGAGCAGTTATGTTTGAACCTATACAGGTTTTAAAAAGTGGTCTTATTTTTTATTTTATATTAGTTTCCTTAGCTGTTGTTTTCGCATTATCAATAATAGGTTTCCCTATTACAATAATTATGCTTCTGTTAATCATTATTTTTTCTGTAGTAGGAGAAGTTTCATTAAGTATAGTATGTGGACATTATATATGTGACAAGCTATCTATAAAAACAAATTCATACTATAGCTTATTAGCTGGAGTAATTTTTATTGAATTGCTTAAATTTACTCCTTATTTGGATTGGTTATTATGTTATATGTTCATTCCTATTTTTGCTCTTGGTGCATTTTCTGCAGGATTAATTAATGGTTTTATTAAAAAATCCTTTTACGAACTTCCATATAGCGTGTATAATGTATAGTAGCAAAACTTTTGTTAGATTTAACTTTTTAAAAAGATATTATATAGTATACTTTTTCAAACTTTACTGTATAATATCTTTTTTAGGGAAAAATAATAGCGTTTATAAAATTAATAGAATATATGGGAGAATAGGAATGAATAGTAACAAAGATATTTATATATTAGGGATAGAAACATCATGTGACGAAACGTCAGCATCAATAGTAAAAAACGGTAGAAAAGTATTATCAAATATAATCTCATCACAAATAGATATTCACAAAAAATTTGGTGGTGTTGTTCCAGAAATTGCCTCTAGAAAGCATATAGAAATTATTAGTACTGTAGTAGATGAAGCAATTAATTGTTCGGGAGTTAGCCTTACCAAAGTTGATGGAATTGCTGTAACTTATGGCCCTGGATTGGTTGGGGCATTACTTGTTGGTTTGTCTTATGCAAAAGCCTTAGCTTATTCAATTAACAAACCATTAATAGGTGTTCACCATATAGAAGGTCATATTTGTGCTAATTATATTGAAAATGAAAACCTAACCCCTCCATTTGTTTGCCTTGTTGTTTCAGGCGGTCACACAAATATTGTACATGTAAAAGATTATGGTGAATATGAAGTTTTAGGTCAGACAAGAGATGACGCTGCTGGTGAAGCTTATGACAAAGTTGCAAGAGTATGTGGATTAGGATACCCTGGAGGCCCTAAAATAGATAATCTTTCGACAAAGGGAAATTCTAATGCAATTGAGTTTCCGAAAATTATGTTAGAAGAAGGCAGCTTTGATTTTAGCTTTAGTGGTCTAAAATCAGCGGTTTTAAATTATGTTAATAAATGTAAAATGACAAATATTAAAATAAATGAAGCAGATATTGCGGCCTCATTTCAAAAATCAGTAATTGATGTATTAACAACAAAAACAATATCTGCTTGCAAAAAACTTAGTATTAATAAAGTTGCCATGGCGGGCGGAGTTTCATGTAACACAACTTTAAGAGATAAAATGAAAAGTTTGTGCCTAGAAAACGATTACAGCTTACATATTCCTGAGCCTGTTTATTGTACAGATAATGCTGCAATGATAAGCTCTTGCGGATACTTTTCATTTTTAAAAGGGATAACTTTTGGGTTAGACTTAAATGCTTATCCTAATCTAAAGTTACATTAAGAGGTGATAATTTTGAGCAAAGATGTAATACAGTTTCAAAATGCAATTGACTTAGTAAAAAGTGTTCTTGACAATTTTCCAGCTTTTATTTTAGTAGTAAATTGCGATGGAGAAATTATATATAATAATAATGATGCTAAAAATATGCTAGGAGAAAATATCACCGGTTACTCTATTAGCTACTTTTTTTCTGAAGAAGAAATTAGTAAAAATTTTAAACCTAAAAATAGAATTGACTACGAAATACAGTATGAAAGCAAATATTATAAATTATCCGATGTAGATATAGTTTGGGTTGACGGAGAACTTTCTAGGCTTATTATTGGTATGGATATAACAGATATTAAAACCTCGGAAGCAAGATTTAAAAAGTGTGCTACTATGGATGCTATGACGGGTATATATAATAGACAAGTAGGAATAGACTATCTCATAGATTATATTGAACAATTAAAATGTGGAGGAGATATTTTTACTGTATGTTATATTGACATTAATGACCTAAAGTTAGTAAACGATTCTTTTGGTCATAGCGAAGGGGATATTTATATTTTGTCAATTGTAAACATTATTAAAGCAACTATACGTCAAACTGATATTTTTGCTAGAATGGGAGGCGATGAGTTTCTTATATTATTTTACCGATGCCCTTATAAAATAGTTGAAAATATTATGCAAACTATTATGTGTAAAATTAACTTAATTAATGAGTCTTCAAAGGGTAAAGGTGTTTTCTATTCAATCAGTTACGGAGTAATGGAGATAAATACTGAAACAATATTAGACCCTGAATTTATCTTAAACTCTGTTGATAATAAAATGTATTATATGAAAGATGAATATAAACAATTAAAAAAAATAAAAAAAAGAGTTTAAAATAGTAACATTTTATTGGTAAACTTTTTTTATTCCGTAGAGTAACCACGGAAACAAAACAAATCTGCCATATATACAAATAGTCGCAAGTGGCAACTAAAAAAGTGCATAGCAAACAAGC
>CAYYRV010000029.1:0-25068 GCA_964474135.1 uncultured Defluviitaleaceae bacterium
TTATCTAGATAAAAAACTAATGATTTAATAATGTTATTTATATTAACAGATAAATCATTAAAACATCCTTTTAAAACATTTTCATCTGCTCTTGAGTTTATTTTACCTATTTTAATTTCGCTAGTAATAGATTGGGTGTTTTCTTGCAATGTACGTATTGTTCTAATAAGTGAGTTATAGGCTACGACTAACCTACCTATTTCGCTTTTACTCTCCTTTACAGAAACATTAGAATCTAATTGCCCTTTAGATAAATTTCTTATTGCCTCACTAATTTGTGCTAATGGTTTAATTACTTTATACTTATTAAATAATAAAATAAATATTAGATTACCAGCTAAAATCAACATACAAATGAAAAGGAGATTATTATAAAATATTTTAGCGGCCTTGGTTGATTCAATTTCATTTAAAAGTCTTTGGGCACTTTTATCATGAAGTGCATCTACATCTTTACTTATTTTATGTCTAATAGAAGTGTACTCATTACTAAAAGCAATATCCATTGCTGTTTTTTTATTATTATTCTGCATCAAAGATATAACTTCTTTTTCTAGTGAACGGGCACTAGAAAATAAAATTTCTATTTCAGAAAGAAGCTGCTCTTCTTCATTTGTTAGTCCAATTGATCTAATTTCTTTTACAGCCTCTCCTTTAATATCCTGTTTTTCTATATTTAAATAATTTTTATAATATAGCTCATCATTTGTATAAACATACTCTCTTAATTCTTCTGTAAACGAAAATGAAGCTTCATTGATGTGGCCTGTATGATGAGACATTTCAAATCTTTCATCATACAAAATATCAATTTTTTTATTTGAGTTATGAATGAAGACTAAAGCAATACAATATAAAACTACATTAACAAATATAACAGCAGCAACTATTTTGTTTATTATTGTTAACCTCATACATTTGCTACTACTAAAGAGTTTATATGAAAAGTAAAATGGTTACACTATTTGAGGTAATATTAAATATTGTAAGAATAACATACATTAATATAAAATAGTTATTTTTCCATATATTTTCTTTAAAGTAGCTACCCTCCCTCTCATATGTTAGATTTTATTTTGTGTAAATTGATATAAAATTTAATTAGTGTAGGTTTTACATTAATTTACATTATTAGAGCCATACAAATTTATAAGCACTGTATTAAATATCGTAAAAATTACATCAAACATTAACCTGATTTTTAAGTTTATTAATTATTTTATTAAGATGTCTCAAACTTAGCTAGAAAAGTCTATATTATTTTATACTAAAATAATATAAATTACAATTAAAATATAAATTTATTTTAATAAAAAGTTTATTTTTAGTAGGTAAAAAGTGGTATTAGCATGTTATAATAGTATTGTTATTATATTAAGTTGAAAGGAGTAAATAATTAATGAGTATTGACCAGAAAACACGAAAAGAAATAGAGCCGAAGTATATGTGGAATATTGCAGATTTATTTGCAAGTGATAATGAGTGGCAGAAAGAATATGAGCAGGTTTCAAAATGTATAAAAGATTTTGATATATATAGAGGAAAACTATCTGATATGGGTACTCTATTAAAATGCCTTAAAGCAAATGATAATATTAGTAATAGGGCAGAAAGACTTTATGTGTATGCAAATATGAAGCTTCATGAGGACGGAGGAGAAAGCTTTTATCAGGGAATGGCTGATAAGGCAGGAAGTTTAGTAGTAATGCTAACTTCAGCGGTAAGTTTTATAGATGTAGAGATAGTTGGGATAGAGGAATCTATATTAAAAGATTTTTTAGACAAAAATAAAGAGTTTAGCATATACAGACATTATATAGAAGAAATAATGCGTTCAAAAGAACATATTTTATCATCAGAACTTGAAGAGTTTTTAGCTGAGGCAGGAGAAATAGGAGAGGCAGCAGATAATATATTTGCAATGATAAATAATGCTGACATGACATTTGGAAAGGTACAAAATGATAATGGAGAGGAAATAGAGATTACACAAGGACGTTATATTTCTTTAATGGAGTCTAAAAATGTTGAGGTAAGAAAAAATACTTTTAAAACATATTACGAATCATATAATAAGCTAAAAAATACTTTAGCTGCAACATATAACGCAAGTGTTAAAAAAGATATATTTTTTGCAAAGGCAAGAAAATTTGATACTGCATTAGATGCGGCTTTATTTAGATATAATATTCCTAGAGATGTATATATGAATTTAATTGAAACAGTTCATAAGCATTTACCTTCTATGCACAAATATATAGAACTTAGAAAGAAAGCATTAGGGCTTTCAGAAGTTCATATGTATGATTTGTACACTCCTATTGTTGCGGAGGCTGATACCTTTGTTGATTATGAAAAAGCAAAAGAAACTGTTTTAAATGCATTTACACCATTAGGTAAAGAGTATACAAGTGTTATAAAAGAAGCGTTTGAAAAAGGCTGGATAGATGTTTATGAGAACAAAGGGAAACGTAGCGGAGCCTATTCATGGGGTGCATATGGATGTCACCCATATGTTTTGCTTAATTATGACAATAAAGTAAATGATATGTTTACATTAGCACACGAAATGGGCCATGCAATGCACAGTCATTATTCATGGGGAACACAACCATATATTTATGGTGATTATACAATATTTGTAGCAGAAGTTGCTTCAACAGTAAATGAAAGTTTACTAATGGATTATCTTCTTAAAACAACAAAAGAACCTACTGCAAGAAAGTATTTAATAAACTATTATTTAGAGCAGTTTAGGGGAACTCTTTTCAGACAAGTAATGTTCGCTGAATTTGAAATGAAAACGCATGAAATGGTGGAAAATGGTGAGCCGCTAACTGTTGAATCTCTTTGCAGTTTATATAAAGGTTTAAACCGCAAATATTATGGAGACGAAATAGTTTTAGATGATGAAATAGCTCTTGAGTGGGCAAGAATACCTCACTTTTATTCAGCATTTTATGTATATCAGTATGCGACAGGTTTTTCAGCGGCTGTTGCTCTTTCAAAAAGAATCCTAACAGGTGATAAGGAAAAAGTGGATGCCTATTTGAATTTCCTAAAAAGTGGAGGAAGTAAATATTCAATAGAGTTGCTTAAAGAAGCCGGTGTGGATATGACTGATTCAAAACCTATAACAGATGCATTAGAGGTTTTTGATAAGCTTATTAGTGAGTTTCAAGAAGATTAGTATACAGTAATTGGGAAACTTTTATAAAAAAGTTTCCCAACCCCCCAAAAAACATTACATAGAATTTTGATATACAACATTACGAAAAATAACCTATAAAGTCAAAATGACACCTAAAATAAATCCCAGTGCTGCAAATAGAGCCGTTAGACTTCCTTCATGTCTCTTTTTTGTTTCAGGCAATATTTCACCGCATGTTATATAGATTATAATTCCTGATGAGAATGACATGCTTAATGCTGTAAATAAAGGTGATAGGCTAGTTAACACTACACCTATTAAGCTACCTATAGACATAGGAACAGATAATATAAAACACCATATAAAAATTTTAATATAATCTAATCCGCTACTATTCATTGATAATGTAATTGCAACACCTTGCGGAAAACAATGTATACATATTATTGCAACCATAAAAAGTCCAATAAACAAATTATAGTTAAGCATAGAGCCTAATACTATTCCTTCTGGAATTTTATGTAGCATTAGCCCTGTATTTATTAAGATTCCTGTTTTTATAAAATTTAGATTAAAGTTTTCTTTATATATGTATGTACTTATATTTTTTTTGTTTTCTAAAATAGTAGCAGTTGTTACACCTAAAACAATACTGACAATACCTATACATAATCCTCCAGCTTCAAAAGCTAACGGCAACACTTCAAAGCATACATAAGAATTTAGTATTCCTGCTGTAAACCCTAAAATCATTACGTTAAAATTGGCACTAAAATTTTTTTTAAATGCAGAAAAAAACATACCTCCTGCAAAACCCATGAAACATGCTAGATATACTATTAAAGTAATTAAAATAACTTTATTCAAAAAAATTACCCCCATAACAAAACTCGTCATAGTTTAAATATATTCAGCCAAGTTTTGTTTATGAGGGTTTTTAGTGAGGGGTAATTGTTCTAAAAAACTGTTTAAAATCTACCTAAATGTAGACTTCAAACAGTTTAAAGCAGTTAATAGCTTACATTAATTATCTACCTTGGTTATTATTAGCTTCTAAATAAGGGATAGTTAGATGCTCATTTGAGTATACCACTTGAGATTCAGATAAGTTTTCGTTGTCTGAATAAATTAATACTTCAAGTTTTGCTTTATATTTTCCAGAAACTAACCATAGGCTATCACCATCTTGAATTATGAATGTATCTGTGCCTAATCTATAACCGTTTTCTTGCTGATTAGACATATTGTTATTTCTCAAGATTTCTGCTAGAGTAGTAGTACCATTTTCTCTATTATCGTTTACCCTGTTCATTCTGTTGTCTTCATTATTCATTTGATTAGGAACTTCATTTTGTCTATTGTCATTTTGTCTATTGTTATTTTGTCTTGTGTTATTGTTATTTTGCCCATTATTATTTTGTCTTGTATTTGTGTTTTGATTAGCATTATTTTGTCTTGTGTTGTTTGTATTTGTTCTTGTACCAGCACCAGTTGTACCTACGCCAGTAGTGCCAACACCAGTTGTACCAACACCAGTTGTACCAACACCAGTTGTACCAACACCAGTTGTACCAACACCGGTTGTACCTACGCCAGTTGTACCAACACCAGTTGTACCAGCGCCACCTGCCATACCAGCACCGCCAGCACCACCAGCTGTACCGGCGCCACCTGCCATACCAGCACCGCCAGCGCCACCAGCTGTACCGGCGCCACCTGCCATACCAGCACCGCCAGCGCCACCAGCTGTACCAGCGCCACCAGCCATACCAGCACCACCAGCTGTACCAGCACCGCCAGCACCACCAGCTGTACCAGCGCCACCAGCAGTTCCTACAGCACCAGCGCCACCAGCACCACCAGCTCCACCGCCACCCATAGCAAATGCATTAGTAGCAGTTGTAGCCATAATAGTAGTTGCAATTAACAAGCATGAAATTTTTCTTTTCATAATCATTCTCCAATCAAATTTTTTTTAGTTTAACTTAAAATCCTTATTTACAGTTATAACAATAATGTAATAAACAATAAATTTACCATAATCTTAATTTAATATAATAATTATGTTATTAAAATAAGACTTTTGGATTTAAAGTTATTATTTTCATTTTTTAATTAAAAATGTTACAAAAAAATTACCATATTTGTTAATTTTAATACAAAACAAATTTTAAGGTTAGTGAATATTACTCTTTATTTAGAAATCTAACACACTGTTGAGCAGCAATTAAGCCTTCCCCGATAGCATTTGAAACCTGAAACGGCCACCCAATACAATCGCCTGCTGCAAAAACACCTTTAATATTTGTCTCCATTAATTTATTTACTTTAATCGCTTTATTTTCTAATTCTAGCCCAAATATTAAATTATTTACAGGAATAGACTCTTTAATAAAAAAAGCCCCTTCGCATTTTATTTCTCTATCATCTACTAATATTCCCGAAACAAATTCTTCTCCTAAAACTTCATTTACTTTTCCATGTACAACTTCTATATTTTCTTTTAAATTATCTACATTATCGTATTTTGGTATATAATATACCTTGGAGCATATTTCGCTTAAAAAGTTTGAGTCTTCCTCTCCTTCTTTATTTTCACCAATTACTACTACATCTTTATTTTTATAAAGCATACCATCACAAGTCGCACAGTAGCTTACACCTTTTCCAATATACTCATTCTCGCCTTTAACTGCTTTTCCTTTTGCTACACCAGTGGCAATAATAATTGATTTAGCATTTATAAACTCGTTTTCAAAGTTAATTGTAAAATAACTACCCATAGATAAAATTTGCAGAACACGCCCTTCTCTTATATCAACATCAAGTTTTTTGGCATGTTCATAAAATGCTTTTAACATTTCTTCGCCTGACATTCCGTACATACCTAGGTGGTTATCAACTTTTTCAGCTTTAAAAAGCCAGCTCGTATTTCGATTTCTTCCGAAAACTACAGGTTTTTTGTTTCTGGCAACCAAATTAATAGCTGCAGATAAACCGGCAGGACCTGCACCAATTATTGCAACATCTATCATATAATCATTCCTTTCTGAAATAAAAAAAACCTATATAAACATAATGCTTATATAGGAGAAATATTATGCACTTGACAGGACTTGAACCTGCACGAGATTGCTCTCATTGGATCCTTAGTCCAACGCGTATGCCAATTCCGCCACAAGTGCACAAACAATATATCGTTACAACGCTTAGTATTATAGTATATATAACAAGATTTGTCAACATAATTTTTATATAAATAATATTTTCTACATCAATTAAGTTTAAATTCAGTCATGTGTTTTCTAAATCTCAAAGGTAAGTTTCCCCTTTGAAGCTTATAGCTTGCTCTCTCTTTTATTGCTATAGTCTCAAAAAATCTTTTCCAAAGTTGTTGGTATTCCTTTTCGTTATCAGAATATTGTATTACAGCGTCTTTTGGTGTTTCCGTAAAAACATAATGCTCACCATTATAAATTGCTGCAATATTCCTTGAGACATCATGAATAATCCAAGGGTGGCTTGGAAACCTATCAGCAAAGTGCTCAGATAAATAAACTAAAACGTCATATTTTGGGGAAATGTCTGCATAATAAATTCCATTTTGTGTTTCTGTGAACCTAATAAATTCTCTATTAAAATGAGCCTCATTTCTTACAGCTTTTGCAAAGTTTTGAGTTTTTAAAACGAAATCTACATTTTTGTGGTTATCTAAAGTTTTACCTGTTTTAAAACCCAATAAAATATATAAATAAATGTAAATAAATCTTTCAGAATCGTTGTGCAGGAAGGCATAGTATGCGGTATCAGCAGATAAAGAGGATATTTTTTTAGGAATACTGTTATAAACTTTTAATGCTTTTTCCGTATCTGTTTTAATATAAATATATTCCATACCAATTTTCTGCTGGGCATAATCCTCATGTTCAATTGACAAAAAATTCATTTTCTTATAAAAGTGTTCATATATTATAGTTAAAAGCCCCTCATATGTTCCATCGAAAACACATCCTAATCCTTGTCCAAAGTCCATTTGCTTCCCTCGCTTTTATCATCTAAAAGGTTACTGCTATTATTATCAAAAATACTTACTTGCTGAAACATTTCTCCTATTTTATTTTCGGAAAGTTTAAAATTTAATATTTCAGGAGTAACATTCATTTTATTATACATTTTTCCTTTGCATGTAATAAAGTATTTTGCCCTTTTCATTACAATACCTAATTTTTTTAGATTATCGAAGTCTAGAGTGCAGACTCTTCTAGCAGACATAATTTTTTGTGCAGAAAGAACGCCTATTCCAGGAATACGTAAAAGAGTAGAATAATCCGCCTTATTAATTTCAACCGGAAAGAGGTGTATATTTGAAATTGCCCATTGACATTTTGGGTCTAAATTCAAACTTAGATTATCATTTCCATTGTCAAATATTTCAGTAGCTTTAAACCCGTAAAATCTTAATAGCCAATCAGCTTGGTAAAGTCTGTGTTCCCTTAAAAGGGGGGGCTTTTGTGTAGGCAATAATGGATTTTTATTTGTAACAGGAGTATATGCCGAATAAAAAACCCTTTTTAATGAATATTTATTATATAATCCTTCTGCTAAAGAAACAATCTTTTTATCACTTTCTTTTGTCGCCCCAACAATCATCTGTGTGCTTTGCCCAGCAGGTACAAATTTTGGTGCATGTTTGTATACTACTACTTCATCTTTAGATTTTATTATATCGTTTTTAAGTGTTTTCATTGGAGTTAGAATAGAGGTTTTTGTTTTATCGGGTGCTAGTAATTGTAAACTGCTTTCAGAAGGAAGTTCAATGTTTACGCTCATTCTGTCAGCTAAAAATCCTGTTTGGCGAATTAAATCAATATCTGCTCCAGGTATCGCTTTTACATGAATATATCCATTAAATGAATAAACATTTCTGACCAAATCTAGTGTTTTATACATAAGTTCCATAGTATAGTTAGGATTTTTTATTATTGCCGAACTTAAAAAAAGACCCTCAATATAATTTCTTTTATAAAAACTAAATGTTAAGTCGGCTATTTCCTCTGGTTCAAATGTTGCTCTTGGAACGTCATTTGAGCGACGATTAATGCAATACTGACAGTCATATATACAGTAGTTTGTGAGTAAAATTTTCAATAAGGATATACATCTTCCGTCTGCACCAAAGCTATGGCATATTCCAGCAGAAACAGCATTACCTAATGAGCCTTGTTTACCTTTTCTGTTTACACCGCTTGATGTACAAGCGACATCATATTTCGCTGAATCCGAAAGAATTGTCAATTTTGTTAATACGTCCATTTCGTATCACCTCTTTTTAATATTATAATATATAGTTTTATTTTTTTCAAACATTTGTTTTATTATCAATATAGTAAGATAAATTTTTTGAGAAGCTTTATCAAGAATTAACACAACTGTGTCATTACAAAAATTTATGTTTAATAAAACTATTGGATTTTTGTAGTATTTATATTATTATTAGTAGGATAGGTTTAATTTATTGTAAGTTCGGATAAGCTGAAAAATATACAAGGTATATTATAGTATAGTTTTCTTGGGTTTACATTAAGTACATATTTCATATAAACAATATTCTTTTTATCGGCTTAGTTAAACTTACGAAAAATAATAAAATAACTGGAGGTTTTAAGATGTACAAGAAATTATTAGCAATGATTATTACTTTATTTATAATCACTGCTATAATGCCTGCAACTGTTTTTGCAGTTGAATATAATGATATAAATAATCATTGGGCGAACTCAGAGATAGTTAAATGGAGTAAAATAGGTATTATACAAGGTTCAGATGGAAGGTTCAGACCAAACGATGCTGTTACCAGAGGTGAAATGGCTGTAATTATTGATAGGATAATGAAATTTGATAAACCATCAGAAAACTCATTTACTGATTTAGATGAAAACTTTTATACTAAATCATTGCTGGGTGCAAACTCAGCAGGCATAATTGTAGGGGAAAATGGAATTATTCGTCCAAAGGATAAATTAACCAGAGAAGAAGCTACAGTTATAATTGGAAGAGCCTTAGGTGTACAACGCAGTAATACATCAACCTTTTCTGACACAAGAGAAATATCAGATTGGGCAAAAGGTTATGTATTTGGTATGGCAGAAAAAGGATATATTACTGGAATGGGTGAAAACAATTTTGAACCTAAATCATATGTAAGCCGAGCACAAGTTGTAAAGCTATTGGATAATTCTATTAAAGCTATTTATAACAATAAAGCTGAATATTCGGGTGAAGTAGATGGAACAGCTATTGTTAATACTTCAGATGTTGTATTAAAAAATTCCATAATAAAAGGTGATTTAATTGTTTCCCAAGGTGTTGGAGATGGAAGCGTAGTTCTTGATAATACAAAAGTTGTTGGTAAAACCCTAATCCGTTCCGGTGAGGTACAGTTAGCTGTTCCAAAAATTAGTATTCCAAACATTAATAAAAGTACTAACGATAGCAATAAACAAACTACACAAACCGATACTAGCAATAATAAGCAATCATCTACTGTAAACAATGACGAGCAGATGAAGGCAGTTTGGATTTCATTTCTTGAGTACGGTGGAAATGATGGACGTGAGCCTTTAATAATGGGTAAGCCTATTGAGCAAGCAAAGCAAAATATTGAAAATATTTTTGATAATGTAAAAAGTGCAGGTTTAAATACAGTTGTTGTACATGTCCGCTCGCATAGTGACGCAATATATAAGTCGGAAATTTTCCCAAGTTCAATTTATGTAAACCCTAATGGAAGCTCTAACAGAAGACAAGGAGACGATATTGGATGGGACGTTCTTGAATTTATGGTTGAGGAGGCACATAGCAGAGGCTTAAAAATCCATGCATGGTTTAATCCATATAGAATTGGTGTTTCAGATAAAAACAAGCTTTCTGAAACTAATCCGGCAAGAAAATGGATTGAGGATATTGAATCCGGAAGAATTAGCGAGAGATTTGTAGTAAAGAATGATGTTTATGCTTATAATCCAGCATATGAAGAGGTTATGGATTTAATAGCTGATGGTGTCCGTGAAGTGGCAGAAAATTATGACGTTGACGGAATACATTTTGATGATTACTTTTATCCTACAAAAGGTACTTCATTTGATAGTGTAGAGTATAATGCATACAAATCCGCTGGAGGAGATTTGGACTTAGGTACATGGCGTTTGAATAATGTAAGTAAGCTTATAAAAAAAGTTTATAACGTTGTACATTCGGGAAAAGCCAAAAATAAAAATATTGTTTTTGGTGTTAGCCCGCAAGGAAGTATTAATGGAAATTATCAATCTCAATATGCTGATGTTGCACTTTGGACATCTGAAGATGGATATATAGACTATATTGTGCCACAAATATATTATGGATTTAAAAATACAAATAATCCCTTTGAGCAAACAATAGATAAGTGGTCGGATATGGTTACTAATGATAAAGTTAAGCTTTATGTTGGGTTAGCTGCTTACAAAGTTGGAAAATATGATAAGTGGGCAGGTAAAACTCAAAGCACTCAATTGGAGTGGGTTAATGATGAAGAAATTTTGAAACGTATGCTAGACAAAATGAATAGTACTCCTAAAGTTAATGGTTTTATATTATTTTCTTATGATACAATTTTCAGACCTTCAGGTGATGTACAGGATAAAGTGAATAGGGAAATGGAAGCGTTTAGGGGTGCTATTAAGTAACGTGAGTCCGACGTAGTCGAACAGGCTTGTAAAGTAAGCCAGAAATCACAATAATTTTTATGTTAAGTAACTAACAGAAATGCCAACAAATATGACATATAATAAATAAACAAAGGAGAAATTAATAATGAAAATATACAAAGCAAAAGATTATTTAGATATGAGCAGAAAAGCCGCAAATATTATTTCTGCGCAAGTTATTATGAAGCCTAATTGTGTATTAGGGCTTGCAACAGGTTCTACACCTATAGGAATTTACAAACAGCTTATAGAATGGTATAAAAAGGGTGATATTGACTTTTCTGAAACAAAAAGCGTAAACCTTGATGAATATAAAGGATTAAGCAGAGACAACGAGCAAAGCTATTACTATTATATGTATGAGAACTTTTTTAAGCATATCAATATAAATCCTGAAAATACTCATTTACCTAACGGTCTAGCTGAAAGTAGCGATGAGGAATGTGAAAGATATAATAATATTATTAAATCTATAGAAGGTATTGATTTACAGCTTTTAGGTATTGGTGGAAATGGTCATATTGGGTTTAATGAGCCTGACGAAGCTTTTGAGAAAGAAACTCATTGTGTTGCATTAGCAGAAAGTACAATAGATGCTAATGCGAGGTTCTTTGAAAATAAAGATGAAGTTCCTAAGTTTGCATATACTATGGGTATTAAATCTATTATGCAAGCTAGAAAAATACTTCTTGTTGCAAGCGGAGAATCAAAAGCCGATGCTATTTATAATTCGTTTTTAGGGCCTATTACGCCTTCTGTTCCGGCATCTATTTTGCAGTTACACAATGATATTACGATTGTAGCAGATGATGCTGCTTTATCCAAAATACTATAATATTAAACATTGGGAAACTTTTTTGAAAAAAGTTTCCCAAACCCTTAAAAAAACTTTATTCTAGTTTTCTGCAATAGGTGTAATAATTGTTGAAAGTTATAATTTTATAATATTATATTATGAGGTGTTAATATGATTGAAGTTGGAATAATAATGGGAAGCGACTCTGACCTTCCTGTAATGCAAGAGTGTGCTAAAATACTTGATAATTTTGAAATAAAATATGAAATGACTATAGTGTCAGCACATAGAACGCCGGACAGGCTTTATGAATATGCAAAGTCTGCTAAAAGTCGTGGATTAAAAGTTGTTGTTGCTGGGGCTGGAGGGGCGGCTCACTTACCAGGAATGGTTGCCTCACTTACAACGCTACCTGTAATAGGTGTTCCTATAAAAACGTCAACTCTAAGTGGCTTAGACTCATTGTATTCTATTGTACAAATGCCTGGAGGTGTACCTGTTGCAACTGTAGCAATAAATGGTGCTTTAAATGCAGGTTTGCTTGCGGCTCAAATATTAGGTAGTTTTGATGAAAATATTAGTAATAAAATTCTAAAGTATAAGACAGATATGAAAGAAATGGTTGAGAAAAAAGCAAGTTTACTTGAATGATAAAACGGTTATATGTTAATATTTTTTTTAAGTTAGAGTTTTTTGAAAGGGGTTTAGGGAGAAAACTTTTCTGTAAAAAGTTTTCTCCCTAATATTTAATTTTATACTTTTATAACAATATCTCCCCAATAGAAAAGCAAATTGCTTTACCTGCTATTTTTACTCTTTCTCCTACATTTTCACAAAAGAGCATTCCGCCTCTTTTTGATAATTGTTTTGCTATCATTTTATTTTTATTTAACTTTTCGGCCCAAAAAGGGATAAGTGTACTATGTGCAGAGCCTGTTACAGGGTCTTCTGCAATACCAGCATTAGGAGCAAAAAAACGAGAAACAAAGTCACAGTCTATTCCTTTAGCAGTAACAATTACAGCCATAGAGTCTTTAATTTCACTTAATAGTTGTATATTTGGTTTAAGTTCTCTAACAATACTTTCATTCTCAACAAGGATAAGCAAATCTCTTGATGAATGAACTTCCAAAATTTTTTCGCCAATAGCCTTCTCAAGAAAATTTGGTACTGGGCAAGGTATTGGTTTTCTGCTTGGAAAGTCCATAATATACAAGCTATTTTCTTTTACTACCGATAATACTCCACTTTTAGTATGAAATTCAACGCTATTCTTTTTCATGTCGAGATAATTCATAAGCACGAAAGAGGTTGCAAGTGTCGCATGACCGCAAAGGTCAATTTCAAATTCAGGAGTAAACCATCTTAAAAAGTATTTATTATCTTTTTCTAACAGAAATGCTGTTTCGGGAAGGTTATTTTCAGAAGCAATTTTCTGTAAAATAGTATCATCTAGTTCTTTTTCAAGTAAGCAAACACCTGCTGGGTTTCCAGTAAAGTGCTTATCTGCAAATGCATCAACAACATAATATTTCATTATAATATCCTCCTTAATTAGTGAGAGCCTCATGAAATTACTAATTAAATTGAGATGTTACATCTGTATAAATATAACACCGCAACTTTATAGATAAATTGTAATTTTTAGGATTGTTCGTATTGAAAAACTTACATTAATTGCTAATCAAATTTTGATGAGCTCCACCAAGGTTTATCGCTTATATTGTTATAATATCTTTGTATAGGAGTTATTTTCTTATTTCGTATTTCAAATACTTCCCATATTACGCCTGATTTATTTTGCGGAACATTAAATGTTTGAACCAAACCGTTTTTTGTATAAACATTTACTTTAGCACTAGAAGCGGACATTTCCGTAGAATTAATGTTATCACGTATACAGTTTGTAAAGTCAGCAACATAAAATTTATATAACCCTGTGCCTAAGTTAGTTATTGCAGTTGTTTCAGGACCATACCCATCTACAATATCAACATCAAGATTATTTCCATAGCTGTCATAAGTATTATAATAACCTATATGCTGCATATCACCTGCATCTCCTTGATAAGGTGTAAATAAATGTGAATCTAAATCTCTAGGTTTGTCGCCCCAAGTTAATACAATGCGAACTTCATTTTCGCCAAGTATTGGTGTTGTAGTACCTTGAATGTGTTCGTAGTCAGATTTTGCTACAATTGTAAAATAAGAAGTAACATATCCTGATTTAATAATTTCTCCTGTATAAGTACCAGCTGGTAGGTTAACAATTACCTCACCATATTCATTAGCAGTTACTTTTTTGAATATTGTGCCTGATTTGTTATTAACACCTTTTCTGATATTTAATACGGCATTGCTTAACCTTGATAGTGCATTATTTTGCCACATATATTCATTACTGTTGTAATCTCCGTTGTAATATCCTTCAAGATTTCCCTCTATTTCATCAAACTCATAATTTTCATTATATTCATGAAATGTGCCATAATCATTATTATTTTCATAATATACATCTTGAACTTTGCTAAATGCATCACACAACAAAATATAAACATCATAAGAAGCACCGATGTCTTTCAGCATATAAATATTTTCTTGATATGCAGTTAGAAACTGGTTGTTAACCTCAACATCATAAATATCTGTAGTTACATAGCCTGGCTTACTAAGTCTTACAAAATAAGAGCCGCTGTTGGAGGGAACAGGCAGGTTGTAATAACCGTTCTCATCTGTCAAACATTCTGAAACTAATGTTTTATAATCATTTGAGAATACTTTTGCACTAACGCCTGAAAAACCATTATTATTTACGTCTGTAATGTAGCCCCTAATAAATCCTATACTTTTAGCTTGAAGAACATTGTTATATGTATTATAGGCGGCATTAATCATTTTTATTTCAGCTTCATCATAAGCATTTTTTTTATCATTTGAAAGGTCATTATAATAGTTTGAATTTTCTGCTGGGCTAATTGTGTAGTCATCTACTTGTAATGGAACATAAATTTCTCTCCATTTAAGCAAAACGTCGTTGTTAAAATAAAATCTTTGACCCATTTTATCTCTCGAGGCATATGTTGGAGTATATGAGCTATCTGTTCTCATAAATATAAAATTTATTTTTCCTTCAGAAAAGTAGTAATCAACAATTTCTAAATTATCGTTTCTGTACTCAATCGAAACAATTTTATTAACCTCTTTATTATCAGGATTGCGGTAAATTTCATACTCCATTATGTTTTCAGTAACTTCATTTAACAGTTGTTTCTTTTCTACTGTATAAAAATTTATTTGCCCATCATCATCTTTATCTGAGTAAATGTCCTCAAGTCTATAGAAAAGCGAATCGTCCCATTCCAAACTATTATCTCTTTTGTTTGGGTTATAGTTTTCCTCATAAACGTTAATACTTTCCATATAAACCTTATTGGTGTTAATAAAGTTTACAGTATTAAAAAATGTTTTCTCTTTTGTATATACGTTTACTTCACAGCTTGCACTAACATTACCTGATTTTTTATCTTTTACTGTTATAGTTGCACTTCCGCCCTCTTCCAGTGCAGTAACCATTCCACTGTTATCAACCTTAATTTGGGTTTCGTCACTTGATTCCCATATCAACTCTTGATTTTCGGCTTCAATTGGGTAAACGGATAATGGAAGTTTTTTATTTTCTCCTAAGTCTAAGTTAAATTTCAAGCTTTTGAAACGTAGCTTAACAATATCAGTATTGTCTGATAATTGGTTTGAAGTAGTATTACTTACATAAATACTTTTATTATTGTGGTATATATTTATAAAAATCAAAACAAAAATCATAAGAATATTGCAAGCACATAATATACAAAAGACTATAAAAGCTTTATTTTTTAAAGTTATTTTTTTTTCAGGAGGTTTGTTTTCTGGTGGAGCATTTTCTCTGCTTTCAATATCAGCACTTTTTTCAATACCTTCTTTATTTTGAGAAATTTGACTATTTTTAGCGGGTTCATCAGACATTGTAATATCTTCGCTTTTAATAGTTTCAATTAGTTCAGGGTTGTTTTGAGATTGATTATTTTGTAGTTGAGTGTTTTGTATTTGCTCTGTCTTTATTATTAGAGTTTGGTTGCAATAGTTACAGACTTCGCTGTTATCTGGTATTTCGTTATAACAATATTTACACCTCATTTTTGTCACCGCCTTGATAGTAAAGTCTTTTTAATTGTATTTCCATCAACATTATAAACCGCATAAACAGTAGTTCCCTCAACAATTATATCAATATCATATATTATTGAATTGCTACCATTTTCATTTAAAATCTTTTTAAAGTTAAGAGGAGAATCATTTATTAGTACAGTATTGTTACTTATTGTATAGTCTTTGTTAATATATAAATGCTTTAGAAAAGCAATTAGAAATGTATTATGATATTGATTTAATATTTGCGAGGTATCATTTTCCGACAAAGAGAGCCATTCCTCCTTTGTCATACCTTGTATAAATAGGTCGCCTAAATCATTATAAATTTCTTCTAATTGATTTGGATTCAACATAAATGCAAATTTTTCTAAGTTTACACTGTCCTCAATAAAATAATTTATGCATTTCTTAGCCATATTTAAGTCTACATTTTTTTCTGTAGCAAATGATAGAAATACTTCATTTAAGTCTTCTTTATGAGCAATAACTCTCATATCATCAACATTCTCAGCATACTTATTAAATTGCTTTACTAAATTTTCTTCATTATATGTATAAGATAATGTGATATTAGAGGATGCACCTTTTTTTATATCTTGTAGTACAAGCAAAGGGCTATTTGTAACATCAGAAATAATTAAATTATCCGAAATCCCCGTAACAGACTTGAAATAACTTTTAGGTACCCATATATATAAACTTCCAAGTCCACATGATTTTATATTAAATTGCAGATTACCTTCCTTTGCAACAATAGGAGCTTTAAGTCGAAAGGTATAAGCGTATTCATCACCTTTATCTATTTCAACATAGAGCATTTCCTTTTCAATGTTGTAATGTAAGTTCGTAATATTTGGGGACTTTTTATCAAATAATTTTTGTTCATTAAAATAATTAATTAAAATAGAATCAAAAGTTTTACTGTCGATTTCTATATTAACAATATCATTTTCAAATATTAGTTCAAAGTCTTTAAAAACATCTTGTTTAGAATAATTGCTAATTTTATTAAAATTAATAGGTTGTTTTTTCAAGTAAATTGTGCTTATATTTAAAAAAAGAAAAATCATTAAAACAGCCATAAAACCAATAGCAGTATAAATGTACTTAGCATTATGAATTATGTTTAAATAGACTGTGGTATATTTGCTATTTATATATTTATTACCTTTTCCTATCGTTTCTTTAGATTTTTGTAATTTTGATTGTTCGCTATTCATATTTTCATTATTTGGGCTTATTATTTGATGCTCCAGAGATTCTTCTGTAAGCAGCGAACCACATTCATTACAAAACTTTTCGCTATTATTATATATACGATTACATTCTTTGCATATCACACATGTTCACCTCATTGTAAAAATTTTTTCTAGCCTTTAATAACATAAGTTTAAATAAAATTTCCTTTTTTTAGAATTTATGTTATATTATATTATATAATAAACTAAATAATAAAATTTGCAATACTTTACCAAAACTTGATACATTAATAATAAGAAATTATGAAATAAAATTTGTTAAAGTAAATGTTTTTGTCGATACTTCTATATGATAAATATGATATAATCATTTTCATAAAAACTTTTTAATGAGGAGGCAATATGAGCGACTATACAAACATAACTCATACATTTGAGCCGATATATAATAAAAATTCTAAAATACTTATTTTGGGTACAATGCCTTCTGTAAAATCAAGAGAAGTCAATTTTTATTATGGTCATCCGCAAAATAGATTTTGGAAAGTCATTTCTAATATTACAAATAGTGAGTTACCAAAAACAAAAAAAGAAAAAATAAAATTACTGCTTGATAATAATATTGCTATTTGGGATGTACTAAAAAGCTGTGATATTATAGGGAGTGATGACAATTCAATAAAAAACCCTATTCCAAATGATTTTACAGATATTCTTTCTAGTACAAATATAACTAGAATTTTTACAAATGGTAAAAAGGCAGATGCATTATATAAAAAATATTGCCTTAATATAACTAATATTGAAAGTGTTTGTTTGCCCTCAACTAGCCCAGCAAATGCAGTATGGAATACTGACAAGTTATGTTTATTTTGGAAAGAAAATTTGATATTATAGATTAGTTCGACACATATTTATTGTGTCGAACTTAACGTTAATATAATTACAAAAGAGGAGAAAATGAAATGAAATATTTTTATAAGATTGTTATTTTTAGTGTTATGATATTTGGAATTATAGGCTGTTCAGCAATAAACAAAAATGATGTCTCTCCTGAAATACCCGAAACAGTTAAATGGATTAACAGTACATATGCAATTCTAATTGAAATAAATGATGCAAACCATAATATTTTTGGAGGGCTTGAGCCTAGCATATTAAATACTGGAATAGCTAAAAAAACTTTAGAAGAATGGTGGGATATAAAGAATAAAGAAGAAGCACAAAGAATGATTCAAAACTTGCAAAAGGGTTATCATAACAGTGATTTTTTAGAAGAAGTAAAATACTATACAATAGACAGTATGACTAATGAAGAGTTTGAGGAAGCACTAAAAAATGTAGATGACGAAAATGATGTTGCTTATTTTAGAATGCTAAAAGATGTTTATGATAAGTATGGAGAAAATGCCATTTTAGCATGGGATTTGTGTAGAGCAAACAGTTTGTTGGGTTACTATTATATTGCTGAATATTATACGTATGAGGAAGCATTAGATGAGGCACTTGAAATATCTAAACTTATACAAAAGTCATTTAATTCGTGGGACGAGATGGCTGAAAGCTACTTGTTTGGTCACCAGTATTGGCAGGGAGATAACCCATATGATGAAGAATCAGAAAGTTACCAAAGAATTCAAGTTTATGATAAATTAAAAAATAAAGAGGACAGCCCGTATAATATTGATTGGAACTTGGAATTAAAAAAACAATGGTAGATTATAATGCTAAAATAACGTGAGTTCAACGAATAAAGCTGCGTCGAACTCATGTTAAAATATAAATTCTAATAAAAAGATAGAGTATTTTTTTATACTATTTTTTATAATAATGTTTCTTTTTTGCTTGCTATTGTAATTATTTATATTTGTATTATAATAGTAAAAAAGGATATAAAACTCCGAATACTTTTAAGGAGGGATTACATGGATTCATATTTTAGGTCTATAGGATTTAGTCATATAAAAAATCGTCGGCAAGTAAAGGAACTTATTAAAATAGTAACAGAAAACCCTGATGAACAATATGTATTGGGAAAAAATAATAGCGATGTCTATTTTGAATATTACAAAAACTATGGTGAAAACTTCGGTCTTGTAGTAAGAGGAAGTATAGATGAAAATGAAAATATAAAAGTAGCAAATTGCTACCCTTATAGCTATTCAAATGTTGAGCTTTCATGTTGTAATATAGAAACTGAATTTTATAATGGTGAGTACATTGTTATAGGTGAAGATGAAAATACGGGAAACGAATTAGTTTTTCAAATGCAAAATGTATTGAATTTTTTAGATGAAGATGAGGATTTAAAAAAAGTCTCTAAAGTTAATATTGCTGGACTATCTTCAAATGGTACAATTATTCTGCCTGTTATGAAAGATGAAGAAAGCGAAAACATGAGGCAGGAAGAAGATGCCAATTATCGTGAGCTTATGCGAAAAGCACGTTCTGGAGACAATTCAGCAAAAGAAATGTTAGATTTACAAGAGGCTGAAACTACCGAAATAATGAGAGAAAGACTTCTTGAAGAGGATTTTCTTTCGGTTGTTGAGGGATTTTTTATGCCCATTTCAGAAAATGAAACATGTTACTCAATACTGGGTGATATAGAAAAAATAAATGTTATTAATAACATAGTTACAAATGAAACAATATATCAGTTATTGATAAATGTAACAGGGACAAATATACAGGTTTGTATAAATCAACAAGACCTTATGGGTACGCCGATTATTGGTATGAGGTTTATGGGTAGTTGTTGGTTGCAGGGAAGAATAGTTTTTAATTAAAGATATATTAAATAGTTTAATGAAGCAAGTAATTTTTGTAAAAATACTACTTTTTAGTATTTCCTAATAAAGTTTTTTTAAGGGATTGGGAAACTTTTTTAAAAAGTTTCCCAATCCCTTGTCTATAATATAGTTTTATCATTTATCTGATATTGTTACATTTCTGCTAGTATTAAGCCCAAGTGCTTTAGCCCAAAAATAAAATACAACTCCCAATAAACTCCAACCGATAATAATTGCCCATTCATAAGGCCATTGCAATGAAGCCGGCATTCCCGGAAAATACAGAATCATCATTATAAAACACAAGCCTATTGCCATTCCTCCAATAAACTTAGCGTTTTTTACTTTATATGGTCGCAGTAAATCAGGCTCTTTTTTTCTTAAAACCAAAAATGATAACGCTACCAAGAAATAAGCAAGCACTATTGTAATTCCTCCGGCATTAGTAAGCCATACTAATGTGCTTCTGCCGAAAAATGGTGCTATACATGTAATACCACCAACTAACAATACAGCATTTGATGGTGTTTTATATTTTGAATGAATTTTTGTTAAAAATGGAGGAAGCATTTTAGAGTTTGCCATAGCATATATTGCTCGGCTTCCGCCCATAAAAAAAGAGTTCCAGCTGGTAATTATTCCACCTATTCCGGCAATAATCATAAATTTTGAGGCAATGTCGCTTCCCCAAAATACTGCCTTCATAGCATCAGGTGCAGCCATATCTGTAGAAAGTAATTGTTGGTGGTTTAGTGCTCTTGAAACACCAAAAATAATAATTGAATACCAAACAATAGCCATAATTACAGATAAAATAATTATTTTGCCTATATTTTTAAAAGGCATATCTATTTCTTCAGCGGCTTGAGGTATAACATCAAAACCAACAAACATAAATGGTGTCATAACAGCAACAGTAAAAATACCGTTTATGCCATTTTCAAAATAAGGTTGCATATTTGTACTATTTCCATTTAATAATGAACCTGTAAAAAACGCAACACCGACAATAGCGATAAGAATTGTAACTACACCTTGCAAAAATGCCGCTGGCTTTATTCCTATATAATTTAAAATGGTAATAAGAATTGAACCCAATACTCCAGCAAGAACCCATGTACCATAAACATCAAATCCTGCTATTGTATACATATATCCAAATTTATAATTAGGAATAAGGTAATCTAAAACTGTTGGAAACGCAACAGCTTCAAATGCGACAACAGATATGTAACCTAATATAATAGCCCATGTACATACAAAAGAAACATTGTTGCCAAGTGCTCTTTTGGAAAATATATGTTCTCCGCCACATTTTGGCATAGCAGCAGTAAGTTCAGCATATGTAAGACCAACAAACAAAATCATTATTCCGCCTGCAACAAATGCTAGTATACCTCCTACTGAGCCTGCCTCTTTTATCCACTCACCGGATAAAACAACCCAACCCCATCCAATCATTGCACCAAAAGCTAGTGCAAGCACATCTTTTTGTGACAGTATCCTGTTAAACTTGCTTGAATCTTTCTCGTTCATAGTTATTGACCTCCTTTATACTAATTCCAACTAAAATCTTCAAAACTACAAGGGTGCAGTTTGGAAAGCTAAATATAAAGGAAATTTCTAAAAATAAATTTTTTCAATACAAATGAATTATGCAAGATGATAAGTTTAGTATTTTAGAACCTGTTTAATATCTTCATTATAAATATTTTTTATGTAATGTAGTAAAGTAGCAGTAATGTGAAGTATAAAAAATATTGTAGAGGCTACCATATAAAAAATAAATTAAGTTAGTTAGTAGATGTGAAATGAAGATAATAAACATATTCTTAGATAGTGATTAGCTGGAATTAGTAATAGTCTACCGATTACAGTTACAAAAAAGTTAGTACATATAATTTAATAAAATATGCACTTTTTGTTTTATACTTCGTTTTATCGTTAAAATTATAACACCCTGCAGAAAAAATGTCAACAATTAGAGTTTGTAAATTTGCGATTATATTAGTAAAAATATATAAATGATAAAAGAGGGGTACATTAAAAACTACCCCAAAATCAAAATATAGAGAGTTAATATTTTGGAAATGAAATTAGCAAATACCTTTTGAAAGAATGCATAGTATGCGGAATTTCTTAATAAAGTTTTACTAATAGCTTAGGAAACTTTGTTAGGTTTCCTAAGCTCTTCTTGTCAACAGCCAAAATTCGTATTTAATTCTAGCATTTGACTAACAATACCCCTGTTTGCAAGATAGAGGCTTAAATCTTTTCCCACTTTAATTTTATTAGACATTAGTATTTTCATAACAGTATCCATTGCTATAATAGGACGATTGTTTTCTTCACTTAGATGCCCAAGAAAAACATGTTTTGTTTTACTGCTCATAATTTCAGCTAAAAGTTCACCGGCGGAGGAATTGGATAAATGCCCATTATTACCTTTAACTCTAGCTTTAAGATGATATGGATATCTTCCGTTTTCAAGCATTTCAAGGTCATGATTACTTTCCAATAGAATTGCATCACACCCATAAATATTGTTTTTTATATTGTCTGTAATATGCCCTATATCTGTTGCTATTGCTATTTTGCGGTTATATGATTGTATGGTGTATCCTACGGGTTCGGCTGAATCATGGGGTATTAAGAATGGTTTTAACTCCAAATCATTTAGAATACATGTTTCGTCTGTATTTATTACTTTTATGTTTTTTTCATCTATTTTTCCTAGCAAGGAGTGTTTTTGTATTTGAGCCCATGTTTTTTCTGTTGCAAATATGGGTAAATCAAATCTTCTCGAAAGAATACCTACTCCTTGTATGTGGTCTGTGTGTTCGTGGGTTATGAATATGGCATTTAGCATATTTGCATTTAAGTTTATACTTCTCAAGCCATTCTCTATTTTTCTGCCGCTTAAACCAGCATCAATTAGTATGTGAGTTTTTTCTGTTCCTACATATATACTGTTGCCGTTTGAGCCACTAGCTATTGGGCAAAATTTCAACATATGTAACCTGCTTTCCTATGCGATATTATAACTAAGCTAGCTAGAATGTTTCTCATTCAGTAAAGAAAAGAAAATATAATAGCTTTAATAATATTCGCACAAATTTAGCCGAAACACAGCTAAGTTTATGCGAAAAACATGAAAACCCTTTCTGTTTTTGTATTATTACACAAAAAGGTTCAACTTTATCTATAGCCTATAGGTGTATTATTGAAATTACTCTGATTTAGTTATTCTTTTAATATCTGCACCTAGTCTTTTTAATTTCACTTCTATTTCCTCATATCCACGGTCTATATATTTAACGTTACCAATAGTGGTTGTACCTTTTGCCATAAGACCAGCAACTATAAGTGCTGCCCCAGCTCGCAAATCTGTCGCATTTACTTCAGCACCTGTTAGAGGAGTTCCGCCTTCTATTACTGCAATTCTTCCCTCAACAGTTATATTTGCACCTAATCTTTTGAGTTCGTTTATATACTGAAAGCGATTTTCCCAAACTGTTTCGGTTATAATGCCAGTTCCTTCAGCAACGCAAAGCAACGCTGTCATTTGAGGTTGTAAATCGGTGGGAAATCCCGGATAGTTCATTGTTTTTATATTTGCACTTGTAATTTTTTCTCTTCCAATTACACGTATAAAATCATCACCCTCAATTATTTCGCAATTCATTTCGTGCAGTTTAGCCGACAGAGAATCCATATGCTTAGGTATTATATTACAGACTTTAACGTCTCCTCCTGTTATCGCTGAAGCTATCATATATGTGCCTGTTTCTATTTGGTCGGGAATAATCATATATTCTCCGCCATGTAAGTTTTCAACTCCCTTTATGCGAATTACATCAGTTCCCGCCCCTTTTATTTTTGCCCCTAACATATTTAGGAAATTTGCAGTATCTACTACATGAGGCTCTTTTGCTGCATTTTCTATTATTGTTGTGCCTTCTGCGAAAATTGCTGCAAGCATTATGTTAATAGTTGCACCTACACTTACAACATCTAAGTATATATTTGCACCAACAAGCTTTTCAGCTTTTGCCTTAATCATTCCATATTCAATTGTTACTGTTGCCCCTAATGCCTCAAACCCTTTTACGTGTTGGTCTATAGGGCGTGTACCAAAGTTACAACCACCTGGAAGCGGTACCTCTGCCTCCTTAAAACGTCCCAACAAAACTCCTAGCAAATAGTAAGATGCTCTTATTTTTTTAACGGAATCATAAGTGGCTCTGTAATCTGTAATTTTAGTGCTATCTATTACTAAAGTATGTTTATCTCTAAATTCACATTTTGCTCCAATTTTTTTCATGGCTTCAACTAAGCTTATTACATCTTCTATATATGGCAAATTCTCTATAATACAAACACCATTTACGGCTATTGCGGCAGGTATTATTGCTACAGCAGCATTTTTAGCACCATTTACCACAACCTCGCCTGTAAGACGATTTTGACCATTTATAACTATGTAGTCCATTTATTGCACCTCACTAAAAATAGTTAATATAATCTGTTTCTTTAAACAGGTTTTAAGCATAATAATATGAGTTCGGCAAAATTCAAACTGGAAAATCTCATCGAACTTTTTTAGTATACAAGTATATGTTAGCAAAAATAATCGCAAATATATAATATAACATGAACTCAACATGGTCAAATAGGACTGTAAAACAAGCCCAAAATCATAAAAATTCTCCACATTATAATCATAAGTGCAGACTAATTTTTTGCTAAATTTGTGCAAATATCATCAAAAATTCGATGCAGTTTTTGCTACATTAAACTTATGTTAATATAAAATTACTTTGTAAATTAATATACTTTTAGGCTCACATTTATATAGTAATGTAAGTATGTAGTTGTATTTTTAAAGTATTTAAGACTTTTTATACCCAAGTTTAAAAAACAATTTAGTAATATTTCAATTTAAAGACAATTATAACATTTAATTTAAAAATATAAAAGCTTTTTTAAAAAAACCACCGCAAAATATTTTATAATTATACAATAAATTTAAGTTTATCTGAATTTGTTTAAATATTTGGTATAATTCGATAAAATAAAGTAATCTTTATAGTTGTACTTTTTTTTCATTATAGCATACTTTATATAATTTTATAATACTATTAAGAGTAACCACGGAAACAAAACAAATCCGCCACATATACAAATAGTCGCAAGT
>CAYYRV010000030.1:0-24731 GCA_964474135.1 uncultured Defluviitaleaceae bacterium
ATATATTCAATCGTTACACCAAAATAATCTGCTGCTTTTATTGCAAAATTTATATCAGGTGTACGCTTGTCAGTTTCATAATTATTTATAGTCATGCGGTTTACGCCCATTTTCTCTGCAAATTCTGCTTGGCTTAATCCACTTTCTTCTCGTAAAAGCTTTAATCTATCGGATATTTTACTCATAATCTTCCTCCTGTTACTATTTTTATGGTTATAATACACCAAGATGATTACAATTGCAAGCTATTAAATGTTTGATAAAAATATTTATAAAAATAGTTGACATCACGTCCGACACATGATAATATAATTATGCTTTTGATTTATTGCTAATATACAATATCAATGATGATAATGACAACTGTGACGATGAGATATATTAGTAGATTACTATATACTTCATCGTCATAATCGTCACATCGTCATTGGTTGTAGCTAAATCAAATTTTTTTAGCCTTGCGAGCTAACAAATTTATTCATCACTAAAACTGATAACAAAAAGGAGGGGTTAAATGTATCTTCAAAATACAGATGTACCAAAGCTAAAGGTAGTTGACGCAGAAAGCCTTATTGCGACACCTCTACCGCCTGTTGAGTTTGTCGTTGATTCTCTAGTAGCTCAAGGATTGTATCTACTTGTAGGTGACAGTAAAATAGGAAAGTCTTGGCTAACATTACTTTTGTGCATAAAGGTTTCACAAGGAGAACCGTTTTGGGGCTTTAAAACAAGACAAAGCGAAGTCCTTTACCTTTGCTTAGAAGATAACTACAACAGATTACAGGCTCGGTTACTAGAACTTACAAGTGACGCAAGGCGAAGTTTAAAGCTTGCAATTAAAGCAAAAGATATAACTCATGGTTTATTGCTACAAATTGAGGATTTCGTTATTGATTACCCTAATGCAAAGCTTGTAGTAATTGATACACTTCAAAAGGTAAGAGGGGCACAGATTGACAGTTCAGGAGCTTATGCCGCCGATTATAGGGATATGGGATTGCTTAAAGAATTAGCTGACAGGCTAAAAATTGCAATATTGCTAATACATCACACATCAAAGCGACCAAATGAAAAAGATGACCCATTTAAGAAGATTTCTGGCACTACAGCCCTTATGGGTGCATCTGATGGCTGTTTTGTAATGACAAAAGAAAATCCATTCGCTAAAAATGCAACTTTTGCGGTAACAGGGAGAGACATTGAATGTAGGACATTCCAAATAACCCAAAATGAAAACTTCATATGGGAGCTTGAAAGAGAAATTTCTCAAAAGGAGTTAAGAAAGCGTACCGAGCCGCCTTTGATAAAAGCTGTTGAGCAGTTTATAGTTGAAAATGGTGATTGGTTCGGAACGGCCTCTCAACTTTCTTCTTTCCTGGAAATTTCTTTGAATGAGAAACTAACACCACAGTTTATTACAGCAAAAATTAACCAGTATCATATTGATTTAGCTGAACGTGGTATTGTCTATCGCACAAAGAGAACATCACAACAGCGACTGATTTTTCTTTCAAAGACACCTTCAGCAGTCAAAGGCGAAATAGAAGAAATTACCCTGACTTGTCAGGGGGAACATTCCTGCTTGTCGGACACGTCCGACGCAGTTCCTTTAGAAAATGAAAATAGAGAGGAGAAAATCATATGAACAGAACAAGAAAAATTACATTTAGGGTTACTGAAAATGAAGGCAAGTTGATTGACAGCAAGGCGGCAAAAGCTCATATGACAAACTCAAATTATGTACGCTCAGTGGCTCTTGGAAAAAATATTGTTGTTGTGGAAGGTTTGCCAGAATTTAATACTCAACTAAAACGGATTGGTAATAATGTAAATCAACTTACCGTTTTATTTCGTGAAAGGCGAATAGAAAACATTAATTTACAGGGAATAAAAGAAGAACTGCAAACCATTACGAAAGACGTGAGCCAATTGCTCCGAGGCGGTGAGGCAGCATAGCCTTAATACGAATGGTAAAGGTTAGAAAGGGTAAAGCCTTTGGTCTAAAATCAGTTCTAAAATACATACAAAACCCTGAAAAAACAGATGGAGGATTACTTGTTTCGGCAAAGGATTGTCTTCTGGAAAACGCTTTTAATGAAATGATGCTAACAAAAAATCAGTATCATAAAACAAGTGGCAGACAGTATGTTCATATCATTCAAGCGTTTTCAGTAGATGACCCTGTAACACCAGAAATGGCTCATGAGATTGGGCAAAAAATGCTGAATAACTTTAAGGGATATGAAGGCGTTGTCTGCACTCACGTTGATAAACGGCATATCCACAACCACATTGTTTTAAATTCTGTAAATCATGAAACAGGGCAAAAATGGCAGATGTCGGCAACAGATTTACGAAAATTGAAGGATTATTCAGATGAACTTTGTCTTGAGAAAGGCTTATCAGTTATTAAGACAAATAATCACTGGCGTTCTAAATATGAAACTGAAAGAGCAGAATGCGGCAATAGTTGGAAAAACAATCTCTCCAAAGCAATAGCCCATTGTATTCAATCTTGTACAACTCGTAAAGAATTGGTTGTGGAGCTTGAATCTCATGGAATTGGTGTTGAATTTAGAGATGATAAACTTATGTTTACAACACCTTGGAAAGGACTTAAATGCGGTAGTGATAAACTCCTGCCTTATGGTGACTTTACAAAAGAAAACATTGAACGCTACTTGGTTTTCAATCTTTCATTTTTTGATAGAAACTATCCGTTAAATCAAATATTAGGCTGTATGCAGCATATAACAAACGATATTTCACAAGAAAAACCTAATGAATCATGGTATACCAAACCACTGTCAGAACTTGAAGGTCAAGCATTAAAAGAAGCACTTATAAAATTAAAGCTAGGTAAAGGGTACGATTGGGAAATACCGACACAACAAACAAACTCTGAAAACAATACATTTTTAGTCAATATTGATAACCTATTTACTTTAATGTATGAGGTTAGGGAAACGATTAACGTTCAGAACGCTTATAAAGCAAGAAAGCTTGAGGAACAAAAATTTCATAATAATTATTTAGATGAGGAGGATGAGTATGAACTCTACTGATGACGAGCCAAACAACTACTCTATAACATTATGAGTAAAGCCGGAAAAGTTAAAAATCGCACTGGAATTGTGGAGAAAATAAGTTATAATAAAGTAAGGTAACGACTGTACATTGAAAATTGCATATAAGCCCAAACTTCTTTTCTCCTTTTTTCCTCTGCGAATTATTTCAAGGGGGGAACGTATGAAAACATTGAATCGTCAAATTCAAGTACAGTGCTTGCCAAATCCTAATAAAAAGGCGGAGGCTATGCAGTTACTTATGCGGACAATTGATATTGTTCGTAATGAAGATAAAAATATATTAACAAGGAGAAAAGATGATAATGAAAAAATCAGCTAATAACAAATTAAAACGAGGAGCGGCTTATTGCCGTTTCTCTTCCGATATGCAACGTGAAGAAAGTATAGACGCTCAATTACGAGCAATACATGACTATGCCGAACGCAACAACATTGTAATTGTGTCTGAGTATGTTGACAGAGCAAAATCTGCAACAAGTGACCAAAGACCGGAATTTCAACGCATGATTAAAGATTCGGCAGATGATACATTTGATATAGTCATTGTTCACAAGCTGGACCGCTTTGCAAGAAATCGATACGATTCGGCACATTATAAGCACCAGTTAAAGCGAAATGACGTTATACTTCGTTCGGTAATTGAAAACCTTGACGATAGCCCTGAAAGCATTGTGCTTGAATCTGTCCTTGAAGGAATGGCAGAATACTACAGTCAAAATCTTGCAAGAGAGGTTATGAAAGGTCTTAAAGAGAATGCCTTGAAAGGTTTGCATACAGGCGGTGTACCTCCCTTTGGTTATGATGTGGATAAAGAAACTAAGAACCTTGTAATCAATGAACGTGAAGCAGAGGCTGTGAAACTAATTTTCAACAGAGTTTTAGAAGGTGTTGGCTATGGTGAAATCCTTAGCGAGATTAACATACTTGGACTCAAAGGCAAGCGAGGTCAAGTGTTTGGCAAAAACAGCATTATTAGTATCTTACGAAATCCTAAATATACAGGCGATTATTACTATAACCGCTCACGAGCTAAGGATATTGATGGTAAGCGTAGCGGATACAAAGACCCAAGTGAATATATAGTTGTCAAAGACGCTGTTCCGCAAATTATTTCAAGAGAGGAATACGCCAAAGTGCAAGAAAAGTTAAAAACAAAATGAAAACTCGCACTCATAGCCATGCAAAAGAAGAATATTTACTAAGAGGTAAAATGTTTTGTGGTATTTGTGGCGGAGCATATGTTGGTACGAGGCGAGCAAGAGCAAAAGACGGTAGCTTTTGGGTGGCGTATGGTTGTAATAAGCGATACCGTTCAAAAACTGCTGGTTGTACCAATAAAGAAATTTCAAAGCCATTTATTGAAGAATTTGTTCTAAATAAATTATCTGAATATGTTTTTTCAGATAAGTGTGCAGAAAGCATAACCGCTGAATATAACAGCTATCTCAAAGCACAGAATAGTGGAGCTAATGAAATGATTAAAAGGCTTCAAGTTCAGCTAAGGGAAGTATCGGGAGATATAGATGGTATAGTTAATCTTCTGATTAAAACCCAGTCGCAAACACTTATCGAAAAGCTTGAGGAAATCGAAAAACGCAAGATACAACTTGAAAGTGAACTTGCCAAACTGCAAAACGGAATGAAGATTGATGAAGTTCAGGTTAGTGATGTCAAGGCTATTTTTAAGAAAATTGCTTTTCTGCTTAAATCAGGTGAGTTGAAAAATATCAAGCAGATTATTGAAATGTATGTACACAAGATAGATGTCTTTCCTGATAAAGCTATTGTGTATCTAAATTTTTTCCCTGATATGGTTATTGATTATGAACAAATGAATAAAAAAATACCAGAGGGCTGTGCAGCAACACAGCCCTCTGGCTTTGCTTTTCAACATTCTCTCAAAAATGCTGATGATTTCTACGGAGAAAGAGGGATTTGAACCCTCGCGCCGATTGCTCGACCTATACCCTTAGCAGGGGCACCTCTTCAGCCACTTGAGTACTTCTCCACATAGCCTACAATTAATTAATTATTAAAACACTTATATAATAATACATAAGTAGATTAATTTTGTCAATAGATATTTTAATAAAAATAAAATTTTTTTATAATTAGATGACTTTTTGAGTAAACAACTAAATAAGAAATCCAAATCCACAAAGTTTCTTAATTAACAACCTATATTCAATGTTTGAGCCTTAGTCTTATAGCTATGGTTGCTCAGATTTATTGAGGAACAACTCTACCCTAGTTAATATGGCTATTCCATATCGAATACAAGTTGTTAATTGGCTACATTAAAAAATTATATATAACACATTGTCATTCATCATAAACTGCTGCTTTTACAAAACACTGAAAGCTAATATCATCAGCCATTCTGCCTTCAAATAAATAAGCTGGTTGAACAAAACTGTTATCATATATATAAACAATATTGCACTTTTCTAATATTATATTTGTTTCTTCAGGAAAATCTATAGGCAATTCGTAAAAGGCTTCTTGCATAGATTTAATTTTGCATCTGTCAAAGTTTTCATATGTCATGTTGCTGTAATCCATACTAATAATATCCCCATATTTATTTAAAATAACAACAGTATTAAAGGAATAGTTTTTTATATTGCCTACTCTATTTATAAAAGTGACAATAAACTTCTCACCATCGAAATTAACTTCCGTTTCTTCATAGCTCAAAAACAAAAGTTTTTCCTCAATAAAATTTACAGCTTTTTTCAAAGCATCTTCATCTGTAATAATGTTATAACTCTTGTTTGAGTTTTCATTTTTGGAAGTAAATTTTATTAAATTATCATATTTATATACAAACACAATACCTTCATCATTTTGAGAGTAATAATAATCTTCTGTTTCAAGAATATTATCTTTAATCATAAATAGATTAAAATAATACTTTGCCATATCTAAATCAAGAAATTTGTATTTGGGTACATATAAATTGATTGTGCCCATTGGATATTTTTCAAGTTCAAAGTTTACTTTGTAAATATTTTTAAGTAGCTTTTGCTCATCCTTTGATATACTTTCATATTTTATAGATGATTTATTTATTATATTTTTTGGAATTACATAAAGCTGGTAGTTAAGATATATCGAAACACCTAAAACAAATACTAATAAAAATAAAAATGAGTATTTTTTATTCATGCAATCAATCCTTTTAAAAATTAAAAGTGTACTTATTTACATTTTACCCATTTTTATTAATATTATTAAAAGACCTTGAAACCACAAAAAAGAAACGCACAAAGTGCGTTTCTAAAAAAACTAAATATTAGTTTTTTTCAAAATCCTCATCAGTAGCACAGCAATCGCCGTCTTCACATGTTTCATAAAAATCATCGTCATCGTCATACTCATCATAGAAATCAAAATCGTCATCATCATTACAACGACACTTAGACATCATTTTAATAATAAGCATAGTTAAAAAAACTGTTGTTGCGATAATACCCAATACAAGCATAACTACAAAAGCAATATTGTTTCTTCTTCTAATGCCCAAAAGCATACTTCTTATTTCCTCCATGCTCATATTATCATTAAAAAGTCTTTTCATACATATCACTCCTTTATTTTCATCTTAAACTACTTTTAAAAAAGAGACTGTTGTTCCTTTTCCATTCTTTACTGCGTTTTAAATCATTATATTCTGTGTAAGCCTTTTTCATTATTTGTTTTTCGTCATGAAATTTAAGCAAATGGTAGGCTTCATGCTGCTTATAAAATCCAGCGTCGGCAAAATATTCCTCTGCTTGAGGTTTACAATAGAATGAGTCTGTAGTCATCAAATACCAATAAACAGTTTTGTTTATCATATCCATACTACCACGAAAGTTATATTGGGTTTTGCCTATATATTTAATTACTCTAGCTGTTACGCCTGTTTCTTCTTTAACTTCTCTAAGGGCAGCCTGCTTATATGTTTCACCTTGCTCAAGCGTACCTTTTGGCATAACCCAACCCATATACCTTCCATTTTGATTTTTATACAGCAAAAGAATCTTACTTTTATGGATTACAACACCTCCGCAACTAATAGCTTCAATCACAAAGATTCCTCCGATACAATCAAAACATTCCTGTAGCTTATAAAAAAAATAAACTACTATACAACTTATTATGGAAAGTATAAACCTTTTACCAAATTTTTTCAATAATTTTATTTAGTAAGGTTATATTTAAAAGGTGAGTCTTCTATGTGATATTTCATTTTTTTAAATCCAACTACCCACAAATAAGCTACAAATGGAACAAATATAAACATAAAATATGGAATATTTAACAATAAAATAAAATTATAAATACCATGCAACGCCCAAGGAACAAAAAAAGCGCATAACGTAAGTTTGAATCTATTTTCAGGCACAAATTTTATAAGTGCGAAATAATATCCCATTGCAACCCCAAAAAGCCCATGCCCCGGCACAGAAAAAATTGCACGGGAAATAGCTGTTCTCATACCGCCTATCTCGGGATTAAGAACATACATAATATTTTCAAGCCCAGCAAATCCTAAAGAAATAAAAACAGCATATACAATTCCATCAAATCTTTCATTAAAATTATCGTTTTTCCAAACAAGAAAAAACAATATTAAAAACTTAAAACCTTCCTCTACCAATGCCGCAACAATAAAAGCTAAATAAAAAGCTTCCATTGTTACTCCTGCGTTGGGGATAAAAAGCGTAACAAAATTTTCTGTATGCACAATAGGAACGGTTATAAAAACGCCGTATAATACACCGGTCATTAGAAGTTTTAATGGTTCTTTTTCATATTTATCTCTGATGTAAATATAAATGGCAAATATTAAAACCGGTGCTATTGCAACTGATATAAGATTTAACATTTTTATACCTCACTTTTTTATACATATGTTATTTTGCGTAGACAACAAAATTTTATACATAACAAAATTTTAACAGCATTAGGCAAGCTTTCACATTAACCGTTTAGTTTAATATTATATTATTATAAATTTTATATTTATTTAAGAAATAAAGAAACCTTGGGAAACTTTTTTGGAAAAAAGTTTCCCAAACCCTTCAAAAAACTTTATCACCCAAAAACACTATGTGTGTTTGGGTAGTGGTAGCTATCGCACATGAGTAACTAAAAAGAAACGCACAAAGAGCGTTTCTGGCAAAAGTTCTTTGCTTCTTTCTTTCAAGAAAGAAGTCAGGGTTTGGGGCTGAAAGCCCCAAGGTCTTTTTTCAGCTTATAACGGAGGTGGAAAAAAATGAATAAAGTTTTGGAATTAAAAAATATTTCTATGAAATATCATGAGCCAACTTCTGAAACAGAAGCAATAAAAAACGTTAGCTTCCATGTATCTGAAGGAGAATTTGTTAGTATTGTTGGGCCATCAGGCTGTGGAAAGTCAACTCTTTTATCAATAATAAGCGGTCTTATTAATCCATCAAAAGGAGAAGTAATAATAAAAGGAAAAAATAACAGCGAGGGAAAGGCATCTTTAGGCTATATGTTGCAAAAAGACCACTTGTTTGAGTGGAGAAGTATTATGCAAAATGTAGTTTTGGGATTAGAAATACAAAACAATTTAACAAAAGACAATATAGAGTTTGCATCAAGCCTTTTGGATAAATACGGTTTAGGAGATTTTAAGGAGCACTACCCGTCGCAACTTTCTGGGGGAATGAGGCAAAGAGCAGCTTTAATTAGAACTTTGGCAATAAAGCCGGAAATATTACTTTTAGACGAGCCGTTTTCTGCACTGGATTATCAAACAAGGCTTTATGTTGCCGATGAAATCGCAACAATAATAAGAAAAGAGAATAAAACAGCACTGCTTGTAACACACGACATTTCAGAAGCAATAAGCTTTTCCGACAGAATTATAGTTTTAACAAAACGTCCTTCTACAGTTTTGGCTATACACGATATTAAACTATCAAACGAAATAAAATCCCCTATGAAAGCAAGAGAAGCAGCGGAATTTAAAGATTACTTTAATTTAATATGGAAGGAGCTTGATGTTCATGTATAATGAAGCCTATAATATTTCTAGCAAAGCCTCAAATAAGTGCAACAACATTTCAGATGATATTTCAAATAAAATTTCTACTGAACATTTATTATATTTAAAGAAGATAAAAAAACGTAAATTTTTAATATTATTAACGCAAATATTAATATTTATTATGTTTTTTGTAATATGGGAAGTTTTCGCAACACTAAAATGGGTTGACCCGTTTATATTTAGCAAGCCTACAAGAATAATTTCATCAACTATTAAAATGATATTGGAAGGCTCTTTTTTTATTCATATTGGAGTAACGTTATCCGAAACTATAGGTAGTTTTATTATAAGCACGCTTGTAGGAATACTGATTAGTATTTTTCTTTGGTGGAACAATTTTTTTCAAAAAGTTTTAGAGCCATATCTAGTAGTTTTAAATAGTTTGCCAAAAACCGCTTTAGCACCTATTATTATTGTTATTTTTGGAACAAATATTAAGTCTATAATTATTACATCTGTTTTAACATCAATAATTGTTACTATTTTAACTGTTCTTTCAGGGTTTATGGAGGTTAGTAAAGAAAAAGTAAAACTAATCAAAACATTCGGCGGAACAAAAAAACAAATTCTTTTTAAAGTTATTTTACCAGCAAGTATTCCTGCCTTGTTTAATGCATTAAAAATTAATATTGGGCTTTCTTTTGTGGGAGTTATAGTTGGGGAGTTTTTAGTGGCTCAATCGGGACTGGGGTATTTAATTGTTTATGGTAGTCAGGTATTTAAAATGGACTGGGTTATGATGTCTGTAATTGTGCTTTGTATTTTGGCGGCTTTTTTGTATTGGCTTGTATCTGTTTTGGAGAAAAAATATTGTAGGAAGTAATATTATTATAAATTGTAAAATAGATAAAAGCTTATTTTTTAGCAAGTTATTTTGTCAGAGCCTTTTAACTTGGTGCTTGCAAGTTAGAAGGCTATTACTCAAGCTAAACTAAAAATCTTTAGTTTATGTCTATATTTTGTAGTATAACACTACTATGCCAAATGCAATTAAAGTAGTAACGACTGGAGCAAGCTGTATTATAATTGATAAAAGATATTTTTCTATTTTTCTTAATAAAAATGAAAGTATTATGCTTACAAAGGCTATAATTGGGGTACCCCAAAATAGTAATATGCCAATAAAAATTAATTTAGAATGCAAATCACTTGGTACACCGCTATCTGACATCATTATAGTTGCAATTCCAGCCATAAAAAATATTCCGATCATAGGTATAAGAAAAATTGTCCCTAAAAAAGTTAACACCAAACTAACTACTCTTAAAGTTTTTTGTTTTTTATTTAAATTAGAAACATTTTTAGATTTTACATCTTTAATAAGAAAAAATATTAAGCAGATAACTATAATAATAATTACTATAAAAAAAGGCAATAACTTTGTGTTATCTGATAACATACTTATCCCCCTATTAATGTAGAACTTATTTTATTGTATTGTTAAAATAGATAATGTAAGTGTAACATAATTTTACAAATAAATCAATTATAGGTTTTTCTGTAGTATTTTTGTAGGTACTAATCAAAAGTCATGGCGGTTACCACCATCACTGCCCAATTTTTCAAAGATACAAATAATTTTTTCAATTCTCATAAAGTACTAGTTTAAATTATTTTACTATCAAATGGTAGCTATTTCGATACTATTGTTTTATAGTATATATAATAATACTGAGGTGTTGCTAATGTATTATCCCCGCTTAAAGGATTTAAGAGAGGATATGGATTTAACACAAAAAGAGATAGCTTTGGTATTAAAAATAGATAGAAGGGTATATAGCAATTACGAAACTGGTAAAAGGGAAATTCCGACAAGGCTAGTTGTTTTGCTTGCTGACTTTTATAATACTACAACCGATTATATTTTAGGAAGAACAAATATAATATCACCCTATAAATGTAAATAAACAAAATAATAACTATTTTCGTATTGTAAAAAAGATAACATAGAACACAGATGCAGAAAATAGTAATTACCATTTAGTTTTGATAATTTAAAAAAACAATGATAATCTATATAACAGGAGGAAGCGATGAAAATACAATTGGTTTTGGCTTACGACCATTTGGAGGAAGTAAAAGAACTATTTTCGGAATACACAGATATGTTGATTGAAGGAGATTCAACATTTAAGGAATATCTTTCAATACAGAATTATGATGAAGAGATAGATCATTTGGAAATGAAGTATGGATTGCCTAATGGGCGTTTGTATTTGATTTATTGTGACAACATGTTAGCTGGATGCATTGGACTAAAAAAGATAGATGATGAGAACTGTGAAATGAAGCGTCTTTATGTCAGACCAATGTTTAGGGGGAATCGCTTAGCAAATATACTTATTGAACAAATTATAAAAGATGCAAGGAATATAGGATATAGCAATATGTTGCTGGATACACTTCCATTTTTAAAAAGTGCAGTTTATCTTTATAAAAAATATGGGTTTTACGAAATAGAAAGTTATAATAATAGTCCTATGGATACATCAATTTATATGAAGTTGGAACTTTAAATTTTAATTTATAGCAGGAGGGGGAGGGGATAAGAATAAGTATTCTTGCTTAAAAGCAAGTTAATGTGTAAGGAAATAACGCAATTCTAAAGCACCGTCCAGTTATGTAATGAAATTTTGGTGGGACATGTTTATTGATATTTTGGGTGTGTTGAGAATTATTAAAGGTTAAATGCAAAAGAGGCAAAGATTTGTATATTTAGGGGGTCATGTAAGTATGAGGCTACGTTATATAATTTGGGATTGGAACGGAACACTTTTTGAAGATATGGAAGTATGCATAGAATCAATGAACGAATTGTTAATCCAAGTAGGGCTACCTTGTATTTCAGGAATAGACGAGTATCGTAAAATATTTTGCTTTCCTGTTAAAAAATATTACGAAGAATTAAAATTTGATTTTGCTAAAAATGCTTTTGAAGATTTAACACACAGTTACATAAAGAACTATGAAGCCAAGTGTAGAAATGCGAGTTTGTTTGTTGGTGCAATTGAAGTATTAGAGAAACTTTCGCAGTTAGGAATCAAACAATTGATAATTTCTGCTTCAGAAAAAAATAGTTTACTTAATCAAATGGAACAATTTAACATTAACACATATTTTATGGATATTTTGGGCATAGATAATCATTTTGCAACAAGTAAGGTTGAACTTGCAGAAAAATGGTTTAAAAAGAATAATGCTAACCCATCAGAAGTAATTTTAATTGGAGATACTACACATGATTTTGAAGTCTCAAAAGTTGTTGGATGTGAATGTGTGTTAATAGCAAACGGACATCAAAGCAAGGATGTGTTAAAATCTGTATCAGCAAAGATTGTTGATAATATTTTGGAAATAACTGACTATGTATTACGATCATAATAAATCTGGAGTTTAACAAATGTTTAGCCTAAGTATAGGTTAGTATAAAGACTTTGGTACTCTTTTCATAAGTAATAATGAAATAAAAAAGGTTTTTAATATTCATAACCTAAAAAAGTCATAACCTCCTTTATATTTAATATAATATATAAATAACTATTAGAATTATATAGAATATAAATATTGAAAGGGGTTAATTTTATGGCGGATGATAAAAGAATGTCAGCACCAAGACATTCCGTAACACTCGATAGAAGAGAAAATGTTGCTATAACGGGAGTATTAGACGTAATCTCGTTTGACGAGGCTACAATTATTGCTGATACTGATATGGGAGTTTTAATAATACGTGGGGGCAACCTGCATGTAAATAGGCTTAACCTTGAAAACGGAGAGCTTGAAATAGATGGAGAAATAATTAGTTTGAATTATGAGGAGCAAAATAGCTATGGCAAGGGTAAGTCTTCATTTATAGGAAAATTATTTAAGTAAAGCATACAGCAACTCTTTTTAGGAAAGGGAAATTTTTATGATATTATCAATGTCAGAACAAACAAAACTCTTTATGCTTACAGTGCTTATAGGAGTGGCTATAGGCTTTACATATGATATATTCAGAATAATTAGAAAAGTATTTATACACCCTAATTTCCTAATCCAAATAGAGGATATATTATATTGGGCTTTAGTATCGTTTGGTATGTTTTATTTTATGCTTAATAGGAATGATGGTGAGGTTAGGGCTTATTCTATTTTTGGGGCTTTTTTGGGAATGATTTTGTATTACTTAACGGCAAGCCCTTTCATTATGAAAGCATCTGTTACAGTTTTAAATTTTTTTAAAAAAGTTTTGTTTACATTATTACAAATAATGCTTTATCCTATCAAAATATTATTAAAAATTATTAAAATACCGTTTAATATTGTAAAAAATTACATAATTTCAGCGAAAAAACCAGTTAAAAAAGTGTTGCAAAAATCAGGCATGTATGCAAAAATAAGGAAAGACAAAATCTCCCATGACTTAAAAATTATTTTTAAAAAAGTATAAACATTATTTTTTTGCTGTTGTAATAAGTGGACAACAGTAGGCTTATAATTTTTATTCGATGTTATAATAGAAGAGCTTTAAATGGCTTCCTCAAACTCCTTCAAAACTTTTATCGGAAACTCACATATCTGTGCGTTTCCGAGAGTTTCTTAATTTTTACAACATGTTTTTAGGAAGTGACAACATTGAAATCAAAATCTAAAAAAAGATTTATACCTAGAGGTTACATAATATTTTGGCTAATTATTATTATTTCATTTGCCATAACAATATTTATACAATATATCAGATATAATGAATACTGTATAAAGGAAGCAGAAGTTATAAAACAAATAGAGGAAGCAAACAAGGAGGCTTTAGAGCTTAACAAAGATGCAGAATACTATACCAGTGATGAATTTATTGAAAAAATTGCTAGGGAGAAATTGGGGTTTATTCGTGATGATGAAATAATTATTTATGATAGAAAAAAATAAAATGATTGATTTTTTGCAAAATATATTATAGAATAGTATTGTATTAATTTTTACTAAATTTTGGACAAGCCTTATACTTTAATACAGTAACTATAAGGCCCGTTGGTCAAGCGGTCAAGACGCGGCCCTCTCACGGCTGAAACAGGGGTTCGATTCCCCTACGGGTCATAACTTTTAATTTTGCAGAATCGGTTGTTTTGTTTTCAAAGCAACCTTTTTATATTAAAATTTGTATTTATTTATTATATAAAGAAAACCATAGGGAAAAATATAAACTCTTCAAAAAATTTTATCACGAAACAACGCAAGCGTTGTTTGGTCGTAACAGACGACAGTGGCAAAGAAACAAGCGTAGCTTGTTTCTGATAAAGATTTTGAAGGAGTTTGAGGAAACTTTTTCAAAACTTTTCTCAAGGTTTTAATTACTCATAAAATACAAATTTTAAGGAAAGGTCAGATATAAATGCCTCTAATGTTCGACGAAAGAATTAATAAACAACTGTTATCTTGTATTGAAAAAGAAGGTATAAAAAACCCAACAGATATACAGCATAAAGCTATACCTAAAATTTTGGATGGTCTCGATATTATTGGTTTGTCAAATACAGGAACAGGCAAAACATTAGCGTATTTACTCCCTATTATAAATAATATAAACCCCGAAATAAAAACTCCGCAGGCAATTATTTTAACTCCTACTCATGAACTTGCAGCTCAGGTTTATAAACAAGCAAAAGTTTTATGTGATAGTTTTTCTATAGGTATCTCCCCTTGTCTTTTAATAGGTGGCGCCAATATTAAAAGACAGCTTGAAGTGCTGAAAGAAAAACCTAGAATTGTTATAGGTTCGGCGGGTAGGATATTAGAACTTATCAAAATGAAAAAGCTTTCCGCACATAATGTTAAAACTATTGTTATTGATGAAGCGGACAGGCTTTTGGATACACATAATATTGACTCTATAAATTCGGTTATAAAATGCACACTTAGAGATAGGCAGTTATTATTTTTTTCGGCTTCATTGGCTTCTGAAACACTTTCGATTGCAAAACAATTAGGGAAAGACCCTTTGTTTGTTAAAGCCGAAAACAAAAACGAAATACCACAAAGTATTGAACATTTTTATTTTACGTGTGAGAAAAGGGATAAAATTGAGGTTGTGCGTAAAATTATACATGGTGAAGGAATTTCTAAAGCTATTGTCTTTTTGAATAACCAAAACGACATTGATATAAATTTGAAAAGATTAAATTATCATGGTATTAATACTAAAGCAATACATGGCAATTCATTTGGAAAAGAAAGACGGAATGTTCTGACACAATTTCGAGACGGCACAATAACGCTTTTGTTAGCTTCTGATTTAGCTTCTCGAGGACTGGACATTAAAGACTTGACATATATTATTAATTTGGACGTGCCCGAAAACCCGACTTTCTACTTGCACCGTTGCGGAAGAGTAGGAAGAATGGGAAGGAAGGGTATTTCGATTACCATAGCTACAGATAGAGAAGTGTCTTTTATAAAAAAATATGAAAAGAAATATTGCATAAATATTATGCATAAAAAAATGAGCTATGGAAATATTGTAAATTATGGGAAAAGATAAATATAAAATTTAGGTAAGTTTATCTAAAGACAAAAAGTATACGAGGAGAATGTGAATGTCGCACGAAAACTGTTCATGTGGTGAAAACCACGATAACGAAAAAGGAGGATGTTGCAAAGAAAATACGAAATCCAAAAATGAAGGAGGATGTTGCAAAGAAAATCATGATAACTGTCATCATGAGCATGACGGTGAAGAATTTGAAAAGGTAACTATTTCGCTGGACGGCGAAGAAGATATTACTTGTAATGTATTAGGAGTATTTGATGTTAATGATAGAGATTATATTGCCTTGTTACCAGAAAAAGATGAGGAAGTATTGATTTTTAGGTATACCGAGGAAGACGGTAACGTTAGCCTTGACAATATTGAAACAGATGAGGAATATGAGGAAGTTTCCGAAGTGTTCTATGAAATTTTTATAGATGAAGATGAAGAATATTTTGAAGACGAAGAACTTGACGACGATTCAAATTAGTTATATAATTTATACTGATAATTAGATTCCAGTTTTTCTCGTAGAGGGACTTGAAAAATTGAAAAATAATTATTATAATATTATTAATAATGTTATTATTCAGGTTTACCTGATTAATTTTAGGGGCAAACTTCTTTTTAGAGAGCGGAGAAGGTTTGTCCCTTTTAAAATGCCATAAAATATACAGTCTATTAGGGAGTGAGGTTTTGAAAAATAAGAAAATTGTTTGTATTTCTCATTGTATTATTAATCAAAATTCCGTTGTAGATGGTTTAGAGCGAGCAGTAGGAGCTTTTCCTATCGCTAATTTACTATTAGAAAAAGGAGTTGGAGTTATTCAGTTGCCTTGCCCAGAACTTTTGTTTAACGGAATTAGAAGGCAACCAATGAGACACGAACAATACAATAATGAGGATTATAGAATGCATTGTAAACATCTATTAAAGCCCTACATAGAGCAGATTAGACAATATTTGTATAATGAGTATACCCTGTTGGGAATAATAGGTATACAGGGAAGTCCAACCTGTTCAATTACGGGAAAAAGGGGTATCCTTATGGAAGAGTTGTTTTGTATGTGTTCTAATGAGGGCATTTCGCTTAAATATGCGGAAATACCTGAAAGCTACAATGAAGCTGTTAAAGACTCTGTACTTGAAAAGCAAATTTTGAATTTATTAGAGGGAAAATAAAAATGAGGGAATTAACAAGAGGAAATGAAAATACAAAAATAATGCTTATTTCTGCATTGGCAGTTGTACTAAATGTAGTTTGCGGAATAGTTGTATCGTTTATATCAATACCGCTATTATTTTTGGATACAGTTGGAACTATTTACATATCAGCTAAATATGGAATGAAATATGGTATTTTAACTGGTATTGCTACTAACTTGCTTATGGGTATAATTTCAAGCCCTATGGCGATACCGTTTGCATTAGTTAATATTGTTGTTGCTATTGTTGTTTCATTAATAGCTAGAAATGGTTTTTCTACCGTTAAAGCATTAATTGCTGGGCTTATTTTGTCTATATTATGCCCTTTAGTTGGTACTCCAATACGCCTTTTGTTATTTGGCGGTTTTACTGGTTCAGGTACGGATATATTAATTTTAGCTTTAAAGGCTTCTGGAGAAAAAATTTTTGCGGCAACTTTTTTTGGAACTATTGCAGGAAATTTTGTTGATAAAATATTATCATGTGCAATAGTTTCTCTTATAATTAAAAAAACAGAAAACTAATTTTTTAAATTAAATTAAAAAAACACTTGCTACAATAAAAATACTGTGATATAATGCAAATCGTTGTGACATTATTGAACCGAAAAATACTCGGCGGTCGATAACATATTGATTTTCGGCTGGCTTTGCTTATATGCATAGCTTCAGACTACGCTAAGAAGCGAAAGGTTGCTAACTTATTTTAGTTAATTTTCGTGGAGCGATGTCCAGTTCAAGAAACCGGGCGACAAAGGTCACTGTAACATATACGGGTTAATAACGAATGGGCTTTTTATTTTTTAGAAAGTCTTTGTGTGTTTATTTTTATACATAGACACACCCGGCTAAGTGTACAGTCACCACTTGTCGTACTATCTATTTTAAAGTGCGAAAAGGAGGCGGCTTTTTTTATGGCAAACCAAAAAATTAGAATCAGTCTTAAAGCTTATGACCACAAGCTTATTGACCAGTCTGTTGTTAAAATTATTGAAACAGCTAAAAAAACTGGTGCAAAAGTTTCCGGTCCGATACCTCTTCCTACTAAAAAGGAAGTTGTAACAATATTAAGAGCGGTTCATAAATACAAGGATTCCAGAGAACAATTTGAGATGCGTACTCATAAAAGACTTATAGACATTATTCCGACACCAAAGACAGCAGACGCATTAGGAACTCTTGATTTGCCTGATGGTGTAGACATTACACTCAAAATTATGTAATTAAGCCACAACGGGTTTATATAAATTTTTAAAATATAAGCCTAGAATGATTATCCTTTTATTAGGGTAATCCGCTGTAGAGTTTTGGAGGTGCAAAAATGAAAAAAGCTATTGTAGCTAAAAAAGTAGGCATGACACAAGTTTTTGCCGAAAACGGAACGTTAGTTCCTGTTACTGTTTTAGAAGCAGGTCCATGCGTTGTTATTCAGAAAAAAACAATTGAAAATGATGGTTACGAAGCTATACAAGTAGGCTTTGGTGACATTAAAATTAAACATGTTACAAAACCTGTTAAAGGTCATTTTGATAAAGCTGGCGTTGAAGCTAAAAAGCTTTTGAAAGAATTTAGACTTGAAAATGCTTCTACTTATGAAGTTGGTGCAGAAATTAAAGCTAATATTTTTGAAGCAGGAGACAGAGTTGATGTTAGCGGAGTTTCAAAGGGTAAAGGATATCAAGGTGCTATAAAAAGACATGGTTTCCATACAGGCCCTATGGCTCATGGTTCTAAATATCACAGAGGTTTAGGTTCTCTAAGTTCTGCAACTACTCCAGGTAAAGTTAAAAAAGGCAAAAAAATGCCAGGGCATATGGGTAATGAAAACGTTACTATTCAAAATCTTGAAATAGTAAGAGCAGACGCAGACAAAAACCTTATTCTTATAAAAGGTTCAGTTCCCGGTGCTAGAGGTACTGTTGTATTTATTAAAGAAAGCGTAAAAGCATAATATAACTTTTGCGAAAGGAGGAATAGAAGATGGCAAATGTTGCTGTATATAACATGAGCGGAAGCCAAGTAGGAACAATTGATTTAAACGATAACATATTTGGAATCGAAGTAAATAAAGAAGTTGTACACATGGCTGTTGTTCAATATTTGGCAAACCAAAGACAAGGCACAAAATCTGCAAAAACTCGTGCAGAAGTAAGAGGCGGCGGCAGAAAACCGTGGCGTCAAAAAGGAACAGGACGTGCTAGACAAGGCTCTATACGTTCACCTCAATGGACAGGCGGCGGTGTAGTTTTTGCACCAAAACCAAGAGATTTTTCTTTTAAACTTAATAAAAAAGTAAAAAGACTTGCTCTTAAATCTGTTTTAACTTCTAAAGTAGCTGAAAACAAAATTATTGTACTTGATGAATTAAAGCTTGATGCAATCAAAACAAAAGAAATGGCTAAAGTTGTTAGCAATTTAAAACTTGAAAAAGCATTAATCGTTATTGACGGTTCGGATAAAAACGTAATTTTGTCAGCTAGAAATATTCCAAACATTAAAACGGCGGCGGTAAACACAATAAACGTATATGATATTTTAAAATTTGATACTTTTGTTGTTACAAAAGACGCTGTAAATCAAATTCAGGAGGTGTATGCATAATGGCGGATTTGAAATATTACGACATTATTTTAAAGCCTGTTGTTTCTGAAAAAACAATGAACGATATGGCGGACAAAAAATATACTTTTTTTGTACACCCTGACTCAAATAAAATTCAAATTAAAGAAGCTGTTGAAAAAATGTTTGACGGCGTAAAAGTTGATAAAGTAAACACTATGAATTGCGAAGGCAAAGTAAAAAGACGTGGTGCAATTAAAGGTAAAAGAGCAGACAGAAAAAAAGCTATCGTTAAACTTAAAGCTGACAGCAAAGAAATAGAAATTTTCCAAGGAATGTAATATAAATTTATTTGAAAGGAGAGGAATATAGTGGGTATCAAAAGATTTAGACCCTACACCCCTTCCAGACGACACATGACTGTTTCGGATTTTTCCGAAGTAACTAAAAGCACACCAGAGAAATCTTTGGTTGTTCATATTAAGTCAAATGCGGGAAGAAACAATCAAGGTAAAATAACTGTCCGCCATAACGGAGGCGGTTCTAAAAAGAAATACAGACTTATAGATTTCAAACGTAATAAAGACGGTATTCCAGCAAGAGTTGCATCTATTGAATACGACCCAAACCGTACTGCTAATATTGCTCTTTTAAACTATGCTGATGGTGAAAAAAGATATATTCTTGCACCAGTTGGTTTGAAAGTTGGCGACAAAATTATGAGTGGTGCAGAAGCAGAAGTTCGTGTAGGAAATTGTTTGCCAATGATAAACATGCCTATCGGTTCTGAAATTCACAACATCGAAATGAAGCCCGGTGCAGGCGGACAGCTTGTTCGTTCAGCAGGAAATTCAGCTCAACTTATGGCTAAAGAAGGTAAATACGCAACTGTAAGACTTCCATCTGGCGAGATGAGACTTGTACCTGTTAACTGCCGTGCTACATTAGGTCAAGTAGGAAACATCGACCATGAGCTTATAAATATTGGTAAGGCTGGTAAAAAGCGTCACATGGGTATTAGACCTACTGTTCGTGGTTCTGTTATGAACCCTAACGACCACCCTCATGGTGGTGGCGAGGGACGTGCTCCTATCGGTCGTCCAGCACCAAGCACACCTTGGGGCAAACCGGCTCTTGGTTACAAAACTCGTAAAAAACATAAAGATTCTAATAAATATATTGTTCGTCGTAGAGATAGCAAGTAATCTAAAACCTAATAAACTTTTGTCAAAAACCATGCTTTGCAATGTTTTATTGCAATTATCTAACGGTGTCACGCAACATACAAACAACGCTTGCGTTGTTTGTGGCAAAAGTTTTGTCCGCTTATTTTTAAAGGCGGTGGGTTTGGGGAAAACCCCAATGTCTTAATCAATACAACTTTCAAACAAGGAGGAACATGAATGAGTAGATCTCTTAAAAAAGGACCTTTTGTTGACGACCATCTTATGAAAAAAGTAGAAGCTCAAAACAGTGCTAATACAAAAGATGTTATCAAAACATGGTCACGTCGTTCTACAATTTTCCCTGAAATGATTGGTCATACAATAGCTGTTCATGATGGCAGAAAACACGTGCCTGTTTATATAACAGAAGATATGGTTGGTCACAAATTAGGCGAATTTGCCTTGACAAGAACTTATAGAGGACATGGCAAAGACGCAGAAAAAAGGTCAAAAGTAAGATAGTTTTTTTACAGCGAGGGTTTATAACTCTAGTTAAGGAAGGAGGGCCATCATATGGCTAAAGGACATAGAAGCCAAGTTAAAAAAGAGCGTAACAAACAAAAAGATATGCGCCCAAAGGCTTGTCATAAATATGCAAGAATTTCCGACAGAAAAGCAAGAATTGTTCTTGAACAAATTAAAGGCAAAGACGTTGGTGTAGCTATGAGTATTTTAACTTACTCACCTAGATATGCTGCCGATTTAATACAAAAAGTTTTAGAATCAGCTATTGCAAACGCAGAAAACAATCTTGGTATGGATGTTGAGAAATTATACGTGCAAGAGGTTTTTGCAGACCAAGGTCCTACAATGAAACGTATTAGACCACGTGCACAAGGTAGAGCTTATAGAATAAATAAAAAATTCAGTCATATTTCTGTAATTTTAAATGAAAGATAAGGAGGTAAATAATGGGTCAGAAAGTAAATCCTCATGGATTAAGATTGGGCATAGTAAAACCTTGGGATTCAGTTTGGTATGCCGAAAAAGAATTTAGCAACTACTTAGTTGAAGATGATAAATTAAGAAAATTTTTAAAGAAAAAATTATTCGCCTCCGGCATTTCAAGAATTGCTATTCAAAGAACTAACCAGAGAGTGAAAATTTCGATTTATACAGCAAAACCAGGAATTATTATTGGTAAAAACGGTCAAGCAATTCAACAACTATCTGCTGAACTTCAAAAAATGACTAAAAGCAAAGTTATGATTAACATTGAAGAAATCAAAAGACCAGAAGTAGATGCACAGCTTGTTGCTGAAGATATTGCGAAACAACTTGAAAACCGTGTAACATTCAGACGTGCTATGAAGCAAGCTATGACTAGAAGCATGAAAATGGGTGCTAAAGGTATCAAAACAAGCTGTTCTGGACGTTTGGGCGGTGCCGAAATGGCTCGTACAGAACATTACCATGAAGGAACTATTCCTTTACAAACGCTTCGTGCTGATATTGACTACGGTTTTGCTGAAGCAAATACAACTTATGGTAAAATCGGCGTAAAAGTTTGGATATATAAAGGTGAAGTGCTTCCTACAAAAGTAAAAAAGGAAGGGAGTAAATAGTTATGTTAATGCCAAAAAGAGTAAAAAGACGTAAACAATTTAGAGGTCGTATGAAAGGCAAAGCTTTAAGAGGCAACAAAGTTACTTATGGTGATTTTGGTATTGTTGCTATGGAGCCTAGCTGGATTACCTCTAATCAAATAGAGGCTGCCCGTGTTGCGTTAACAAGACACATTAAACGTGGCGGTAAAGTTTGGATTAAAATTTTCCCTGATAAACCTATTACAGAAAAACCAGCCGAAACTCGTATGGGTAGCGGTAAAGGTTCTCCTGAATATTGGGTTGCTGTTGTTAAACCGGGCCGTGTTATGTTTGAACTTGGCGGTGTGGCTGAGGAAGTAGCAAGAGAAGCATTGCGTCTAGCTATCAATAAACTGCCTATCAAATGTAAAATTGTTTCAAAGGCAGAACAAGAAATGGATGGTGAAGGTAGTGAAAGCTAAAAAGTTTGTAGAAGAAATTAGAAACAAAACAGTTGATGAACTAAACAAAGATTTAGTTTCAGCAAAAAAAGAGTTATTTAACCTTAGATTTCAAAATGCTACCAACCAGTTAGAAAATACTGCAAGAATATCCGAGGTACGTAAAAATATAGCTCGTATTAAAACTATTATTACTCAAAAAGAGAAAAGCATCGTAAAATAATAAATAAGATGAAGGGAGGAACAGTTTATGGAGAGAAACCTTCGCAAAACGAGAATCGGTAAAGTAGTAAGCGATAAAATGGATAAGACAATTGTTGTTGCTGTTGAAAACAACGTTAGGCATCCACTTTATAATAAAATTATAAAAAGAACATATAAATTAAAAGCGCATGATGAGAATAACGAATGTCAAATAGGCGATAAAGTAAAAGTTATGGAGACAAGACCATTATCTAAAGAAAAAAGATGGAGACTTGTTTCAATAGTAGAAAAAGTAAAATAATGCTCGTAGAGAGGAGGCACTTAAATGATTCAACAAGAAACAAGACTAGTAGCTGCCGACAACTCCGGAGCAAAGGAGTTACTTTGTATCAGAGTATCTGGTGGTTCTACTAGAAGATATGGTAATGTAGGCGATATTATAATGGCTTCTGTTAAAGATGCAACACCCGGTGGTGTTGTTAAAAAAGGTGACGTTGTTAAAGCTGTTATAGTACGTACAAAAAAAGGTGTAAAAAGAGCTGACGGTTCATTCATCAGATTTGACGAGAATGCGGCGGTTATTATAAAAGACGATAAAACTCCAAGAGGCACTCGTATTTTTGGACCTGTTGCAAGAGAATTAAGGGAAAAACAGTTTACAAAAATTTTATCTCTTGCACCAGAAGTTCTGTAGGGAGGTGTAGATGTGGCAACTAAAAAAGTTGAAATCACTAAAACTAAGATAAAAGTAAAAAAAGGTGATAAAGTTAAAGTTATTGCTGGAAAAGATAAAGGCAAAGAGGGCAAAGTCCTTACTGTTGACAGAAAAAACAATAGAGTTATTGTTGAAGGCATTAACATGATTACAAAACATTTAAAGCCAAATAAAAGCAAATTAAATCAACAAGGCGGTATTGTTCGTCAAGAGGCAGCTATTGCAGCTTCTAACGTTATGTATCTGCACAAAGGTAAACCTACAAGAATAGGGTATAAACTTGAAGTTACAGAAAAAGACGGTAAAAAAGTAACTACTAAAAAAAGAATAGCAAAATCCACTGGAGAAGTAATAGACTAAGCAGTCGGGAGGTGATGTTGTGAACAGAATTAGAGAATTTTATGAAAAAGACGTTATGGAAGCTATGATGAAAAAGTTTTCATATAAAAATAAAATGGAAGTGCCAAAAATTGAAAAAGTTGTTGTCAATGTAGGTTTAGGAGAGGCAAAAGAAAACCCTAAAGCTTTAGAAGCGGCTTGCGGCGATATTGGTATTATTACAGGTCAAAAACCTGTTGTTACTAAAGCTAAAAAATCAATTGCGGCATTTAAACTTCGTGCAGGAATGCCTATAGGTTGCAAAGTTACTCTTAGAGGCGAAAAAATGTATAGCTTTGTTGACAGACTTATAAATGTTGCATTACCTCGTGTTCGTGACTTTAGAGGTATTAGTGCAGAAGCGTTTGACGGCAGAGGAAATTACACTTTAGGCGTAAAAGAACAACTTATTTTCCCTGAAATTCAATATGATAAAATTGATAAAATCAGGGGTATGGATATAATTTTTGTTACTACTGCTAAAACCGACGAGGAAGCAAGAGAGCTTCTTACATTGTTCGGAATGCCATTTAAAAAGTAAGGGAGGTTAGACGATGGCTAAAACATCAATGAAGGTGAAGCAACAGAGAACACCTAAATATTCCACACAAGCATACAGCCGCTGTAGGATTTGTGGCAGACCTCACGGCACGCTTAGAAAATATGGAATATGCCGTATATGCTTCCGTGAATTAGCGTATAAAGGTCAAATCCCAGGGGTTAGAAAAGCTAGCTGGTAAAAGCGGGAAAGGAGGTTTTTTAAATGTCAATGAGCGATCCTATTGCAGATATGCTTACA
>CAYYRV010000031.1:0-22863 GCA_964474135.1 uncultured Defluviitaleaceae bacterium
TCTAAAAGCAAGATAAAAAGCGTGTGTGCAAGAAAATGGATTATGGAAATGTGTGGACGAAAATAGTATGACGTAGGACAAGAATGATACAATTAGAATTATATGAGTGTGCGAATCAAATAACTTATAGACGTTAAACTCCCTACGGATAACCAAGCATATTGTAAGTTTCTAAAAAAGTAAGATGGAGTAGCGGAAAAAATCTGTATTTAAGTTCTTGATAGCGTTCATCCTCATTTGTTTCTTAACCCGTATATCAAGCCTATGCTAAAAATTTATCACAGGATTTTTTAACGTAGGCTTAGATTCATAAAGTTTTTTAGTAATAAACAAATATTCTCATTATTCAAATATGATTCACTAACGTAATACATTGAACAGGCTCTAAAAAAAAAGAAACTTAATACCTATTAAGATTCACATTAAATTATGATTGATACTCCAGATATTATAAGTAAAACATATGTTAGTTTTAAAAATGACTCCTGCTTTATTTTTCTATGTAGTAAGTTTCCTAAATAAATAGCAGCTATTAATGGTATTATAGATACTAATGTTAATTGTATTGTGCTAGTATTGAAAAAACCTTGTTTAAAATGTGTCACCATAAGGATTCCGTTTAAGACTATCCATACTGGTGCAACTGTCGCACGAAATTCATTTTTGTCCTTTAAACTATTAACTGCATAAATAACAAGCAAAGAGCCTCCAGATATAAATATGCTATGTATTATGCCAGCTGCTAATAGGGTAAAAATCATTAAACCATTAGGCAATCTAAATTCTTTTTTTACGAATAATTTCTTTAAAGCTATAAAAAGTATTAAAAAGCCATAAAACTTTAATAAGAATTGCAGAGGCAAAACTTTTGTTAAAAATCCTCCTATAATCATACCTATGGTCATAATAGAAATTATTTTTATTAATTCTTTTTTATTAATATTTTTGTAATTTCCAAAACAAATTAATAGACATGATAATAAACCTAGTACGTTTAAGATAGCTCTTGCTTCGTTTATACCTATAAGCAGTATTGAAAAAGGCATAGCAAGCATAGTTCCTGCAAACCCTGTTATAGCCTGAATTATATTTGTCAGAAATACAATTAATAAAAATAATATATTATTTAATTCAGCTTTCATTTATTTACTCCTATATAAAATTTATAAATACTAAAAAAGATCTAACTTTTTATATTAAGTTTACTTTTTATTAAATTAATGTGAGTTCGACGGTACTCAAACCGTCTTATGAAACAAGCTGAAAATCATAAAAATTTTCATATTGTGAGCATAAATTTAGACTGAATCTAGCTAAATTTGTGTGGATATTATCAAAAGTTTAACTCAGTGTTATTGTGTCGAACTCATATTAATTTAATAATTAAGTATGTTACCAAAAAAATTTGCTACTCTATAATAAAGTAGCAAAGTATCAAATATAATAATTACTTACATATCTTTTACTTGATTAAACAATTGAGCATACTCACAATTTTTACGATAAAACACAGGAGGAGTACCTAAAGGAGCCGAAATAGTATGAGTTCCTTCTGTAAATTCCTCTCCTGTAAACATATGAACCCACTCGTCACAAGGTAAATAGACTTCCCACTCACGAACATCTTCTTTGTAAACAGGTGCAACTAATATATCTCTGCCTAAAAGGTATTCATACTGAATATCATAAGTATTTTTATCTTCTTCATAATGCATAAATAAAGGTCTTTGAACAGGAATACCCGTTTGACTTGCTTCCTTAACAATCTTTTTCATATAAGGAGATAAATGAACATAGATATTTGTCATTTTAGCAAAAAATTGTAATGTCTCTAAGTCATTATCAAACTGTATATTATCATCTGGTCGATTGCCTTCATGAGTTCTCATAAAAGGTGTAAATGTATTCATTTCACACCATCTAAGTAGTAATTCTTTTGTACGTTTCAAGCCGTGTAATGTTGTATATCCTCCTATATCACTATGACTATAAGGGTTACCACAAATTCCTGAAGATAATGCAGCCGGTATAACGGATGCTAAACCATCATGTAAACTAAAGTCCACGCACTGGTCCCCAGCCCAAATAATTCCACTATACTTTTGAACCCCTGAGAAACCTGCTCTCATAAAATATAAAATCTCATTTGTTTTATTAGATTCTGAAATTGCTTCATCATTTATTTTAGACCAAAGGGTTGGCCAAGCATTATGCATGATTTCTGCACTTACACCATTACTTAAATAACAGTCCGTAGGCAAATATTCCCCAAAATCTGCCATCCATCCGTCTAATCCAAAATTAATCATATTTTCTTTAATAACAGTTTTATACCATTCACAAGCCTCATCATTTGTAAAGTCTACACAGCCACAGTAAAACTCACCAAAATCTACAAGATAGTCGCTTCCATCTTTTTTAGTAGCAAGATATCCTTTTTCTTTTGCAGTTTTATAAAGGTCAAAGCCTTCAACAACATAAGGATTAATATATCCTAAGAATTTGATATTGCGTTCCTTCAATTTATGTATTTCTTTATCAAGATTAGGATATTCATTTTCATTCCAACGCCAATTCCAATTCAGCCTTTTCCCAAAAGATGTTATTCTTTTTCCTTGCCAATCTTGACACCACACACCAGAAACTTTTACATTATTGTCAATAGCTTTTTGTAACTTTTCAAGAGTATTTTGAGTTCCTCCCTGAATACCTAAAACAATACCATTATAAATCCATTCCGGCAATTCTGGTTTTCTACCAAAATTAGCAGTCATTTTTTCAACTAGCCCAATATATGTTTCTGCTGTTTGAAAATAAATTTGCTTAAACTGTTCCCAACATTCTAATTCATGAAAATTATCATTTTTAAAATTAAAGTCCATATAAGCTGTACTTTCTAAATGACAGTAGTACTTTTTAGTAGAAACAAAAGTAGGTTCAGGGTAATTTGTATTATAATAATCTCCGCCGGCTTTATCTTTTGTTTCCGCTAAGAATGTGACGTATGTGTTTTTATCTCTACCAACTCCTGGCTCAGATGTCCAAAGAGGAAAATTACGTCCTCTTAAATTAAAATAACTCATCTGCTCCCCACAGCCATAAACCTTTTCGTCAGCAGTTGCATCTAAACGTAGCCACACACGATTAAAACTACTATCCTTCCAATCAAAATTTAAAACTAATTTGTCACTTTCTTCAGCATAAATAACATCAACGATATTTTTGTTACAATGCGAGAAAGAAATTTTATTTTTTTCTACTAAGTTAATTTTAAGAGGTATTCTTTCAATTACATAATCTTTTATTTTGAAATTACCTCTATACATATCAATATTATGTTCTCCGACACCTACAAATATAAATGGTGATTTATCACTATGACTAATAATTTTACGCTCATTATACTGTAATTCAAAACTGTCTGTAGTTTCTGTAACTTTAATCATTAATAGCACCTCCTAATTATTTTAAAAAATATATTAAAAGTTTGAGAAAACTTTTTAAAAAGTTTCCTCAAACTTTTAACATAACATATGTTATATATTATTGCATTTTAAACTTCAGTACTAACCCCTTTTTTATTTTTTGCTACTTTATTAGAGGAATTTGAAATATTCCAATACTCCTCCTCTTCAATAGCAACTTTATCCATTTTTTCAATGAATTTTTTAGCAACAAAGTATACTATAACTGTAATTGCTAAAACACCAACTAATCCAAGTATAAAATTAGGTCCAACAAGACTTCCTGGTGCCTTTTGTGTACTTGCAAATCCAAGTTCTGAACATACAACATATGTAAAAACAAGGATTCCCATTAGTATTGACATAAAAATAGGTGCAAACTTCCAAGGTCGCATTTCTACATTAGGTTTAGCTTTGACAGGAACATAGTTTTTTTCCATAGGTTTAATTTTACCTATTATAGCCATCAAAATAACTTCAAAAACAAATAAAGAACCCATAATATGAATATAGTTAATTTGAACTTTAAAAACAAATATAATTAAGGTATATAATATAACATGAGTAATAGCTACAACTTTGGCAGCAAAAGAAGGTATCCTTTTACTAAATAAGCCAACAAGAACTATTGCAATTGTAGGTATATTAAAGAATCCAGTAGACCTTCTCATTACTTCAAACAATCCGCCTTTAGCATACATTGTCAAAGGAGCAATAAACATACTAAATATAGCAAGAACACTACCAAGTATTTTAGCAAATTTTATAAGTGATTCATCTTTTGCATTAGGATTAAAAGTTGATTTATAAATATCAAATGTAAATAATGTTGCAGCAGAATTTAAAAGGGAATTATAAGTACTTAAAACAGCACCAAAAATAATTGCACAATAAAAACCAGAAAGAGCTTTAGGCAAGACTGTAGCAATTAATGCAGGGTAAGCAGCATCTCCTACAGGTAAACTATCTCCAAATATTTGATATGCAATAATACCAGGGAAACAAACTATTACAGGGATAATCAATTTAGCAAAACCTGAAAGTAAAACACCCTTTTGCCCCTCTTTAAGGCTTGCAGCACCTAAAGTACGTTGTATAAGAACCTGATTTGTACACCAATAAAACATATTAGCAAAAATCATTCCGGTAAAAATAGTACCAAAAGGAATTGGGTCAGCTGGACCACCAACTGCATTGAATTTTTCAGGAGATTCAGCTACTAACTTAGCAAATGCAGCACCTATATCTCCATTTCCTATATATATAAGCCCAAAAATAGGAACAGCAAGACCACCAATAATAAGACCAGCACCGTTTATAGTATCAGAAATAGCAACTGCTTTAAGTCCTCCGAAAATTGCATAAATACTACCAATAATACCAATTAACCATACAAGCACCCAAATTGAAGCTTCATAGCTAATTCCAAATAAATTTTGAAAATCAAAAACTTGATTAAATGCAACAGCACCTGAGTATAAAGCACCAGGAGTTGTTACTAATATGTATCCAATAATTATCATAGAAGAAATTAGTCTTCTTGTGCTTATATCATAACGTTCTTCTAAAAACTGTGGCATAGTTGTAAACCCACGTCTTAAATACATAGGAAGGAAAAAAGAAGCAAGAATAATACAAGAAACAGCAGCAGTAGACTCCCAAGCAAGACCGCTTATGTTTTTCATGTAAGCTTGACCGCTTAATCCTACAAGTTGTTCTGCATTAATATTTGTAAGTAACATTGAGCCGGCAATAATAATACCTGTAAGACCCCTACCAGCCAAAAAATATCCGTCTGCTGATTTCGTATCAGATGTTCTTGTTTTCCACCATGAAATAACAGCAACAGCAACGGTAAATAATGTAAAAGTAAATAGTGTTAAACCCATATATAGATACCTCCCCTTTTATGTGACAGAAAGAAAATTTATAAATTATTTCTAATTTTATCTTTCAATATATAACTTATTTAAAGTATAATGAATTTAATGGAGACTTTTTCTAAAGAAATGCTCTCTGTAAAATGCCTTTAAAAATACTTTAAATTTTTATTAGAATTTTTACAAAATATAATTCCATTTTTGTTTTGTAAAAAGCTTGTGAGGCTTTAGGTAAAATACCAAGATTTTAAAAAGAAATATAACTTAATATAATACTAATAATTTAATTTTAAATTTTCACCAAGTATACCTTCTACAGCTCCCCTTAATATGATGTCTTCTCTATCCTTATGAGCGAGTAACCATTTATTTTTCATAAATAGCAATTTAGACTCTAAATCATTATTTCTTTCAAAGTTTTCAAGTTCTAAATTAGTATCTCTTGCTAAAATCACAACACATTTAAAACCTTCATCACTAACTTTACATGGTGCAAAGTGAAGTGTTGTTTGATATATTTCAATGGCAGTTTTCTCAGGAATAAAAAATACAGAAACTTTATCAGTAGGAATGCTGTTTTCTTCAATGTCATATGTATGAGCAAGCATTAGTACAATATCCGTTACAGCATAATTAACTTCACTACACTTATGATACTCAAGGCAACCAAGTCTATCATTATTACCATTACAATATCCAATCTGTATAGGCATATTACCATATAGGTTAAACTTAATTTCCTTTGCTATTTTTGTATTTTCAAGTTCCTTGTCTGAAGCAACATAAATATTTTTTTCTGTAGGTACTATAGTTTTCTCTTCTAAATATGTATGCATTTCAGAAAAATCATAGTCGTTAATAATTCTACCAAATGTTAAAAATTCCTTATCAAAACAACTTTTAATCTTGAAATTATTTTTATTATTAAGATTTTGTAAATCCATTAGCAAATAATCTCCCATTTCATAATTTTTGCAAATATTTTAAATGTTGGCAGAAAATCTCCATATACCATAGCTAAGTGATGAGCTACACCTGTTGAGGTAACTGTTTCTAAAAGCTCACGTATTGTTTGTCTAAACTCGACTTTAGCATACGTACCCTTTAAATCTTTTTGCATATCAACTGCTTTACCTGATGCTAAGAATACTCTTGTTTTAGAACGGGCAGAGTCAATCCTAATAAAATTTACATCTCCAGATTTCATAACAAAATCAGCAGTAACTCCTTTTCCCCCCGCAAAGTATGTATCAAGACTACGAACAGATTTATTATCCCAAAGATTAGCAGGTGCAACACCGCAATGCCACATAAGAGCATAATTTTCTTCTATATTAACTTGAGAAAGGTCAGCTAAAAAAGGTGTTTCACAACCAGCAGCTTTTGCTGCCAGCATTGATAAAGTTGCTTCGACATCACCTTCGCAACCTAAAATATATCCTCTTGACTGTAAAATTGACATTGCAGCACAAGGAGAAATACCAAATTCGGAAGCAAATTCAGGCCAACAACGAACAGCTACTGCATCAAGATTGTTTCTTTCAATAAAATCTTTTGCAGTAATTGTTAGAGTAGCAACTTTTTTAACCTGTTCATTCGTAACATCAGAACAATCAAAAATTTCACGTACAACTTTAATTTCACTTTCTATTTCTTGTTCTGTTGGCTTATATTTAAACATTTCAGCTATTTCATAATGGTCAAGAAGCATACCACATTCATTAAAAGTACGCAGTTCATCAACACCTAAATTAAAAAATCCATGTGCTCTATATCCAGCTAAACCAACATGAGATTTATTAATAGCTGCTTTCATTCTTACAGCATCAATCCAATTTTGGTCAATTGTATCTGAAACAATACAATGACATGTATCATTTCCAGCTTTATATAAATTTGAGGCATTAAGATTAACACCGCAAACAGAATTTAGGCGAATTTTTCCTCCATTATATGGAAGCTCATTAAAAGCCCACAAAAGTATAGGAGTATTTCTAAATTCATTTTGAAAAACGAGTGCTAAATGCCCTAAATGAAATGTTCCACTAATAATTACCAAACCATCAATAGCTTTTCCAAGAAGGTTTTTTGCTGCGTCTTTAGCATCTTCTACTTCAATAACTAAATCTTCTATTATGCTAAAGTTAACATTCTCTATTTGTAATAAATCTTTTTTTGTTTTATCGTATATTTCTTTTGCCGCTAAATGGTCAAATGTTGTACGGGCAAGACATACAATACCTAAGTTAATAGCATGTTTCATAAAAACACTCCTAATCCATTAATTTATATGTAGCACAAAAGTCTTCTTTACCAAATCCTTTTGTTATAGCATCTTCATATCTTTTATTTGCTAACTCAACACCAAGTAGTTCTAAACCATTTTTGATACAAAGTTCTTTTGCAAGACACACATCCTTATGCATATTTTCTACAGAAAACATAGTTGTATAGTCTTCTTTTGCAATAGAATTTACTTTAGTGTCTAAATAGAAGTTTTGACCACCACCATAGGAGATAGCTTTAGCAAAAGTTATAGGGTCAATTCCAGCTGTCTTATTTGCTAGACATAACATTTCATTTACACCATTTTGTATTTGGGATACAAGCATATTATGACATAATTTCATTACAAGACCATTCCCATTTTCCCCAAGATGAATTATGTTGTTGCCCATATATCCTAAAATATGTTTAACAGTTTCAAATGCTTTTTCGTCACCGCCAACATATATGCCAAGAACACCATCAATAGCGGCTGGGCGAGATTTTACTACAGGAGCATCAAGCATTACAGCACCAGTTTTTGATATTTCTTTTGCAATTTCTATAGATACATCAGGAGAAATTGTACTCATATCTATATATATTTGACCATTCTTAGAAACTTCTGTTAACTCCTTGTATACTGCCTTTACGTGTTCATTTTTGGGAACCATTGTAATAATAACATCACAATTTTCTCCTATTTCTTTTGTAGAATTTGAAGCTATCGCCCCTTGTGCAACAAGTTTTTCTATATTTTCGCTACTAACATCATAAACAAATACTTCATAGCTACTTTTTTTAATAATATTTGTTGCCATAGGCTCTCCCATTAATCCTAAGCCTATAAAACCTATTTTCATTTTATTGCCTCCCAGTATTAAATTAGCGTGAGTTCGACACAATAAAAATTGTATCGAACTTCTGATAATATTCACACAGACTTAGCCAAAATTAGGCTAAATTTATTTTTATGACGTGAAAAATCTTATAATTTTAAAAAGTAAAACTACTCTTTAGCTGTTTCTTCCCAAGCTTTTCTAAACACTCCAAGCCCATACGTAGTATATGGATGTTCAAAACTTGCCTGATATACCGCAAGCCCACAAGTAACAATATCAGCACCGACTTTTGCTGCGTCTGCAATTTGTTTACCACTTCTAAGTGCGGCTACAATAATTTCAGTTTTAAAACTATAGTTTTTATAAATATTAACAATATCTGATATGTATGATAATGTTTCTTCTCCTGAGTCTTCTTTCCAGCCAACAAAAGGAGATACAAACATAGCATTCATTTTTCCAACCGGAATAGCTTGAGAAGGAGAAAATACAAGAGTTACATTTGTACGAATACCTTCAAGCTCCAATTTTCTAGCAGCTATCAAACCATTTTCGACACAAGGAATTTTTATAACAAAGTTGGGGCAAATAGATGCAATTTTTTTTGCTTCACTAACCATATCTTCCCATTTTTCAAGAAAAGGATTAATTTCTACAGAAATAGGAAATTTTTCTTTTCCAACAAGCCCTTTTTCTTGAACCCAATTTGAAATTTCGTTTATAAAAGTATTAAATGGTTTTCCGCTTAACATGATGTGTCTGGGATTTGTAGTTACTCCATCAATCCCATAATTTTCATATGCATAATTTATTTCGTCCATTTTTGCACTATCTAAAAAATATTTCATAATATAAAACCCTTTCTAAAATTAATTAATTAAATTTATTAATTAATTTTAGAATATCATAATAATTTTACTTTGTAAAGATATTTGTTGTTTATTTTGACCATAATTATAAACAAAATTCTTACTTTGTTATTATAATATATGCACAAAAAAAGAACACTAAGTTTAAAATTTAGTATTCTTTAATATATTACTCTAAAATATTTAATATGAAGTTGTTTGATTGACAAAGTTTGGTGTCGTTCTACAATTAAGCAGTAAATAAGCATTAATACTAGCAATATTATTACTCATTGTAATTTATTATAAAATCATTTAAAACAACAATACCTGCCGCCTTTATCCTTTTTTCAGAATAGTTATCTAATGATTTAATTTTATTTAAGTGAATAAATGTATTTTTTTCAACAATAAGTTTGCATAACAATTCATAGAATTCTCTATATTCAAAAATTTCTCCAGCTAAAAAAACAAGTTCTGGGTCTATTACTTCCATAAGCATATTAATTGCTTCTGCAACTATATTAAGTGCTTTTTCTAATGCAAAATTATTGTCTTCTTTACTTAAAGTCAAAACATCTTTAAAGCTATATGTTAGTATATCATTTTTTGGATTAATATTTCTAATTATAGATGAAAAGCTTACAAAACTTTCAAGACAATTTTTTTTACCGCAAACATTGCAAGTTTCTTCGTTACAATTTTCTCCAAACCATGTAATATGACCTATTTCTCCAGCACGATTTCTGTTTCCGGTCATAACAACCCCATCATTAACAATTACACTTGCAAGCCCAGGACCATATTTGATTAGCAAGAAATTTTTATTTTTTTCACTAAAATAGTTCTCACATACAGCTATTCCCTTTGCATTATTCATCATCAGGCTATTAATTCCAAGTTTAAAATCTAGCTGCTTTTTCATATCTTTTATTGGAAGACTATAACACAAATTATCTTCCATATACCCATGAATAAGCAAGCCAACACCTAGAATTTTTTCTCTAGCATATTTTTCTTTTAGATTTAAAGCAAAATCTAGAGCTTTGTTTAAAATGTCTTGAGTTAATAATTTATAATTCCATATTTTATATTCAATAACTTGTGATTTTATATTAAGTAAAGTTACTCTAAGTTTTAAGTTAGAAACATCAAATCCTATGGCGTATTTGAAATCTTCTTTCATATCTATTAATATTTCTTTTCTTCCAGCTTTAATATTTTCAATATCATTAGAAAAACCTATTTCACTAATTATACCTTCATTTATAAGTTCACTTGTTATATTGGTAATTGTTGCTCCAGTTAATCCTAATTTATGGGCTAATTGCTTTCTTGATATGCAACCATTTCTCATTATATATGAAATAATGGATTTTCGATTAAAAAATCTTGTATTTACAGTCTTTTGGTGCTTCAATATGTAGTCACCTCTTTTTAGTATATAAAAAGTATATACGCCAGAAATATTATTCTTTTTTTGGAGTCTATAATGGTTCGTATTATATCATATATAAAAGCAATATATCAAGCATACAGAATCATGATGTAATTAATAGGTTTATAACATTATCCAAAAACCTTGATAAACTTTTTAAAAATGTTTATCAAGGTTAAAAGATTTTTTTAGGATAGCCTCTTACATAATAGAAAAATAAATAAGTATTTAAATGTTAACAATAAATTCATATTTTATTCAAAAATAAGGATTATACTTACAATTAATAAATTAATATGAGTTATGCAAAATCATTTTATGAAAATATTGTTTGGCATTTTAGTAGCTTTTTGGATATTTGTTTTTTAAGGAGGCTAATTATGGATGAGTTTAATAACATCAATAATAATATTGACGGTAATGATGATGAAATTAGCCGTATTCAAGAAGATATAAATAATATTTTGAATACTACTTATAGTAATAATGAAAAACTTTCTGATTTTAGAGACTTAGATGAAGAAACTAAATCTTCTTTATCACAGGATAATAATAATTTTTTAGATAAAAATTATTATACAGAAATAGAAAATATAGAATCAGAAATTAATGTTACACCTATTTTTACTGAAAATAATTTTGAAGGAAATAATTCTAAATTTTATAATGAAACTATTAAAAATAAAACATCTAAAAATGAAACTAAATTATTTAGACGTATTATTGTACTTGTTTGTACTATATGTATTTTAAGTGGATGCCTGATAGGCTATGGATTATCCGTTGTAATACCGAAAAATAGCCAGAAAACAGAAAATAAAATTATAAATGATATTGAATCAGAATCTGCATTTGCTTTTGATAATACTGAAAAATTTGATGATAGTTATAATAATACTTTAGAGAATTTCGACCAGAAAATAATTTCAAATCATTTTGTAAAATTAGTAAACAAAGTTGAACCATCTGTCGTATGTATAACTACAACATTAAAAAATACATATAATTCTTTTAATAATATGGGTGACGCTAATTCAGGCTCAGGTATAATATTTTATGAAGATAAAGAAAAAGTTTATATAGTTACTAATTCTCATGTTGTCGAAAAAGCTGCCTCTGTACAAGTATCTGTACAAAATAGCGATATTGTTCCTGCTATGCTTGTAGGAGCAGACAGCGAGGCTGATTTGGCTGTAATTTGTATTTCTAAAGATAATTTAAAAAATGTTGGTATAGAGAATGTTGTAGTTGCAAAATTTGGCGATTCAGATAAAATGCAAGTTGGTGAAATTGTACTAGCAATAGGTAATGCTTTGGGAGAAGGCAATATTACAACAATGGGTATTGTAAGTGCTAAAGAAAAGCAAATTAATATTAAAAATAAGCCTCTTACAGTTTTACAAACAAATGCAGCATTAAATCCTGGAAATAGCGGAGGGCCTTTAATTAATATGGAAGGTGAAGTTATTGGAATTAATACTGCTAAAATTGCACCAATATCTGAATTTGGAGTAATGTCTGAAGCTGAGGGAATAGGATATAGTATTACATCAAATAAAGCAAAGCCTATTATAGAAGAATTTATGAATATTATGAATAAGCCATTTCTCGGTATTTCAGGTTATAATGTAGATGAAGAAGTTTCTAAAATGTTTGATATTTCTGATGTTGGTATATATGTTGCAAGAGTAATTGAAAATACTAGTGCTGAAAAAGCTGGTATTAAACAAGGAGATGTAATTACTTCGATAAATGGTCAGAAAGTACTTACTATGAGTGAACTTTCAGAAATAATAAAAAGTCACAATATTGGTGATATTATTGAAATAGAAGTTATACGTAATGGTAAAAATACTATTACTGTTAGTGCAACCCTTGAAGAATTTGGAAGCACAAATTTCTAATATTTTGTTAGCATGGTCAGTTCATATTTGGACTTTAACATAATTACGCCCCGGTTTTTCCGGGAAAATTCCCCTCCTTCTGGAACGTCTATTGACGTTCCTCTTTTTTTGTAATGCAGTAAAGTTAACGATTACTGTATACTACATTAAGGAAGAATTTTTTTAAAATTCCTCCTTAATTACATAATTTGAGCATTGTTAAAATACTATTATTTAAAAACGAAATAACAAATTAATATGACTCCTCTTCAACAAATTCATTTAAACTTGCTCCAGCCGGAATCATTGGATAAACTTTATCTTCGCTTGCAACATTAATATTTATTACTACAGGTTTTCTTATAGCAATCGCTTTTTTCAATATTTCCTCGACTTCTTCAACTTTTGTTATATTAAAAGCTTCTGCTTTATATGCCTGTGCTAGCATAACGAAATCTGTTGTTTTACTTAGTGTAGTATATGAAAATCTTTTATCATAGAAAAGGTCTTGCCATTGCCTAACCATTCCTAATGCATGATTATTTATTATTACAACTATTACCGGAATATTATACTCGACAGCAGTTCCAAGCTCAATATTATTCATTCTAAAACATCCATCGCCAGTTATATTGATGACAATTTTATCCGGATTCCCAACAGAAGCACCTATACTTGCACCTAAACCATATCCCATAGTACCAAGCCCACCAGATGTTATAAAATGTCGTGGTTTTTCGCTCTTAATATATTGACAAGCCCACATTTGATGTTGCCCCACATCTGTAGTTATTATTGCATCACCATTTGTAAGTTCATTTATTTTTTCTAGTATATATTGTGCTTTCAATTCTCCATTTTTTGCATATGATAATGGATATTTATTTTTTAAATCATAAACACTTTTTATCCATTCCTCATGTTTTTGTTCATTAACCATACTATTTAGACGCTTTAAAACCTCATTCAAATCTCCAACAATAGAGCAAAAAGCTTTGGCATTTTTACTTATTTCTGCTGGGTCAATATCAATATGAATAATTTTAGCATTTGGTGCAAAATTATTGAGATTTCCTGTAACCCTATCAGAAAAACGAACACCTAAAGAAATTAACAAATCACATTCCATTGCTGAAAGGTTTGAGGCTCTGCTACCATGCATACCAATCATACCTGTAAACAGATGATGAGAGGACGGAAAACCTCCTAAACCCATGGTACTTAATGCGATTGGAGCATTTATTTTTTCAACAAATTTAAAAAGCTCATTCGAGGCATTAGATAGAATTACGCCACCCCCTGCAAAAATAAGCGGTTTTTCACTTTCGTTTATTAATTTAACAGCAGTATCCAAATCTTCTTTTTTAATCGTTTTTGTTATAGGTACAATAGGTATAGGCTTTTCATATTCATAATCAAAAGTATTTGCTGTTACGTCTTTAGTTATATCTACAAGTACAGGACCCGGTCTTCCCTCTTTTGCTATATAAAATGCTCTCCTTATCGTTTCAGCAAGTACCGAAATGTCTTTTACCATAAAATTATGTTTCGTAATAGGCATTGTAACACCTGTAATATCAATTTCTTGAAAAGTATCTTTTCCTAATAATGATTTAGCAACATTTGCCGTTATAGCAACCATAGGAACAGAGTCCATATATGCAGTTGCTATTCCGGTAATGAGGTTTGTTGCCCCAGGCCCGCTTGTAGCAATACAAACTCCAACTTTTCCAGTAGACCTTGCATAACCATCTGCTGCATGTGAAGCTCCTTGTTCATGAGATGTTAAGTAGTGGTTGATTTTATCTTTATATTTATAAAGTGCATCATAAATATTTATTACAGTCCCTCCAGGGAATCCAAAAACTGTATCAACTTCCTGTTCTAATAAACACTCCATTATAATATCCGAACCATTCAATTTCATGTAATCACTTCCTTTTTAGCATTTAAAGAGTTTTCATTTGTAAATATTATAGCTAATTTCGAGAAAAACTTATTAATATTTAGGTGGTGTAGTTATTTGTTACTAATCAGCAGTTAAAACAGCACCCTTACTAGCACTGGAAACTAGTTTTGCATATCTTGCCAAATAACCCTTTTTAATTCTACATTCGGGTTTAGTCCAATTTTCTCTTCTTTTTTCTAAAACCTCATTCGAAACATCAAGATTAATTGTTCCGGCCTCAATATCAATTTCTATTTTGTCTCCTTCCTCAACAAGAGCAATTAGTCCTCCAACAGCCGCCTCTGGTGATACATGACCTATACTAGCACCCCTTGATGCTCCAGAAAAGCGTCCGTCTGTAACTAATGCAACATCTTTATCCAGCCCCATTCCGGCTAAAGCAGATGTAGGAGACAACATTTCACGCATACCAGGGCCTCCTTTTGGACCTTCATACCTAATTACAACGACATCGCCCTTATTGATTTTATTTGCGAAAATAGCTTCAATTGCACTTTCCTCACAATCAAAAACTCTTGCATTACAAACAGTTTTTAGCATCTCTTTAGCAACAGCGGAACGCTTAACAACACAGCCTTCAAGTGCTAAATTTCCTTTTAAAACTGCAATTCCTCCTGTTTTACTATATGGATTCTCAGCAGTACGAATTATTTCTGTATTTAAGTTTTTGGCATTTTTTATGTTTTCAGCAACAGTTTTTCCTGTTACTGTTATAATATTTGTGTCTAATAGGTTTAGTTTATCCAACTCTTTCATAACAGCTGGTATTCCACCGGCATCATTAAGTTGCTCAATTTTGTGGTTTCCGGCCGGAGAAAGTTTACATAAATTAGGAGTTTTTGAACTTATTTCATTTGCAATTTCTAAATTTATATCAACACCAGCCTCAAATGCAATTGCTGGCAAATGTAGCATTGAATTTGTACTGCACCCTAAAGCCATATCTACAGTTAAAGCATTTATAAAAGCTTTTTCAGTCATTATATCTCTAGGTTTAATATCATTATTAACTAAATACATTATTTTTGAACCTGCTTCTTTTGCAAGCCTTATTCTTTCAGCCATAACTGCTGGAACTGTTCCGTTTCCAGGAAGACCCATTCCAAGTGCCTCTGTCAAACAATTCATACTGTTTGCTGTAAACATTCCAGAACATGAGCCACAAGAAGGGCAAGATTTATTTTCAAATTCCAAAAGTTCTTCTTCTGTAATTTTTTTAGCTGAGAATGCCCCAACAGCCTCAAAAGTATTTGATAATGTTAAAGTATCACTTCCTGTATCCGTTTTTCCAGCAAGCATAGGCCCTCCGCTAATAACAATTGCCGGAATATTTATACGTGCTGCTGCCATAAGCATACCGGGGACAATTTTATCACAGTTTGGTATAAGTACAACGCCATCAAATGCATGAGCTACTACCATTGTTTCCACCGAATCTGCTATAAGCTCTCTACTTGCAAGAGAGTATCTCATTCCCTCATGTCCCATAACAATACCATCACAAACACCAATTGCCGGAAATTCAATAGGTGTTCCGCCGGCAGCAAGTATTCCTCTTTTTACGGCTTCAGTAATTGTATTTAGGTGGATATGACCCGGAATAATTTCATTAAAAGCATTAGCCACACCTATAAGTGGACGTGATATTTCTTCATCTGTATAACCCATAGCTTTAAAGAGTGACCTATGTGGAGTTCTTTCAGCTCCTTTTTTTACTCTGTCACTTATCATAAAATCACCTCATGTTTTAAAATTTTGTAAAGAAGGCCTTGAGAAAAGTTTTGAAAAAGTTTCCTTAAACTCCTTCAAAACTTTTATCATAAACGAACTGCCTTCGTTTCTTTGTTATTATCTATATGCTATATGCCTATACTGTAGTAACTTCCTTAACCCAACCAAAACTATCTTTTATTCTTCCATACTGTATACCTGTTAATTCGTCATAAATCCTTTGAGATGTCTCTCCAATATTTTCGTTATTAATTATCATTACTTCTTCTTTCCAATTAAATTCACCAATAGGCGATATTACAGCAGCAGTTCCTGTTGCAAATGCTTCTTCAAGCTTACCTGATTTATAAGCATCATAAAGCTCATCAATAGAAATTCTTTTTTCCTCTACTTCCATTCCCCAGCTTTTAACAAGTGATATAACTGAATCTCTTGTTATACCTGGTAAAATACTACCTTCTAATGAAGGTGTTACAATTTTTCCATCTATTTTAAAGAAGACGTTAGTAGTTCCAACTTCTTCAATATATTTTCTTTCTACACCATCAAGCCATAAAACTTGTGAGTACCCTAATTTTTTTGCTTTTTCTTGAGCTTTTAAGCTAATAGCATAGTTAGCTGTTGCTTTTGTATAACCGATTCCACCTTTTACAGCTCTAACATACTCATCTTCAATATATATTTTTACAGGATTAATTCCTTGCGGATAATACGAACCAACAGGTGATAATATGATTATAAACTGGTATGATTCTGAAGGGCGAACACCCAAAGCCGGTTCTGTTGCAATTGTAAACGGTCGAATATATAATGAAGTGCCCTTTGCTCTTGGAATCCAATCCTTTTCAATTTTTATAAGTTCAATTAAACCTTGTAATGCAAATTCTACATCAATATAAGGTATACAAAGTCTTTCATCAGAATTATTAAGTCTTTCAAAGTTTTTATCTGCTCTAAAAAGTAATACTCTCCCGTCATCTGCAATATATGACTTTAATCCTTCGAATACCGCTTGCCCATAATGAAGAACCATTGCAGCCGGCTCAATATCTAACAGTGCGTATGGAACTATTCTTGGGTCATGCCAACCTTTTTCAGCTGTATAGTCAGCAATAAACATATGGTCTGTAAAATATTTACCAAAACCTAAGTTATCTACAGGGGGTTTAGCTTTTGGAGTTTTAGTTAATTCCTTTTTTATTTCCATATATATCACCCTTTTAAATTTATATTCTAATAATTGCTTTAAAAAATTAATGTATTCTTTTAAGGTAAGCTTGGGAAACTTTTTTTATAAAAGTTTCCCAAGGCTCTTTGTATAAATTATGATAAACAATCTAATATTAACTTACCCATTTCTATAGTTCCAACTTCATTCATTCCTGCTGACATAATATCCTTTGTTCTATATCCTTTATTTAAAACATTTGTAACAGCTTCTTCAATTGAGTTTGATTCCTTTTTAAGCTTAAATGAATACTTAAGCATCATTGCAGAAGATAAAATAGCAGCAATTGGATTCGCCTCGTTTTTTCCAGCGATATCAGGAGCAGAGCCATGTATAGGCTCATACATACCTAATGTTGTTTTTCCTAAGCTTGCAGAAGGTAAAATACCTATTGAACCTGTAATTTGGCTTGCCTCGTCTGACAATATATCACCGAACATATTAGTTGTAACAATAGTATCAAAGTTATTTGGTGATTTTATTAACTGCATTGAGGCATTATCTACATACATATGTTCAAGCTCAACCTCTGGGTATTGTTTAGACACTTCTATTATGATAGAACGCCAAAGCCTTGAAGACTCCAATACATTAGCTTTATCTACATTAGTTACTTTTTTTCTTCTTTGCATTGCTGTATCAAAAGCTGTTATTGCAATTCTTTTTACTTCCTCATATGCATACATTTCTGTATCCCATGCGGCTTCTCCCAAGTCGGTTTCTTTTCTTCCTTTTTCGCCGAAGTACATTCCTCCTGTAAGCTCTCTAACCATCATAATGTCTATACCTTTATCAGATATTTCCTCACGTAAAGGGCATGCATTTTTTAACGCCTTCTGAAGAACAGCAGGACGTAAATTTGCATAAAGTCCAAGCTCACCTCTAAGCCCTAATAGTGCTCTTTCTGGTCGCTTATCACCAGGCAGCGAATCCCACTTCCAACCTCCTACAGCCCCTAAAAGTATGCTGTCACTTTTTTTACATATGTCAAGAGTATTCTGGGGGAGTGCTTCTCCATGCTTATCAATAGCTACACCGCCAGCATCAACCTCTGTAAAGTTAAAAGTATGACCATATATTTGCCCTACCTTGCCTAAAATTTTAATTGACTGGGAAATTACTTCCGGTCCTATACCATCACCAGGAACTAAAGCAATATTATAATTCATAAACATTTTACTCCTTTTAACTGTTTCTTTCTTTTAGTGTATTTACTAACCCGTTAGATTTTATAATATTTTGCATAAACTCAGGGAAAGGCTGTGCTTGATAAGTTTCATTTTTTGTTAAGTTAACTATTTTCCCCGAATCAAAATCAATTTCTATTTTATCACCATGTTCAATTTTTTCGGCAGCTTCATCACATTCTAAAATTGGAAGCCCAATATTAATTGAGTTCCTAAAAAATATTCTTGCAAATGTTTTTGCAATAACACAAGAAACTCCGGATTCTTTTATTGAAAGAGGTGCGTGTTCTCTTGAAGAACCACAGCCGAAATTTTTTTCTGCTACAATAATATCGCCTTGCTTAACATTTTTTACGAAATCTTTATCTATATCAATCATACAGTATTGAGCATATTCCTTGGGGTCTGATGAAGTTAAATATCTAGCCGGAATAATTACATCTGTATCAACATTATCACCATATTTAAAAACATTTCCACTGGCTTTCATAGTCGTTCTCCCTTTTTATTTTAAGTCATTAACAATTACATAACTTCATTTGGTGCAGCAATTTTACCTGCTATTGCTGAGGCGGCTGCTACAGCTGGACTTGATAAATAAATCTCTGAGTCAGTATGCCCCATTCTTCCAACAAAATTGCGGTTTGTAGTAGAAATGGCTCTTTCACCCTCAGCCAAAATACCCATATGCCCACCCAAACATGGTCCACATGTTGGTGTACTTACAACTGCTCCGGCTTCAACAAATATTTCTATTAAACCCTCTTTTAATGCTTGCAAATATATTTCCTGTGTACCCGGAATTATAATAGTCCTAACATTTTTAGCTACTCTTTTACCTTTCATAATTTCCGCAGCAATTCGTAAATCAGAAATCCTTCCATTTGTACAAGAACCTATTATTGACTGGTCGATTTTAATATCTCCTACATTATCAATCGTTCTTGTATTTTCAGGCAAATGCGGAAAAGATACGGTTGGTTTTAATTGAGATAAATCTATTTCATAAACTTCATCATAAACAGCGTCTTCATCAGGCTCATATACAGTATACATTTTTTGTGAATGTTCTCTTACATATTGCAATGTTTTTTCGTCAACAGGAAAAATACCGTTTTTTCCACCAGCTTCAATTGCCATATTTGCAATAGTAAACCTATCGTCCATTGATAAGCTATCTATTCCTTCTCCAAAGAATTCCATTGATTTGTATAATGCACCATCTACGCCAATCATTCCAATAATATGCAAAATAACATCTTTACCGCTTACCCATTTTTGTAACTTGCCTTTTAAAATAAACTTTATTGCAGAAGGTACTTTAAACCATGTTTTTCCGCTAGCCATACCACATGCCATATCAGTGCTTCCTACCCCTGTGGAAAAAGCACCTAATGCTCCATATGTACAAGTATGAGAATCAGCACCAATAACAACATCACCAGGAACCACTAAACCTTTTTCTGGAATAAGGCAATGCTCAATTCCCATTTCTCCTACATCAAAAAAGTTTTCAATTTCTTTTTCATTACAGAAATCTCTACATGCTTTAGAAAGTTGTGCAGATTTTATATCTTTATTAGGTGTAAAATGGTCTAATACAATAGTTACTTTTTGCTTATCAAAAACGTTTTCTAATCCTATTTTTTCAAACTCTTTAATTGCAACAGGAGTAGTAACATCATTTCCTAACACCAAATCAAGTTTAGCTTCTATAAGCTGACCTGAAACTACTTTTTCAAGCCCAGCATGAGCTGCTAAAATTTTTTGTGTCATTGTCATTCCCATAATTAATCCTCCTATTTTCTTATAATAAACGTGAAAGATTTACCATTTTCGGCTTTTTCACAAGCCAATTCGATTACGTATAACTCACGTTATAATATATAAAAATTTTAAAATAAGGGTTGGGGAGAAAGCTTTTTAAAAAGTTTTCTCCCCAATATCTTTAATATAGATTTGATAATAATATTTATTTCTTTAACCAACTCATCATTTTTCTAAGTTCTTTTCCAACAGTTTCAATTTGTAATTCCGATTCAGATTTTCTTATTGCGTTAAAGCTTGGGCGGTTTGCTTGATTTTCAAGGATCCAGTTTTTGGCAAAAGTACCATCTTGTATTTCTTTTAATACTTTTTTCATTTCTTTTTTAGTTTCATCAGTTATAATTCTTTTTCCTATTGAATAATCACCGTATTCAGCAGTATCACTTATTGAATAGCGCATATAGCTTAATCCTCCTTGAACAACAAGGTCGATTATCAATTTCATTTCGTGAACACATTCAAAATAAGCACTTTCTGGCTGATATCCAGCTTCTATTAAAGTTTCAAATCCTGCTTTCATAAGTTCTGAAACACCACCGCAAAGTACAGCTTGCTCACCAAAAAGGTCTGTTTCTGTTTCTTCTTTAAATGTAGTTTCCAAAATACCTGCTCTTGCTCCACCTATACCAGACGCATATGCAAGTGCTATGTCTTTTGTATTTCCTGTTGGGTCTTGGTATACTGCAACAAGACAAGGTACACCCTTACCTTCTTGGTATTGGCTTCTTACTGTATGACCAGGACCTTTTGGTGCTATCATAAACACGTTAACATCTGAAGGAGGAACAATTTGACCAAAATGTATATTAAAACCATGTGCAAATGCTAAATATTTACCTGGTTTTAAATTAGGCAATATACTTTCATTATATATTTTTAATTGTTTCTCATCATTAATCAATATCATAATAATGTCTGCTTCTTTAGTTGCATTTGCAACTGTTTCAACTTTTAAGCCTGCTTCTTCTGCTATCTTCCATGATTTACTACCTTCATACAAACCTACTATTACATCAACACCTGATTCATGCAAATTTAATGCATGTGCATGACCTTGACTTCCATAACCTATTACCGCTACTTTTTTACCTTTTAATAATTCTAATTTACAATCTTCTTGATAAAATAACTTTGCCATTTTAAATTCCTCCATTATTTAATTTTAATAACCCAAATTATTTATTAGCTTAAATATAAATAATATAAGTTTAACAATTTTATATTTTGTCAAACTTATAATAAATATATAAACTTTAAATCTGATGTAATTTTTATTGAATTATTTCTATTAGGTTGTTTTATTACAATCTTTAATACCTAAATTACCTCTTTGTATGCCCGTAATACCTGTGCGGACAAGTTCAATTATTCCATATGGCTCCATAAGTTCTGCAAAAGCAGCAATTTTGCTTTGGTCTCCAGTTAATTCTACTGTAAGAGAAGAATTTGCAACATCAATTATATTAGCACGGAAAATATCAACAATTCCAACTACTTCGGAGCGAACATCTGCCCCTGCATTGACTTTAATTAATGCAAGCTCTCTATAAACGGATTCATTTGGTAATAGACTAATTATTTCAACAACATCAACAAGTTTGTTTACTTGCTTATGAATCTGGTCTATAACAGCGTCATCTCCTACTGCAACTACTGTAATTCTTGAATATTTAGGGTCTTCTGTTACACCAACACTTAAACTGTCGATATTATACCCCCTACGGCTAAACAGCCCTGTTACACGACTTAGTACACCTGCGTGATTTTCAACTAAAATTGAAAGCACATGTCTATTCATAGCACCCCTTCTTTCTTTATTCTTTTTAACCGATTTGATAACTTGAATATGATTATACAAAAAGCCCCGTCCAGCATCACTGCTAGGGACGAGGCATAATCCACGTGGTACCACCCTAATTTTCTGTATAAAAACAGAATACTTAATAGGTTCTAACAAACCTTTGCCTATAACGTGGCAAATCGTTTTACTCTTACTATAAACCTTAAAATAAACTATTTATTTCAAAGATAATTCAGAGAAAAAACTCATGAGGGATACGTTTATTAAAAATTTACCAATTTACACCAAACATTGGCTCTCTTAAAAATTAAATAATAAACTATGTCTCAATCTCAGCATTTAATTAATTAAAATCAAAATAAGTAACAATTATTAAAAAGCATTTTATCAGTATAGAAGAATTTTGTCAATAGTGTATGATAGGGTTCAGTATCAAAAGGTAAATTTTTGGTTGTGTATTAGATTTATTGCAACAGTTCTGTCATACCAAAGAACCAAAC
>CAYYRV010000032.1:0-22592 GCA_964474135.1 uncultured Defluviitaleaceae bacterium
TATTTTTATACGTGGGTCTTGTGTTTTTGGGTGATTATCTCCATCTCTTCTTATACTTCTTGTGCAGTAGGCATCCTGCTCTAAATTGCTTGGCATAAAAAGGCCTATAAAATGCCCCATCTCTGGCATAACATACCAACCCCAATTCTTCCCTACCGTATAATTACTTTCATATTTAAACCAACGTGTTCCACAATCGGGGTTATTCTTGTCAATATCAAGTTTTATCTTTATTTCATCTGCTTTTCTATCAATAACAGTCCCTTCAATGCACAAACCATTGACTTTATTGTTTTTAATTAGGTTTTGTCGTATACCATCTTTAGGCATTAGTGTATAGTGAAATTGCAAAATACCGTTTTCCATTTTAAAGACAGATTTTGCAACTTTTGTTGAAACGTTATTTATTTTAACATTATCTCCGAGATACATGTAAGTAGGTGTCTCAACTTCGTATATTGTATATGCACTCTCTGTAATATCCGCTTTGTAGTTCTTTTTTGAATCTTTATAGGGTTTCATAGTTATTCTAATTGTGTATACCGTTTTATCTAAGTTAAAATCGTCTCCCGGTGGAAGTCCGAACCAAAACTTAGGTGAGGAGTGACGTCCTTCGGGGATTAAGACAGAGTCAAATCTTGAAGCCATTCTTTTTAAAAATTCCCAATCTGTCTCGTCATATTCAAGTGTAAATATTTCAATAGGTTCACCCTTTCCTAAAATAGGGAAAAAATCCGGATTACTGTAAGATTTTATAACACTTTTTATCATGGCATCATAAGTCATTGAAGGCTCTTGGTATGAGCGACGTTTTTTCTCAATATCCATGTCGTATGTATAGGATAACGCTTCTATAACTAAATAATAACGGTTATTTCTAGCCTTAACTTCTATTCTGTACGGTTGCCCTGAAAATAAGGTTCTAACGAGCTTTCCTTCTTTATATTGAGCTACCTCAATTTTGTCATTATATTTTGAGTTGGTAGCATATTCGTCTTTACTCTCTTCCGAAATAACACCGCTATAGTATAATCTTACATGTTGATTAGGTTCAGCTATTATTTCTAGTTTATGTAAGCTTACAATTTCATATGGCGACATAATTTTTATATCTCTATAATCTACTATTTTATTACTCATATAACTTGTCTCCCCCGTCACTTAATTTTCATATAAATTTTCCATGTAGGGTAGCAATAGCTACTATTTTGGAGTTAATATTGTTTATATATAACACCTTTTACAAGTGTACTAAATAAATTATCTGCATCTGAGTGTAACCTGTTTTGTAAAGTTTATTTCATTCAAAATATTAAGCCTATATTCTAAGTTTACTAATTATAATTATTACTAACTTTTATTTTTTATACTTTATTGTATTCTTCACTATACTTAATAACAAAAAGTTGTTTCAAAATCATTATAAAAACAAAATTTTAAATAGTCTCTTATAATTATGTAGGGGATGTAAAACACTCATTTACTAGAACCTCATCAAACTCAATATCAACATTAAAATCTCTAAGCATTGCCTCGGCTAAATCAAAATCTACAATAACATATTCCCTTAAACCTGTTTTCACTTTGAAAATTTTCCTACCATTTACTTCTATTGGGTCAAGCAAAATTTTTGAATTTACAACGGCACAGTTAACATTACAAAGCTTTAAAATCCAATAAAGTAAATTAAACTGTGTATTCATATTAGCCAAAGCTAAAGGCATCCTTATCGCATCGGGCTGATGAGTTATAATTGTATTCTTCAACCTATCACTCACAAATGGGATTGGCTCCTCGTAAAAATTCAGAAATACACTGTTTTTAGATTCATTTATTTGGCAGACTAATCCGGATTGCTCTTTAATTTCTTCCTTTGCTATTTTAGGTATAACAACATTATTAGTTTCTTTGCATTGTGATATTTTGTAATATTTCAAAACATTATTCCCTTCATAATATTTTTTATTGTCCATCATTAACAATACTTATGACTCCTCCACAAGTACATAAATTAATGGACACATTTAATAATGCGGGTTCACTATCAACTAAAACATTATCCTTGCCTCCTACCCATTTCATAGATGTAGCCATAATACATGGAGGCGGAGGTACTGAACGTGAACAAGTACCAAAAGACATAATGTTTGCTCCTCCAGCATGGTCAGCTATATTTGCACGTTTTTTTCCGTTTATGTATATTTGGTGGTTGTTTGGAATTTGTAGTTGGTTCTGGCATGAACCTAATGTGCAAGTTAGGGTTGCCCCTTCTACTACATAGGTTTCTGAACCTGAGCCACTAATAATTTCTATTTCAATTTTATTACTCATATTTATATACCTCCAGATTTCATTCCCATAGAATAGCTTCTGTTTGTTATTCTGAAAATAGAGTACATTTTCTATTTAAAATTTTTAGTTATAGGCTGACTTATAATACTAATTCTCCAGTTACATAAAATTTTCTTTTCTTAATTTAAAAATATATTTTTAATAGCAATTTAATAACATAAGTTCAGTAATGGATTGCCCAAATTTGAAACCGATTGGAAACTACCCCTAGCTTTTATTTTTGTGACAACAAAAGTAAAATTGCTATATCACTTATAAATTAAAACCTTCAGTATTACTCTTTTCAAAAACAGTATCATCTAGTAAGCATTCAATAAAAGAAACTCCTGATAGTTGTGAGTCTCTAAACTTTGCCCTCGATATATTCGAGCAAAAGAATTCAATTGAGTCATATAAAGACATTTTTTTGTCAAAATGAAAGCTTGAAAAGCATTGATAGAACATTGAGCATGATAACTCACAGTTCTTAAAAATAGTACCCTCCAAATTGCAGTTCATAAAAGTTATCCCATGTAAATTACAGTTTTGGAAAACAGTACCTCTAAAATTACCATACTGTATTAATATATTAGAGAAATCGCAATCAACTATATAAGAAAATTCTATAGAAATATCATTGTACTTTTCGACCTTTGAAAAATCATATTTTCTAATATCAACTACTGTTAGTTTTCCTATATTTTCAGCCAGTTCCGTATTGTTAGTCAATGAATAATCCTTAACCAATTCCACTCTTGTATTAGATAGACAGGAGCTGGAATATATGTAGTCTCCTGCCAAAACATTTAGCTCTTTACAGTCAGTAGTATTTAAAAAGCAATATTCCCTCAGAGAAATTTTAGCCATATAAATCAGATAAGGATTAAAACTTTTTATCATTTGTCCCTTCAATTCTCTAATTAAAAGTGGATAACTTTTAATCATGGATTGTTTAACATGAGCATCAAGGTGGTCAGAAAATTCCCTAAATTTTTCTGTTAGCCAATAAGCGTTATAAAAAGCATCTGTATCCAGTACCACATAATTTTCAAGTGTCTTGTCAAATATACGTGTAGAGTATAAAAACTTACCTTCTTTTAGGATTTCAGTTCTTAATAAAGAGAAAATAATATACTTTGTATGAATCAAGTCTATATTTGTTAATTTGCTACTGATACAATCCATTGTTTGAGTAAAAGTATCTATAATCTCTCTTTTATTTTGATGTATATAAAAAGTAAGCTCTTCCAAACATTTTTGTGCAAGTGGGTAAAAAATATTTTTTATAAAACTATCTTTTATTTCAGACATTTCTACCACCTTATCTATCTACTTTTCCATATCATATTGAAATTGGCATCGAAAACAGCCTGTGAACCATCTAGCATAGTACCACCAATATATCCAACTTCACTAAGTGACCCATAAGTAGGTTCATAATGAAAATAAGGACTTACTCTAAATCCTTTTTTATTAATAAAAAAATAATCATCATTACCAAGGTCAGTGGATACCAATGCATAACCCATTTTATCAAAATATCCAGCATATTCATATTTACTCCATAATACATTCCTCCTAGAACCATCGATATAACCCCATTTTTCACCTGTTTGAAAGGGCATAAACTCTTGATAATATGAGGGCAATTTGTAATTAGCATGTTGTGTTTTAAATGAAACCAATGTCTCATTGTCGAAATTAACCAGTTTTACAATATATCCCTCATTAGAATCATCCTTTTCATAAAAACGCATCGAATTATTTCCTGCGTAATCTGGAAAAAGATAACCTCCGTTCTCATCTTTATATTCATATAGAAAACCCGACTCAAAGCCTGTTTCAATATTTAGAAACCCAACCTTATCTCCAAGAGCCAAAATTACAATATTATCTGCGATAGGCATTACAAAATCGAACTCTGGTTTAATTACAATGGTTCCGTCAAAATTTTTAAACCCCCATTTATTGTTCTCCTCATAACCATATCCATTATATAAATTATAATAACCCAAACTGACTTTCTCGTAAGGAGTAGGCTCTAAAACAAATTCTCCTCTCGTATTAATAACAGCAGATTTTATTTCATCATCTTCATCATACCACACTTCTGCAAAGCCATTTTCAAAGTCAAAAGCTTTATCAAATAAAGGTTCAATCACTATTTCACAATCCTTATTTATATAGCCCCATTTTCCATTAAGTTTAACACTGACAAAATCTTCAAATTTTTTATAATATTCAATATTAAAACCACCTATTGCTTCTATATCCTGACCATCTATTTCATCTATAATTTGAAAGTCGGAATTCAAAATAGCAACTTTAGAATCTTTTGTTATAACAAATGACATTCCTAATTCCTTATGAAAAATGCTTGCTTCATTAAATACAAAATTATAAAGCACCTCACCCTTTTCATTTATATAGCCCCAATAATGCCTTTTTTCACTAGAGAAGTATTTTGCAGCTAAGATAATTTCATTTTGTAAGGTACTAACTTCATTTTCAGGCTTATACGGTATTAAATGTTTAAGTTCTTGAAAACCTATGTAAAATATTATACCTATAAAAACCACAAGAAAAATTAAACTAAGTTGCCTCTGCTTCATGCATACACCTACTACTAATTATTTATGTTATAATCTCTCAGTCCGTCCAGTATAGCTTGTGTATCTTCTGGTGGGTCTCCCCCAAATTTTAAGTTTTTCAAGTTAGACAGCATTTGAGCAAAGCTAGCACCTTCTGTTAAAATTTGTTCTTTGGTTATACTTTTGCTAGCTAGTAGAGGTTGGCTAAAATATCTATTGACTTCCTTAAAGATATCATCACTTGTATAATTGAATTCTTGAGAGTTATCATTTAACCCTATATATGGTATAGTAAAATCAATATATTCCCCACCTATATAACCATAATGATAGTTTCCTAAGTAGTCACGTGGAATCTTATTACCTTTGAAATTATAGTCTTTACTATACAAGTTTGATTCAATAATATCTGAATTTTTTGTAGACGAGATTAGTGCCTTCTTATAATTATCCTTACCAATTCTGTCTTCAATGTATTTTTTTTCTGAAGTGTTAATAGTCACAGATGAAGTCCTATTTTTTATGTCCCAGATTTTATCTGTGTTAACCAAATCAACAAAAAATGCAAGATCCAGTGCTGAATCACCAAACTTAGATGAAAATTCTTTTATTAAGTCAACATTTTTTTGTGACAACTCTTTAATAGTAGCAGTAACATCTGCTGGATCTTCTGGAGTATCCTTTATCCATTTTTTATAATGGTTTTCCATTTTCTTATCTGTCTCTCTTAAAATCTGTTCAGCTCTCAATTTAAAATAAGTTTGAATCATCTTCTTCTCACTTGGGTCATTCCACGCATTCCACGATAACCCTGTAATTTTATTATCTTTTGTTATAAAATTATTCTCTAAAAAAGTTGTTACTGATTTTAATTCACTATCGCTAAGAGTCTTAAATAACTTTTCCAAGTCTTGTGGGTTTAGTGCCATCGCTTTTATGAAATCTTTATTATTTTCTGTAGCACTCTTTTTATTATTAAAAATATCACTTGTTTCTTTGCCCCAGTTTTTTTTAAATTTATCTACTATGGAATCACTACCAACCATTGTTTTAGACAAAATAACACCTCCCATGAATCAGGATATATCTCTTTAATTTGAATGTATACTATTCCCCCGAACTTTTGTAACTCCACCTTTCATATTAATCTGGCTTCCATTACAAAAAGCATCAAATTCCTCTTCAGCAGCTATAACAATCTTCCCTTCAGCATACATATTAATGCCAGCACCCTCATTAGCAATTATATTAATGGGCTTATTACTTTGAACTAATATGCCATCCTCAACAATCATATTAATAAAAATTTCGTCATCTAAACACCTAATTTTTATTCCGTTAGGAGTAAACATAATTTCCTTACCTGCCAAAGTTCTCCAATACTTTATATCTGGAATACCTCTTTCTCCTCCAACTTCAAATTGTTTTCTCACGCAACTTGTAGAATAGGCGTGTTCATCATCCCAATCCGGCATATACAGCCTTATTTTTTCACCTATCTCTGGCATACAATAAAATCCACCACCATTATTTGAGGTGTAAGGAGTTGAGTATTTGAACCAACAAAATTCTTCAGGTGGATGAGGTTCGTCAATATCTAAAAATATCTTTACATCATCCTTTGCCACATCAATTTCCTTACCTTCAAGTGACAAACCTATAATTTTTTCATTTTTAATTATGTTCTTGTGAAACCCCTTTTTATCGGTCAATTTATAAATATTTCTGAATATGCCGTCACTCATCTCAATCAGCACTTCATTAACATAGAGCGTTCTTTCCTTGAACTTTACTTTATTGGCTATTTCAAAAATTTTTTCAGAAATGATTTCGTAGTAAATATAATCACCTTCAAAAGCAGATTCCTTGAAGTTTTCTGTTGTAGTACGATATTGACTTATCTCCTTTTTTATGTTATATGCGAAGTCCTCTAAATCTCCAACTTCATCTTTATCAGGCAAACCAGCATATACTTTTGGTTCATCTAAAATATCTTCAACCACCAAAGGAACATTAAATCTTGAAACCATTCTCTTAACAAACTGCCAAGCTGTTTCGTCATACTGCAATATAAACTCATCAATAGTTTTGCCATCTGTTATTTTATCCATGACCGACCCACTATATTTTTCAACAGCCTTTTGCATTAGTGTTTCGTAAGGCATAGAAAGTTTCTGATAAGACCTTCTAATCCATTCCACATCCAACTTATTTGAATGGGATACGGCTTCCACTCTGATATAGTAAATATTAGACCTAGCACTGACTTCAATCGTTTGTATAATCCCACTGAATATGTCTTTTGTTTCTTCTCCTATCTTTGCCTTAATTTTGATTGTCTTTTCTGCTACTGCTTCTTGGACATATGAATCTTCTAAGTCCTCCGCTAAGATTCCTGTTAGGAAAAGTGTCGAGTGTTCATTTGGTACTTTTGTTATTCTCAAATTTTCTATATGATTCATTTCATATGGCTCTATTATTACTTTTTGGTAAGTTGTTAGGCTTGCACTCATTTTAGAACCTCCTCTTTCAGTTTATTAAATTCAACTAAACTCAAATTCAACTGAGTATATATAACAATTCCATAAAACATTAGCTATGCATTATATGATGAAATCGCAAACTGAAGCATTAACCCATTCTACATTGTAGGCAGTAAGCGTCATTCTTCCCTATATTTTGAACTTTATATCATTTATTCATTACCAATAATTTGTGGAGTTGCTGTAAACTGCAATAAATTTTTATTATGGTATAGGCTTAATTTCACGTTCTCGTATATGAATATAAAAATCACCATGCCCACTGTCATCATCAAACTTTTCTATATAATTTACCACAAACATGTCTTTAAATTTTTCTTCTTTGACTAAATCACCTCTTGCGTTAGTGATTTTGACTGTTGCATCACAATAGCACTCACAATATTCAGGAACAATAGCCCAGTTAGCAAGCAATCTAACGGAGTCTATCTCTTCACCAGTTTTGTCTGCATTAATGTCCCCCCTAAGTATAATATCCCTAGTAATATCGTTAAACTTAGGGTCCAAAGTCACATCTGTATCTGCCAGAAACTTAATGTTTTTAATGCTATGCTTTGACAGGCTAATAATTTTTTCTCCATCTTTAATTACTTCAAATATTATTCCCATACTAATTATCCTCCTTCAAATATTAATCTGTTTTCCCAGATTCAATACAAGTTAGCTTTATATTGTCTTTATAACATATAATGTAATATATTCTACTTTCATAAGTTGCCATTGTATTAATTTTTTTATTTAGCTTTTTCTCCAATTCTTTGATAATGTCTTTATTCTCCAAATAATTAGATTTATTTACGCCACTTATTTTAGGGATATTTGCTATATCTGTTGATGCATAATTTTGTATGAAATTTCCATTAATGCTAAACATATATAACCCTCGTTCAAATCCACTATCAAAATTTTGATTGCTATCTGCAATAACATAAATATTCTTGCCTTCAAAAGCTATTTTTCCGGTGAAGTAGAGATAATTGTAGTCAGGAAACGAAAACTCCCAGTTTTCTTCTCCTGTAGGAGATAAACTCAGTAGTTTTCCGAGTTTTCGTTCTCGTAAAATGTTGTCAACATATTGATTATAGTAAAAAATAATATTCCCTTTAGCATCAACAATAATATTAGAAGCGGTTTCGCAACTATTAAATACCATTTCCCATTTCCATATATAGTCCATTATGCTATCGCCATCTTTCTAATTCTTTTATATCTAAGTTCTATTTCCGTAACATGATTCTCAAAAACAATGTAAAGTTTATCGTCATAATTAAGTACCTGTTTTTTACCCTCAGGAATTGTTTGTTTTCCAAAGCTGATAATGCAATTTGTATTATGATAAAAAATAACTGTTCCGTTATTTCCTGCTTCAAAATAAATTTTATATGCTTCGGGTAGTTTCTCTGAAACATCCATCAAAGCAAATAAATCCCCCAGTGAAATACTTTTTAAATTGTTTATATAAGAAGCATTCCAGTTAAGTACAGGTATATCAATCCCACTTAATGTGTTTAAGAAGTAGCCCTCAAATCTTGCTCCATTGAATCTTATGTTGGGGCTAAACATTATAGAGTGTTGAGTCACTTTCTTCGTCTTTTTTGTAAATATTAAGTAAGCAACTAATAAAACTATAAAAATACACCCTATTACAATAATTGGACTTCTATAGTAAATCCAAGATGGCAAGATATTAAACTTAAAAGTTTCCACTATAACACCTCCCCGATTGTCGGATACACTAACTGTAACAGTACTCAATCCTTCATTTGCAGATGATATAATGAGTCTTGAGTCTTGAAGTACAGCAGTTGTACCATCCTTCTCTTGATTTATAATTTCATATGATAATAAATCACCATCAGCATCTTTATAATAATCATTTAAGTTATATTCTCTATCTTTACTTTGCTTTAAAAGTATTTCTACTAAAGAACCTGTCTTTTCAGGAGATGTGTTACTAAAAGGCATTACTAAAATCGGTGATTGAACATTGTATTCCTTGCCAACTACATTTACTTGAACATTACAGGATTTTGGCTTATCATTACTGTACTTTACAACAAAACCTGTTCCCGTGTTCTTCATTGGAAAAATTTCATGTTCTCCTGTATCTATATCCGTAACAAACAATTCTGCCTTGAGCCCCTCATATAAGTAAGGTTCTAATAACTCTTTACCAGTATTTATATTTTGTAGCTTTGCCTCTACTTCAATTTCTGCAAGTGATAAATTTTTTGGCATTTTGACCACTGGCAGTACATCAATAAAATTTACTACATTAACTTTTACTTCATTATTTCTGTCAGCTATAAAACTTATTTTTACATTATTTGAACTAGGGTTTAATATCTTAATACTGGCATAATTTTTTGATTCAAACACATTTATGTTAGATAAATCATGTTCAACCTTTATACTTCTTAAAGTAGATTTGTGCTGTAGTAGTATATTTGCCTCATTTATATAATCACTTGGAATATTAACTGAAATTGTTTGTTCAACACCAGTTCCCTTTACTACTTCTTTTGTATTAACGCTTACCCCCATGATTTCAGAAAAAATTGTTTTAAATGACTCAAGCAATTCGCCTGAATTTTGTATTTCATACCTTTTACCACCAGTATTTTCTGCAATCTTACTTAAATATGTTGTATTCAAGCTAGCGTCCTTACTTAATCCAACAGAATAAATTGGACAGTTTATTTTTTTAGACTTTTCAAATGCAGCATTTTCTTCTTCTAATGAATCATTATATGTTCTTCCTGTTTTAGTGTAGGTTAAGTCTGTTTCTCCATCAGAAAATAAAATTATAATTGGCTTGCTGTTTTCCCTTGGGTCATTAATAAACATGTCCATACCATAATTAATTGCCATACCAATATCCGTACTTCCAAATCTAACAATTTTATCAATTTCAGCCTTGATTACTTCACGGTTAGTAGCTTCAGATATAGGTGTAAGAGGATAAGTGTTTAATATATTATCGTTATATGTAACAAAACCAATATCAGTATTTTCAGAATACGCTCCGTCAAGAAACATTTTAACTATTTCATTGACCAATTTACTTTGGTCATGGTAATTCATAGAGTTGCTGCAATCTATTACAAATAATATACGATTATAGGGTTGGCTGTTTCTCATATTTTGCGTTTCCCCAAGTACATTTGCATTTGTCAAAAGTGTAGAAGATAAAATTATGGTTATGATTATGAAGATAATTGATGATACTTTTCTTAAACTACTCATATAGCCACCCCATTAAATTTGTTGTTTTTTATGACCCAAATGATATCCTAGAATATTATGGTTTCGACGAATCAAAAATCTGTGAAGAGCTTACTTCTCCATCTATCCCATATAATAAAACTGTAGTATTTCCAAATGGGTCAATCAATTCTTTAAGCCTATTTATGCTATTGTATTTGTAATGCGTTATATTACCTTTATGGTCTATACAACGGGAAATATTATTTGCAAAATCATATTCATAAACTTCAAATTCCCCATTTGGAAAAATTTTCTTTATAATACGACCATGCTTATCATATATAGGTTTTATATCATAAAAATTTGTTTCTATTTCATTTTCATAATAACTTTGATTCAGGAACTTGGTTTCTTCTGAATATATAATATTTTCATCACCATCATAATCAATATTTAGGCAACTCTTGTCTGGTAAAGTAATTTTAAGCAATTTATTGTTCTCATCGTACTCAAAGCTTGTTTTTATTCTAATAGCAGAAATTTCTTTTGTATCAATATCAATATGTTTTAAATCAGTATCTTCTAAGTCCATCAAATCTATCTTTTTTTCTAATAATCCAACTTCATTATATTCGTAGATTATATTATGGTTTTTGCATTCGTTTATTCTAATCATTTCTTTTACTAATCTATCAATACCCTTATAAATAAATTTTTTATCCTCACCTGAATTGACATGTATGCGGCTTACATTATTTCTATTGTCGTATTCATAGGATTTAATCTCAAATGAAGATGGCATCTCGTCTGAAAGGACGTATTCAGAGCTACTCTTTTCTTGTATTAAATTTGAATTCTTATCGTAGGTAAATAAAGTTATTATATAAAGTTGCTCATCATTCTCATTTTTTGAAACAGGCACACGCTTTTCCAAAACATTACCTATAAAATCATATTTATACAAAGTATTGGGGTGCTTTGCGACTTGGTATTCGTCACAACTATGACTACAATATTTGTATTCTGATATGTTCTCTAAAGGTATAGAATGCTTAATCGTTCTTCCTGTTGGAGTTACAATCTTTGTGAGCACATCATTCTCATTATAAAAATAACTGTATTTTCTACTTACCCTTTTTGTTTCATTTGATTCTTTAATCTCTTGAGGGGTAATTACTTCTCTTATATTTCCTTTTAAATCGTATCTTTTAAAATCACTGAGTCCATTATTAAAAATGGTTTGAACAACTAAATCGCTATTATTATATTTAAACCTTGTTTCAGTATCTAGATTATTTTCTCTAATTAATCGACCTACTTCATCGTATTCTCGCTCTATCTTGAAGCTGTCTAAATTCTTGTTTGATTTAATACCTAATTGTATATGCCCTGCTCGTGAATATTCAATTGTTTCGGGGAATACACTGTTATCGGTTTTATAGATGTAACTGACTCTGTTCCTATTGGCATCAATTATAGTTATTATCCTGCCCTTACTGTCGTATTCGTACTGTATAACTGCCACAGCATCTACATTAATTTTTTCTCTTGTTTCAATAAGATTTCCAATTCTGTCATATTCAAATATCTTCTCGTATCCGTTTGACTTAGTTATTTTAAAAATCAAATTATCATCATTATATTGTTGATGTTCCCATAAATCTTCCGAAAAATACTTGCCAACTATTCTGTCGTATTCGTCATATACAAAAGAAATTTGACTATCAGTCGAATCAATCTGTGAAGTCAAATTTCCTCTAGAGTCATACACATATTTGATAAGTTTACCATTATAGTAAGTCACCTCATTGACAAGCCCTGTTCTATCATGCTTGAAACTAAACTGAAAAATTGGAGGTAATGGAAACTCAGTAGAACCTTCCAAAAACATACTACATATTCCAATAGGGTAACGTAGTATAGAAAATGACATAGTCTTATTCCTAGCATCATGGGCGATTTGCCATGTTAGATTCTCTTGCATATATAATGCCACCGGTTTTCCATAACGTTCATACTCAACTTTCATATCAATATTTCCGTTCGCATCAATAACTTCATTTAACTTTTTATGTTTTTTGTCATATTTATATCTGTATTTACCTCCATTGCTCTGCTCAACCTCAGTAAGAAAATCATTATCATAGTGGTATCTTACCGAACGACCTATGTGATCGGTTATCTCTTCAATTTTGTTGTCTTTATATTTGAAGGTAAGTTTTTTACCACAAGAGGTTATTATCTTTTCTATTAAACATGTACTATTGATATATCTCAATTCGATGTTGTTTTTATTTTTATCAGAAATAAATTTTAGTCTTCCGTCAAAGCTAAATGTGTAAAAAAAATCGTTCTTTTTTATTGTAATTTCATTTCTTTTATCATCTTCTTTTGTTACACAGGTTCGGCTATGCCTATCAGAATTTATCCATTTTTCTTCATATTTAGAGAAGTTTTCATTTTTCCCGTCAACATAAATTACCGAAAGTGAATGCTCTGTATACTTACAATACATCTCATATTCCAAAACCCAACCGTATCCTAATAAATTAATACTATTGCTTTTTGAACCTTGAAATCCTGCAATTTTCTCAATATTGGAATTGTAAAACCGCTTAATAGTTAAATTTCTACTCTGGTTGCATGAAAAACAGGGGAATGCAGCGGAATGACCAGTCATACATATAATATTGAAGTCAGTATACTCTTTTGAAATACTGCCATCGACAACATCAATTTTAATATTGCCTATTTTAGTATTACGACCGTCAGTAATCATACCAACAAACCCCTTGTTATATGAATCTGTTTGAGAAATTGGAACCATATAAGCTTTTCCAGCATTTATTCTGTTTGCAAGCATATAAGCTTCACGAAATTTTTGCAATTTATCTTTTATACTTTGCACGATAACACCTCAGACTAATTTACTAGAAATTATATAACTAAACATTTAATTTTCATTAGACTAGTCAACAATTATCTTTTGACCAATAGCTCTGGTTCGTTTCAGCCCGGAATTTTCCTTTTTAATTATACCTAATATCTTTACAAGTTTATTGTGTATAGCTGAGTTATCTAAAACCTTTATCTCCTCTTCAAGTTTATATGCTATGTAATTACAGATAACTTGACGTTCTATTCTGTCACTATTTAGGCAAAGCATACAAAACGTTATATCCATTTGATTTTGGGTGCGTGTTGCCAAAGCTTCTGTAGCATAATATTTTAATATCATATTACTTATAGTTGGCTCTCCGTAACCAGCATATAAAACATTAACAATGTTTATTGTATTATATTCTGTGGTAAAATCATAAAGATCCTGATAATTACTTCGCAAATAAGCTCCCCTTTTTAGCTTGAATCTGCCTATTTCTATCTGCTTATCAGCAATTTTCATGTTGGAATCTATTTCTATCTCCATATATTGAGTCTTGTAATCATTATCCTGTAATTGATCATAAAAATTTAATTTGATTACAACCTCCACTTCTGTTTCCTGATAGCTGATTGATGTAGGGTTGTTCAACACATATAAGTTACCATTATATTTAACTATTCCTTTTGAAAAGGTTATAATTTCCTTATCTACTTTTGGTGTTAATCCACACACAATGCCATCTGAAAGCTTTTCAGTAAATACATCTAAAACATCACGAGGATAATCACGCATATTTTCTAACATTGCCATTTTTAATATTCTTTTTTTATTGAATAAAGGGTATATAATTTCCTGCATAATGACCTCCTATTTTTTTCCATCAAAGAAGTTAATCTCCCATTCGTCATTTTCAAATGGAAAGTATTTTCTTTCACCCATTAACAAGGTTTGGTTCTTTCTTGCCAGCGGTAGAACATAAAAACCCCATTTGTCCTGAAGTGAAAATGTAAAAATTTTTATTTCATCGTCGATAATGCTGTCAATATCATCTTGGAATATTTTTTCAGAGTAATCCATTGTAGTTTCTTCATATGTAGTATTCTTAAAGTTTTTAATATTAGTCTGCAGGGCATACTTGTGCAAAACTTTATCATCTGCATCCCTTAAAATTAATTCTACACTTTCAGTATCAATATTTCTAGAGACAAAACCATAGCTTTTTGTAATCTGCTCTAAACTAGAAATCATAATTGTTTCTGCTCCAGTGTGTGTGTACGCAATTAATTTATATGGAGTAATAGGAGCTTTGTTTGTTATTGTAGGAGCAATTAATCCTATTTTCTGTGCACTTTGGTACTTAACTGCGCCTTCGAGGCAGGTCAATTTGAAATCTTGCACTGTCTTTTCTTTTTTTGATGATTCGATAACTCTCCCTGGTATAAACTCTTTTAGTGCATCCCTAAAAATATCTATTTTACAAGTCTGACCGGTGAGCTTAATGAAATTGAAATTATTGAGTTCATCCTGAAAATAAATCGGTTCAATAAATTTTTTTATAACATTATAAATATCTGCTTTAATTAGAGTATTTATTTCTTCTTTTGTTATAATTACTTTAGGAAAATCCGTTCGTAATTTTAGTGTCTTAAGTTCACTTGTCATATTTCGGCTTTTTATATAGCTTTTTGTTTTTTGATATACATTCAATCGCCAGCTTTCTTCTGCAAGAATTTTAGGGTCGTTAACATTTGATTTAAGCCCCTGTTCGTGAAATGAAGTTTGCCCAATACCCACTGTTTGATAAAACTCAATTTTGATTTTTTCAGCTAAGTTCCAAAGAAAGTAGAAATTACTTTTGACTTTCATGAAATCCTCGGAAGGGCTGTTTTTGTATTCATAATATTTGGTAGGTATTGTCTTTTCACACTCTTCGTATAGTGATTCTAAGGTGGCATAAGTCTTCTTGTGTCCATTAGCATCAACATACCTGTAAATATCTGATAACTCCGCATCAAACAAACCTTCAACATTAACACTAGATTCATTGTTATAAAATCTTGAAAATATAACCTTTAAATATTGAAAAATTCTATAGGTTATATTATTACCACCAAAGTTTGTTTCTCCATTAGCATATGTAGTTGTCAGATTTAACTTATACGTAATCTGATTATCCTCAATGTAGTAGTTGCAGCTTGTTAAATCAGTTGTTCCACCTCCGCAATCAATAATCAAAGCTTGATACTCTTCTCCGTCTTCAAAATTATTTCTTTCTATTTGATTTGAAATTGAGTTATACAAAACCGCAATTCCTTCATCTAAAGCTGTCTCCGTGACAATATCATAATCAGAAAGTATTTCCTTATACATATCAAGGAACTGCTGTTTTTGTTTGACAGGGCTTGTAATGTGCAAGCTTTTATACTGACACTTATGTTGTTGTTCTGCAATAGAAATAATATTTTCGAAATAAGCTTTTATAATATCCTTTCGTGACACAAAAGCAATATTACCTTCCTCGTCAGCTATTTCTTCTGTTTTATTATAATTGTTAACCCATTTCTTAATACCATAGAATACCGAGGCAGGGTTGTTGTAGCTATTTTTTCTAGAATTTCTTAACGCATCGTATCCAAAGCGATAAACAATATTATGTGGCTCACTACAATCTTTAATGCTAATAACGGTCGGAATAATTTCTGTTGTATACTTTTCTCCGCTTTCTTTAGAAACCGCTTGTCCTAACACATAAGCCATTGTATTTTTAAATTTAACTTTATTTATATTATTCATATAAATTCCATTTTTCTGCAAATCAAATTTAACGTTATTAGCAACATAATGCTCGTCCATATATGCTCCGGCTGACGAATTGCTTGTACCAAAATCTATTACAAGAGATGTATTTGCCGCTAGGGTTTCCATAATCAGCAACTCTGAGACAGGCTTTAGATAACAATTTAGTTTTATTGGGTGAGACTTTCCAATCTCATAATAATAGTTATAAAGATACTTAGAGCCGCTTTCATCTAGAAACCCCAAACTATAATTTTTATATAATGCCTCTACCAAATCCTGTTTTAACATTTTGTTATTACAAATGATATAAAATTTACCACTAAATTTTTTTAAATTCAAAATTCCGCATATCATCTTTTTATCATCAAGTAAAAAAATATTCCCATCAAAAAGGTTGGAACCCTCTACAACATAATTGTCACTGATTGTCGTTTCAACTTTTTTATATAAAGTAATTCTTGTAGGTGCCTGAATTGTTTTAGTACTGTCAAAAAAGTTCAAGTATGAACTAAACTTTTCCAAAACATTATCAAAGCGTTCAGCAACAAATGTATTTACAAAAGTAGACAGTTTCGCACCTCTATATTTCAGAATAATACTTATGATATATGAACGGTCAAGCTTATAGGCAACACCGATAACCAATTTTTCTTTTTGGCATATTTCTCTAAGCTGTAAGGTTGTGAGTTGTTGGAGTTCTTCAAGGGTATATGTCGCATTTAACGGCTTTTCAACCGGATGCAATTCGTATGTATATTTCATAAGCTTTTACCTCCCAGAATACTAATGAGTTACAAAAAAATCTTCTTTGCAACTCGCTAATTTAATATTTAGTAAATCATTATTTCATTCATTACCATCAAATCATCAACATCAATTACACCAAATATATGCTCCCAGTAAACTTCTACTTTGCACTTAAATGGAAGAAACAGATATTTTATAATTTCAATTTGTTCCGCTTTTTGCTTCGTTTCTTTTATTCGAAGAAACAAGATTATCTCATCTTTTTCAGTAGCATTTGAGAAAATATATGCTTTAGTAAATATTCGGCTTACAGTGTCTTTCAGAAGATGTATGCACTCTCCTGTTGTATGCAGGCTCAAAATATTATTAGCAATTATTTTCTGCTCCTGCCTTGTGAACATATCAATCTTTGCTTTAATATATTCACCAAAAAAGCCACTATACATATCTTTTATAATAAAATTGATATAATATTCTCTCTTATTCATTCCCATAAGTACATCGATATTTTTTAAATGGTGGATTATTAAATCGTGTAAAACCTCAATCATTTCGTTGTTTTCATTTACATTCGGTTCAAACAGTTCTTTGAATATACTGTAATATCTATAAAATGGGTTTATCTCAACCTCAAATAGAACATTTGTCTCATTCATATCAACAAAACTTAGTTCCATATATCCGGAAAAAGGGTGTCCATACTTAAAATATATATTATCAGGGTCAATGCCCTGTTCTCCCGCTTTAATTGCAAGTTCCCAAATATAATTCATACTACATAACTCCCTTATACTAACTCTCCAATACACTTATATTCTGGAAACACAATCTGCATTTCAGAAATAATAAAACTCATTTTGTCTTGAACTAAGAAATTTTCCCTATCCAAAGGCTTAAATTTTATCAACATTATCTTTTTAAATGCGTCTATACGTATATTGTCATCAATAAAACTATTATAATCAACAGTTTCTTCACTCTTATCATAGCTATCTTTAATCTCAACGCTTTGAAACAAGATTTCCTTTGATACTTCATATGATTGACATAATCTGGCAATCTCACCTTTAGTCCGTATAACTATAGACTTTACAGTTGAATACCTACCGATAAAGCCAAGGTTTCTTTTGTTTGACATTAACTCATATGCAAAAGTTTTTCTTCTGGAATTTGAGATATCTTCAATCTGAATTAAATCCCATTGATGTTGTTGGTCATATGATGAGACAATCACCAAGTCTTGTTCTAACCTCTTGCAATATATATAGTTCCTGTTGTCCAATCCAACCATATAACCGTTTTGAATCCCTGACTCTGTTAATGAAAGAGTATGGTCAAAATTAATACGGTCAATTGCTGGCATAGGAAAAAACTTATCCGAAACTGTAATTTGTTTAACATTCCAAAGCGGAACTGCATTCACTACCTTGTACTTTTCGTATTCCGCCAAATCTATGCTTATTTCAGTTATTTTTTCACCAGGTTTAAGAATTAAAGAAGAATTAAGAACAATATCTACAAACTTATAAGCATAAGGGCAGTTTACAGTATTCCATGTTATACTGTTGTACTGAAAAATCCTATACAACTTCTCTATTTCTTCTATATACTTTTGACATTGCCTTAATGAAACCTTAATTTCATGAATATCTTTGTCTGTCTTAATAAAACCTTTATAACTTCTTTTTCGACTAAGTATTTCCTTAAATGTTGTATTATCGCACTTCATAAAAACACTTGTTAATGTAACTTCTTCATTCTTTTGAAGTCTTTCATTCATTTCATCCATATTGTAGATAACATTTTCTAAGTCTGATGGTATCATTGGATGAAGGAACTCACTGATTGGGTCAACATCCTGTGCCATATCTAAGCAAGTATAGATATAAAACTTATTTAAAGGATCGTCTATTTCGTTATAAATTCTTTTTTCTAGACGGTCATACATGTCCATGTTATAATCAACAATATTTTCAAAAACATCATAAAGAATATTTTTTAAAAGTTTTCGATCCTTTAAATCATTCACTTTGTTTAAACGGTTCTGTATTATATCATTCAAAAAATACTTCTCCTTTCATATATGAAGCTTAAAACATCAAACCTTGACTTTACTAAGTTCAAGCAAAAGCGGCATCTTCTACCGCAGAAGTATATTTACTATTAGAGTAAATTCAAAAAGCTATAAGCAGTTTTTCCAGAAAAATCAGCACAAAAAATATAAATAATTCTTTAAAATTTTAGCTATTTCGTGACTTACTGACCTCATCGAATACATGTTAATTGCAGACAATCACATTTGATTGCTTCTAATTATTAGATTGTTTAGTAGCTATGAAAACTACATTTGGCAACATTGCCTTGGAATAGCTGTTAAATATATTAATTTAAACATTGCACTTGCTTAACCATTTATCAGTTCATTCAAAAACTCATAGATCTTACTATTTTTGGTTATTGGGTTATAACCAGAATCTTTTATATAGTATATTGTGCTTCTCCAATCAAAACTACCTCTAGCAATAGACATATAAGTTGTTTGAAATGAAAGTAAATCGTGTGCAGTATCATCTTCTTCATAACCAACCTTAATAATATCAATTGAAAAATAGGAAAATCTTTCGTTTAAATCGGGAAAATACTCGAAGGAGGGAATTTCCTCAATTAGCTCTAGAGAATTTAAATAATTTAATATTTTTTCTATATCCTCCTTATCATATATTTCTATGCTGAAAATGCCATCTTCTGTAGTGCCTAAGCGACCTTTGTCTGAAACAATGATATAAGAAATATCTTCAACGTAGTTTAAAGTTACACTCTGTTTAGACATTCTGATAAAGTTTTTCCTAAACTCTATTAACAACAATATAGAAATAATACAACAAAATGCTAATAAAATTTTTTTGCTCACATTAACACACCCTATTGTTATATTACCTTCGACATTAATAAGTTTTATTATGTGACCTTTAGGGTAATGCATAACGGAGGTAGTGCAGCCTCCCTCATCTACTACAGAGGTTCTGCGATTTAATGCATCATATACAAATGTTATTTAATCAATAAAATTATTTAAAAGTATTAACTATTGGGTCATCCATTTCCCAGCTAATTAATTCGATACCATAATCTTCTAGCAATTCATCTAGTTCAACTATAGTATGTTTTGTTGATGGTCCAATTTTGTAAACTGAGTAAAATGAACCAAAATCACGAAATTCAGGTTTGCTGTCATCCCCCATATAATATTCAGGGAAGTTAATTGTGTAGTATATTTTATCTCCATTAATTTTTGATAAAAATACATTCTTATCCCAACTACCTTTTATGTGTCCCTTCCATTTACGGAATTTTCCTCTTCCTTCGTTCATATCAATACCATTATATTTAGCAACATAAGTATCTTCAATAACATGAGTTTCACCATCTATTTTGTATTCTAGTCTAAATGAAAACTCAGCAGATTTTACTTCTGGTTTTGGAGGGTCAGGTGATAATGCCATCAGCAAAAACATAATATTCCAAGGGTAGGTAATTACTACAAGTATAATAATAAAAATTATTACTGTCATAAATGATTTCATTTTTTATACCCCTTATTCTTTACTGCTGTTATTACTGTCTTTAATTAACACCTGTACAGCTTTCCCTTTCTTATATCTCCTAATATATTCTATGGGGAGTATGCCTTTAAGTATTCAAGTAATTGTATGGCTGTGATCCCTTTATGTAATAGTTTTTGATAATGTCTACTGTTAAAAGTATAGTGTCTATAAGATTCTTTTTTAAGGGTTTAATTAAGCGGAGTTACACCAAAGATAATATTTTATTCCTTTTTTTTAAATTTAAGCACTTCTTTCTTTTTACCATCATTAAGCATAAATACATCATCTTCAAATTGCCATGCCTGATTTATTATATAATTGCCTGCCTGAATAATATAATCATTTTTTTCCATATAATTAATTAGTTTAGTAAACTCTGTATCTCCTAACATATCAAAATATGGAATATCTTTTACTATTTCGCCATCAAGTACCTTCTTTAAGTATGATGCATCTATTACCTCATCATCAGAAATTATTATTTCTAAGTTCTTTCCAAATTTTAATCCCATTTCTTGCTGATTACTACCCCATTCTACTTTATTGTTATAACTTAATAAGATTAATACACAACCAGTCAACAATAGCAATAATTTTAATATTTGCATTTATTATACCAACCCTTTTTTACACAAGTGCACAATAACATAGTATTTATTTGCACAGATAATCAATTGGTTTTCTTACCTGTAACATTATTCACTTTACCACTATCATTAGTAATGTTGTCTTTTCCTTTTCTTATATCCTCTCCTGCATCTCCCTGGGGAGTACCCTTTTAGTCCCCCAAGTAAATCATGAGGCTGTTGCTCCTTTAAGGATTTTTTCATCTGGTAGATTATCTACTAGTAAATCATGTAAACCTTCAGGTAGCGTCCATTTTTTTGAATTTGTTGGAGACTTGATTTTTGCTGAATTTAGTGTATCCACCGCAAATGTAGTACAGTTATTTTTGACCATATTATAATCATCATCATAATTATTTATATAAGCATCTATGCTTTTAGCTTGTTCTTGACTTATGTTATATATTTTTGCTATGTTCCACTCATGTTTACTATCATCAAATAATTTTCCAGGTACATCTTCTTTTTTTATTATTTGCTCTTGAGTTAATGGGTCTTTTGGATAAAGCCCTTTATATATAACCCTACCATCCCCATAGCCAAGTCGTATAAATGCATGACCGATATCTTCAAAATTAGAATCTATGGCTTGTCTGTTTCCAGGAACAGGCTGACTAACAACGAATGTAACAGTTGATTGTCCAGAGTGATTTTTACTGATATAGTCATCTAATGCTTTATCCAATCCCATAGGATCTATATATACCACCGGACTATTAATAACATACAAATACATAGTCAACGTTTGACCATTAAAAATATTTCCTTTAACTAGATCCTGTGCCAAAAATCTCTTATTTTTTGAACTGTACAACCTTGCTTTAGCATAATAAACCCCTAATATTTCATCGAAATTATGCCCTGTATAACTCTTAAGCAAGTCAACTTCATTTATTCCGATTTTTGATAGTTGAACCTTACTTCGGTTTCCCCATTCATCATAATTAGCTTTTGCCTAACCTTGCCAATATTATCAGTAGCTAAAACAGCAGAACCCAATCTATCATTATGATAGAACATCTTTACTTTGTCATCATTACTAACTATATCGGCTAGGATTCTATTTCTTCCGACATAAGCATACCTTAAATTTAATCCATTATCTTGAGTTTCGACTAATTCTCTCGTCACAAAAGAAGTATAATCAACAACATAATCTTTATTGACTCTATCACTATGACTTATCGGTCATGTTCTAAAATTGTTGAGCCAATGAAAAACGAGCAAAAAACCAGTAGTTTATGACAAGACCGACTACA
>CAYYRV010000033.1:0-22511 GCA_964474135.1 uncultured Defluviitaleaceae bacterium
AATTATTTTATCACATTTTTAAACTTATTTCTATATATTTCTTTGGAAATAGTATTAATGCCACCATAACCATCAAGACCACACCTTTACATGTAATATTTATTTATACATGTATCGACATTTTTTCACAATAAATTTACAACATCACCCTGCCTCATTTTTCCGTTGGTACTTTTTGCCTTTCCTAAAACTGCTCAGTTAAGCTTATCCTTTTCTAGCTATGTCTTTTAAAACTCTATGCCTACTTACTATTCGCCTGTGGCAAACATATATTGAATTTATAGGGTAGTTTTTTATTTTTTTGTCGAACTTACGTTAATTTTAAGTTTGTTTACGAAAATAATTGAAAAAATAAAGAAAACATACTATTATTAATAATAATAGTTTTTACTAAACTAAAATTAACTAAACAATTACTAAAACATGTAAAAGGAAGTGCACATTATGGGGAAGATTCAAAAAATTGCACAAAGAGCTAATGTGAGTGTGTCTGCTGTATCAAAAGCACTAAACGGATATGGTGATATAAGTGTGAAAACTAAAGAGCGTATTCTGCAAATAGCTGAAGAAATGGAATATACACCATCAAATAAATTAAAAAAACTACCACAAAAGAAAAGTAATCTGATTGGCTTAGTTGTATCAAATATAGACGAATCCCCGGCATCAGGAGAGATGATTTATAAAATGTTTACTGCCGTTAAGAAGATATCTGAATTAAATGGATATGAATTAGTACTAATTACAACTGATTCAGAGAAGCAGAAGAAAAAATCACTTTCTTGTATATGTAAAGAATATAGGTTTGCTGGATGTATTATATCAGGAATGTCTATTGGTGATGAGTATTGTGAGCAAGTAAAAAATCTTGATATACCTTGTACAGTATTAGATATAATAGTTTTTGAGGGCGAAAATACGGAAGGTCAGAGCAGCTCACTATCTGCTGTTACTATTGATAATTACTTAGCGTCTAAACAAATATTATCAATACTGTATAATAAAGGGCATAAAAATATTGGTCTAATAAATGGGGATACTACTGCAGAAGTAAGTATTATGCGAGAAAAGGGGTACAGAGATTTTTTGATAGAAAATAGCATTCAAGTTGTCGAAGAATACATAAGATATGCAGGTTTTCAAGAACATCTTGCATTAGATGAAGTTAAGCTTTTACTTACTTTATATCCAGAAATAACAGCAGTTTTTTGCACATCTGATATAATGGCAATTGGAGCATACAAAGGTATCAGTGAACTAGGACTAAAGATTCCTGATGATGTTGCTGTTGTTGGCTTTGATGGTATATCTCTTACAGAGTATATAACGCCTAAGCTAACAACTGTAGTGCAAAATTTTAGCTCAATGGCTGGAACAGGCTGTGAATTTTTAATTTCCATGATAAATGGAAATATGGTTGATAAGCTCACATATATTCCGTATAACATAAAAATTAGAGATAGTATTTAAAATGAATTTAACAAAGCCAAACTAGCTTGTAAAACAAGCTGAAAATCGTAAGATTTTTTACTTCGTTTATAATTGCTTACAAGACTATATAAAACAAAAATAATATTAGTCCTAAAAAATTATGTTTATAAAAAAATTTACAAAATATTAGAATAAGTATTGACAATTTTAGTAAAATTAGTTACTATTAATTTACTAAAAATATAATTTTAGCTAAAATTATAGATATAATTTTTAAGGAGGTCTTACATGTATCTGTCAACTAAAGAGTGGCTGCTGGAACAAAATGATTTTGATATATCCAATAAATATGAAACATGTTTTACTTTAACTAACGGTTATATGGGTGTTCGAGGCACTCTAGACGACTTGCAAAAAGATGAATTATCAGGAACTTACTTTGCTGGTGTCTTCGATAAATCAGAAGCACAAGTGGTACAATTAGTAAATCAACCATATTTTTTTGGTCTGAAATTTTATATAAATAAAGAATACTTAGATTTATCTAAATGTAAAATGCTTGAATTTTATAGAGCATTAGATATGAGACAAAATCTTTTATATACTAAATACAAAATAGAAGATAACAAATCTAGGATAACAACAATAGAGGGTTACAGATTTTTAAGCATACATAATAGACATTTAGCAGGTCAATCATATAAATTTACTGCTCACAATTATGATGCTGATATTCTTGTTGAAAATATTATAGATGGCTCAACAGTAAATGCTCGTTTTCTTCCTCTTGAAAGAGTAAAACATTATAATATAAAAGAACAAAAACAATTGCAATCAGGTGCTATACTTGTATCTGTTGAAACAAGAGGAAAAAAATACTCTGCTTCTATTGTTACATCAACTAAAGTTTCGTTAGATGGTGAAAACAAAGCTAATAGAAAAAGAATAACACCTATGGGAGATTCAATGGTTGAATTTACTGAATTTTCTATAGAAAACGGGCAATCAATAGAAATAGATAAATATATTTCGGTTGTAACTACTAGAGATGTAGCAAAAGAAGAAATTGAGCAAACAGTAACCTCAATTTTTAATAATTATTATAATAGTGGGTTAAAAAAAGAATTAGAATTATCAACTAAAAAATTAGATGAGGCTTGGGAAATTTCCGACATAAAAATTGATGGTGATGAAAAAGCCCAAAAAGCTTTAAGATTTAATATATTTACATTAGCTACAACAATAAATCCTGATGATGAAAATGTAAGTATAGCAGCAAAAGGTTTACATGGTGAAGGTTACAAAGGTCATGTTTTTTGGGATACTGAAATATTTGTTATTCCATACTATATATATTCAAACCCAAAGGCTGCTAGGTCTTTACTAATGTATAGATATAACTTACTTGATGCTGCTAGAGAAAATGCAGCTACCCAAGGCTACAAGGGTGCAAGATATCCTTGGGAAAGTGCAGATACTGGTTTAGAAGAAACTCCTAGATGGGGATTTGATTATAAAGGTAATCCTGTTAGAATATGGACTGGCGATATAGAGTACCATATAACTTCAGATATTGTGTTTTCAATATTACAATACTATAGAGCAACTAATGATTTAGACTTTTTATTAAATTATGGTTTTGAAATAATTATTGAGACAGCTCGTTTTTGGGAATCAAGAGTAGAATATAATAAAGAAATGAACCGTTATGAAATTAATTGTGTTATTGGCCCTGATGAATTTCATGAGCATGTTGATAACAACTTATATACAAACTATTTCGCTAGATGGAATATGAAAAAAGCTATTGAACTTCTTAATTTTACTGAAAAAGAACATAAAGATGTTTATGACAAAGTTACTCGCAAAATTTGCTTCCGTAAAGAAGAAGTATCCGATTGGGAAAATGTTATAGAGAAAATTTATATTCCGATAAAATCTGAAAAAGATATTATGGAGCAGCATGAGGGATATTTCAAATTAAAAGATTATGTAGTAACAGAATATGACGAAAACAATATGCCTTTGTTTCCTAAAGAAGTAGATATTGTTAAGCTTAATGATTATACAATTATTAAACAACCAGATATAGTGATGTTAATGCATCTATTAGGAGAAGACTTTTCTCTTGAAACTAAAAAAATAAATTACGATTATTACGAAAAAAGAACTGTTCATAAATCTTCTCTAAGCCCAAGTATTTATTGTATTATGGGGCTTACAGTCGGTGACCACAAAAAAGCATATGAGTACTTAATGCGTACAGCTTTAGTTGATTTAGATGACAACCAAGGTAATACAAGAGAAGGTATTCATTTTGCTAGTATCGGAGGTACTTGGCAGGCGGCAGTATTTGGATTTGGTGGTATAAGCTTTGACAGTAATGGTATACTATGTTTAAACCCAACTTGGATACCAGAAAACTGGAATAGTTTCAGCTTTAATATTTGCTGGAAAAAATCAATTATTAATATTACTATTAAACAAAAGGAAATTACTGCTAATTTAGTAAAAAAAGTAGATAACGTTGAGGTAAACATATTAGGTAAAAAATATATAGTAGATGAAACCATTACTACTGTTGAAAGATATTAATTTGGCTTTATGCCTTTTAATATAAATTAATGTGAGTTTGACGTAGTCGAAGCGGCTGTGAAACAATCTGAAAATTTTAAGGTTTTTCACGTTACTAGAATAAATTTAGCCATAATCAGTCTAAATTTATTCTAGTATAATCAAAAGTTTGACGCAGTTTTTATTGCATCAAACTAACGTTATTTTATCTAGTAACTTTAAAATTACTTAAAGAGAGGAGGAGCTGTTATTTATATACATAATAACAGCGAAAGTTTATGAAAAAAAGAATAATATCAGCAGTTTTACTTACAGCTATGTTATTTACAGGTTGTGGTGGCAATTCAAGTAATAATTCAGGGGATTCAGGAAAAGCTGGGGGAGATTCCGCTGGCGGAAAAATAACTGAAATAACAATACCTCACTATAAAGTTGGGCAAAACGTAGGTGCAAAATATTTTGTACCATTGGTTGATAGGTTCAACGAAAAATATTCAGACAAATATAAAATTAATTTAGAGGAAGTCCCTAACGACTCATACAGAGAAAAAATGAAGCAGCTAGCTCTTCAAGACAAATTGCCACCACTTATAGAAGGTGGAGATGAAGAATGGTTAAGAGGGTATATCGTACCTAATGATAAATTTTATGATTTATCAAGTTTTATAAATGAAACTCCAGCAATTAAAAATGTAATTATTGAAGATAGTTTGGACTTTAATACAATCGACGGAAAAGTATATAGTATGCCTTTAGCTGTAGCTAGACCAATGGGTATGTTCTATAATAAATCTATGGTTTCATTTGACAAACCTATTAAAGAGATGACTTATGACGAATTTTTTAACGCTTTAGGAGATAATAAAATAGCATTAATGACAAGTGAAAATGCTTGGACTAGTTTATTATTATTTTCTTCATTAGTAGCACAAGAACCAGGTGCACAGGAAGTTCTTTTAAAAGGTGTTAGAGAAAAAATAACAGACTTTAATAGCCCTATGTGGGTAAACGCTGCTACAAAATTACAACAGTATGCTCAAAAATATGCTTCTTCAAACACAATGGGAGCTTCGTATGCTGATGCAGCTAACAGCTTTATGAGCAAAAGTTCTGCAGTAATTTATAATGGTTCTTGGATGATTGGCGATTTAAGTGCAGGTGGCGAAGACAAATGGAGCAATGGCTTTAATGGTGCAGACGTAGGTGCTTCATTCTATCCAGGAAACTATGCTTTAGATAATGTACAAATTTCTACTTGGTGGATTCCAAAAAATGCTTCTGAACAAGAAGTGGAAGTTGCTCTTGCATTCTTGGAATTTATGTATAGTCCTGAAGAATTGGAAATTTATATGGCTACTGAAGGTGGTATATCACCTAATTTTACACCTTCTGAAAAATTTATTGAAGAACAAAAGAAAAACCCATTGCTTTATGAACTTAATTCATCAATAGATGAAAACACTGTATTCTCACCTACTTTTGAACATGTTGTATTTAACTCTATATCTTCACAAGAATTAGGAAAATTATTACCTAAACTTTATGATGGTTCTATGACTCCTGAGAAATTCTGTGAGGAATTAACACTTAAAGCTAAGGAAGCAGCACAATAATAAACAGGTACAATAATAATAACTTGGGGAGGAGTGCTTTTATGGTGAAAAAAACTAAATCTTTTGATAAAAATTTAGTTTGGATATATTTATTTTTAATACCATCATTAGCTGTATTTTTATTGTTTTATGTTGTACCAATATTAACTGTTTTTACTACTAGCTTTACGGAATGGGATGGATTTAATAGTCCTGTTTTTGCAGGCATTAATAACTATGTTAGGCTTTTTACTCAGCCGAGTTATTTGATTTCTTTAAAAAATTTGCTTGCATGGGGATTTTTAGGTGCTACTGTGCACGTTGGTTTTGGAGTTCTTGTAGCCTTCCTACTATACAAAAAGCCTTTTGGCTGGAAGTTCGTTAGAACAGTTTTTATGATACCTAATGTTATTTCTGTAGCTGCTTGGGCAATAATTTATAAGTTTATATTTAATAATGATTTTGGTATATTGAACAGCCTTATTAGAATATTTGCACCTGAATTTCAAGCAAACTGGTTTTTTGAATCACCGCTTGCTTTTTGGGCCGTAACATTAACTTGGATTTTTTATGCGGTTATAGTTACTCTTGTAGTATTAAATGACCTCATGTCAATTCCAGGAGAATTACATGAAGCAACAAAAATAGATGGTGCAAATGAATGGCAGATTCTTACTAAAATTAATCTTCCTCTTTGCCGTAACTCAATTGGAACAAGTGTTATTTTATCTATAACATCAAGAATTGCAATGTATGAAGCAATTGCTCTTACAACAAGAGGCGGTCCTGGCGACGACACAATGAATATTCCATTAATCCTTGTAAAAGCGATAACTGATATGAAATATGGTTATGCAAATGCCGCTGCTGTTATGATGTTTCTTTTCGGCATTGTAGTACTTGTAGTAATCAATAAACTATTTAGAATGAATGAAAGTGTTTATTAGGAGGGAGGATAACTTATGACTATTAAGGGAACATCTATAATATCTAAAGTTTTTACGTACATTGTTTTAGCTTTTGTAGTTATAATATCTGTATTTCCTATAATATGGGTTATTATCTCTTCCTTTAAAACAAATGGAGAAATTTTAACAAATCCTTTTTCGTTACCGTCAAGCTTTAGTTTTACTGCATATGCACAAGTATTTGAGCAGTATAATTTGCTTTTATATGCTTGGAATTCATTTTTTATTTCGACGATAGCAACCGTATTTTCTTTGTTAATTTTCTCAATGGGAGCATACGTAATTGCAAAGTATGACTTTAAGGGTAAAAATTTATTTTACATTTTATTTACATTAACATTATTAGTTCCAGGGCATACAAAAGCTCAACCTATTTTTTCTCTTGTAAGCAATCTTGGTTTGGTTGATACTAAACTTGGTCTAATATTTGTTTATTTATCAGCCGGTATGGCAATGTCTATGTTTATTCTCAAAACAACATTCTTGTCAATACCTAAAGAATTTAATGAAGCTGCTTTTATTGATGGAGCCGGTTTTTTCAGAACATTCTGGACTATTAACCTTCCATTGGCAAAATCAGGTTTAGCAACAGCAGGCATACTTATGTTTTTAGGCAACTGGAATGAATATTTTTATGCAATGCTTTTAATGACATCTGCTAAAAATAGGACGTTACCTTTGGCGTTAGGGTTTTTTAATGATTCTTTTTCATATAACTATACAAATATGTTTGCTGCATTAACTATTGCTATTTTACCAGGTATTATTATTTATGCCTTGGCACAGGAGCAGGTACAAGAGAGTGTTGCCGCATCAGGTGTTAAAGGTTAATTAATATAATAAAACTAAAAATATATAAAAACATTTTCTGGGTTTAACAGCTATATGCTGCTTAAACCCAGTTGTGTATATAGGATACATTACTTATTAAAAGTTTTGGTGAAGTTTGTGTAAGCTTTTAATAAAAATTGTTAAGATTTTAAGCTTTAAAGAAATCTAATTAGATATAAAGGATTTGTGGTAATTTTATGATAAAAATTATTAAGGAAAATTTAGATAAAGATAATTTATTAGTTGAGGAATCACTTTTTCATACAGGGAACGGGTATGTTGGTATGAGAGGTAATTTTGAAGAAGGATACCCAAACTCTATGGATAGCATAAGAGGCACATATATAAATGCTTTTTATGATAAACATGAACTGCACTATGAAGAAAAATTTCCGGGATTTCCTACAGAAGCACAAAAGATTTTAAATTTAGTTGATACTCAAACTATAGAAATATATATTAATGGAGAAAAGTTCTCCTGTTTTGATGGTGAGTTGAAAAGTTACAAAAGAATACTAGACACAGAAAATGGCTATACAAAAAGAGAAATAGAATGGAAAAGCAATATTGGCGATGAGGCTTCTATTACGTTTAAAAGATTAACTTCATTTAGTATTTTAGAACTAATATTACTTAGCGTTTCAGTTAAAGCTAAAACTGACTTAAATATTAAAATTGTTTCCAAACAAAAAGGAGATTGTTTGAATTATTTTAATCCAAATGACCCAAGAGTTGCGGCCTTTGCTGAAAAGAACCTAATTGCAGAAAAAGTATATCAACAGGATAACAAAAGTATTATTACATTAGCAACCACAAAATCAGGATTAAAAATGGCCTCATGTGTTAAACATCATATTAATGTTGATAATAACCCTGTTATAACAACATCAAGTGGGGAAATTAACGAAAATATTGTTTCATATGAATTTACTCTAAAAAGCGGTGAAACTGTTGAACTTGATAAATATTGTATTTTCACAGATACTTTAAGACACAAAGCAAATAATAAAGACTATGAACTTACTGCTATTGAATTAATGGATAATGTTTTTGGTAAAAAGCAAGAAATTTACGAAAAGCAAAGGGAATATTTAGATAAATATTGGAAAACATCAAAAGTTGAAATAGATGGTGACGATTCTATTAAAGAGGGAGTTTACTTTAATTTATATCAACTTTTACAATCAGTAGGAAAAGATATGTATTCAAATATATGTGCAAAAGGGCTTAGTGGCGAAGGTTATGAAGGGCACTATTTTTGGGATACAGAAATTTATATGCTGCCATACTTTACACTGACTAACAGAGAAATAGCAAAAAATTTGTTAAACTATAGATATACGATATTAGAGTATGCAAAACAACATGCAAAACTTATGGGGCATAGTAAAGGTGCTTTATATCCTTGGCGTACAATTACAGGTACAGAATGTTCTGCTTACTTTCCTTCCGGTTCTGCACAATACCACATAATAGGGGATATAGCATATTCTTTTATTCAATATTATTTAGTAACAAATGAAATTGAATTTTTTGAAGAAAAAGGCAGTGAAGTTCTATTTGAGATGGCAAGGATATGGCTTGAGGTAGGTCATTTTGACTCAGACGGTAAATTCAAAATTGATTGCGTAACAGGACCTGATGAATATACTTGTATAGTGAACAACAACTATTATACCAACAGCCTTGCAAAATATCATTTGTATTGGGCAGTTAAATTTTATAATATCTTAAAAGAAAGAAACAAAATTGAAAATTTATGCAATAAAATTTCTCTTTCATATGACGAAGTATGTGATTGGGAAAAGGCATCAGTAAATATGTATTTACCATATGATGATAATTTAAAAATAAATAAACAAGACGATTCTTTTCTTAACAAAAAAGTTTGGGATTTTCAAAATAAGCCAAAAGATAAAACTCCTTTATTAATGCATTACCACCCTCTTGAAATATATCGCCATCAAGTTTTAAAACAAGCTGATACAGTATTATCACATTTTTTGCTTGAAGATTATGCAGAACCTGATACAATAAAAAATTCTTTTGAATATTATGAAAAATTAACTACCCACGACTCATCGTTATCATGCTGTATTCATAGTATTATGGCAGCTAAACTTAAAAATCAAGAAAAGGCTTATGATTATTTTATAAAAACAGCTAGACTAGATTTAGATAATGAGCATAAAAATACAAAAGATGGTATCCATACTGCTAATATGGGCGGAACATATATGAGCATAGTATTTGGTTTTGCAGGGTTAAGAATAAAAGAAGAAGGATTATTCCTAAATCCGCATTTGCCAAAGCAGTGGAAAGGTTATAGTTTTTGTTTAAATTATAAAAATAGTTTGATTTATGTTTCAGTATCTGATAAAGTAAGAATTAAACTTTTGGAGGGCAGTTCTGTAAATATACATGTTTATTCAAAAGAGTATGAAATCAATGATAATACTGAAACTAATATTATTTTAGAATGCTAAAGGAAGGTAACATTATGACTGTAAAACTTTGTATTTTTGATTTAGATGGAGTAATTTGTGATACAGCAAAATATCATTTTATTGCTTGGAAAAATCTAGCTAATAGATTAGGCATAAACTTTACTGAAGAGGATAATGAAAGATTAAAGGGAGTAAGCAGAATGGACTCTTTGGAGATTTTACTATCTCTTGGTGAAGCCAAATATACAGATGAGGAAAAAATTAAATTTTCTAATGAAAAAAATAATGAATATGTAAAACTAATTTCAAATATGACAAGAGATGAGGTTTTACCAGGCGTTATAGATTTTATTACAGAATTAAAAAATAGGGGCATTAAAATTGCACTTGGCTCTGTAAGCAAAAATGCTCAAACCATTTTAGAACGATTAGAACTAACAAATTATTTTGATAGTATTATTGACGGAAATAAAGTAACAAAAGCCAAACCAGACCCAGAGGTATTTTTAAATGCTGCAAAGGAACTAAACATTGATACGTCTGAATGCATAGTTTTTGAAGATGCTTTTGAAGGTATTAAAGCAGCATTGGCGGCAAACATGAAATGTGTTGGAATTGGTGATGAAAAAATATTAAATAAGGCGAATATTGTTATTTCAGGGTTTGATTGTGTAACAGTTGATGCTATTTTCAACAAATTAATGTAAGTTCAATCCAACTTATACCTTTATAAAATGAGCATAAATTTAGTTATAACCAAACTAAATTTATGCTCATTTCAATTTTAAATATAGATTTTTATAATGTTCCCAGTATTTTTTCAACCTTACGTCTAACTCTCTGTAATGCGTTATCAATTGATTTTTCATCTTTTGAAATAATTGATGCAATCTCAAAATAACTCTTACCTTGCAAATATAAAGATAAGACATGACACTCAAGTTCGCTTAAAACCTCACCAATATGAGTTTCAATATAATTTTTATCCTCTTGACCAATTAGAAGTTCCTCTGGGCTAGTTACTCTAGTTTCTGAAAGTATATCTATATATGTATTTTCAGAATCTCCCTCACCAATAGGCTTATTAAGGGAAATATATGAGTTTAGAGGAATATGTTTTTGTCTTGTAGCAGTTTTAATTGCAGTAATTATCTGTCTTGTTATACAAAGTTCTGCAAATGAATAAAAAGATACAAATTTATCAAATTTGTAGTCACGAATAGCTTTATATAGCCCAATCATTCCTTCTTGTATAATATCTTCACTGTCAGCACCAATAATAAAATACATTCTTGTTTTAAGTTTAACTAGATTTCTGTACTTGTTTATTATGTAGTTTTGTGCAATATTATCTCCATTATGTATAAACTTTATAATTTCTTCATCAGTAAACTCATTGTAGTCTAACTTTTTATTAACCTCTCCCAAAAGCCTCAGTCTCCTTTTTGTCTTCTCATTTGTTCAAGTATTTTAGCCGTTTTTTCATCAAGATTGTCTATCAAAAGATTTCCTTTAACAGGTTTATTTAAAATATATTTTTCTCGTACTTGTATTTTTGAATTATTAACTTCATCATAAAATTCTTTGGCGGAAATACGATATGCACCATGAGTTAAAATAATAATCTGCTCAACATTATCCGATGTAGCAACCCGAACAATAGAATCTTTAGATAATCCGTTTGCAACTTTCTCAATAAAGTTATCAGCTGTTTCTGTCTCTTTTGTATAAACAACTTTTATATTGTTATGGTTTTCTATTTTACCAGTGTTTTTTTTAACTCTATGGGCATCAAAAACAATTATAACCTCTGCACGGCTAGTACCTTTATAATCACATAAAATATCTATCAATTTAATTCTGGCTTCTTCTAAGGAGTATTTAGCAATATCTTTAAGGTTGTCCCATGAAAAAATTATATTATACCCATCTACAAGCAAGTATTCTTTCTTTCTAGCCAAGAGGCACCACCAACTTACATAAAAACTTTCTATTTTATTTTAACATAAGTTTGACAAAACTTTTATATAAAAACTTTACCCAACTTTTGAAAACTAGATTTTTTTGCTTAATCAAAATAAAATTGCTCTATATTAATTAAAAACAAGAAAGTTTTAATAGTTTTATTATATATTATTATATACGGATTTTAAAGAAGAATGTTATACCAAAAGTAAAAGTTTGTTATTATAAAAGCTTTCATGCTATCGACAAAATGCCATTAAAAGCTTTAGAAAATAATGCCGCAAATGCGGCATTGCTTCAAAAATTATTTACTTCTTTCTTAAAAAAATAAATCGGGTTTTTAAGATTAAATCCGCAAAATATTAATTGTCTACAAACTGAAAGCTTTGTTTATAAAAACTTTACCAAATCATAATATACACTAAACATCATACCACAAAATGCCTACGACGTACAACCTCAAACATTAAAACTCCTGCTGCAACTGAAGCATTTAAAGAAGAAATTTTTCCAAGCATAGGTATTTTAACATTAAAATCACATTTTTCTTTAACTAACCTGCTAACTCCTTCTCCCTCTGCACCAATTACAATAGCTATAGCACCTGATAAGTCAGATTTATATAAATATTCTCCTTCAAACTCTGCACATGCTACCCAAATTCCCTTTTCCTTTAAACTGTCTATAACATTAGTAAGATTTGAAACTCTTGAAATAAGTACATGTTCAATCGCACCAGCAGATGTCTTGCTTACTATCCCTGTTAGTCCAACAGCTCTTCTTTTTGGAATAATAACTCCATGAACACCGCAAGCATCTGCTGAACGTATTATTGCCCCCAAATTATGTGGGTCGGTTATCCCGTCTAAGATAATAATAAATGGTGGCTCATTTTTTTCTTTTGCTTTATTTAAAATATCTTCAACTTCAACGTATTCATGTGCTGGGCACATCGCTATTACGCCCTGATGATTTCCGGATTGGCATATGAAGTCAAGCTTGTTTTTATCAACTTCCTGAACAACAATACCTTTCTCTCTTGCTTTAGCAGCAATTACTTTTAGAGTACCCTCTATTCCATCTTTTCTCACCAAAATTTTATCAATAGTTTTGTCGTGGTTCAATGCCTCCAAAACAGCATTTCTTCCTTCTAAATTTAGGTTTTCGATTTCATCATTAAAACTTTGTTTATTTTCATTTTTTACTTCCGATTTAAAATTTTTCCTGTCACTATTTTGTTTCATCTTTTTGTTTCTATAATTATTATCAAAGCCTTTATCAAAATTTTTATCAGAAGCTTTTCTATTGTTATACTTTTTTATCATTAAAAGTTTCTCCTTAATTGTGCTTATTCAACACATTTTTCAAATATTTGAAATAATCTTTCGGTTTTTCCTTGTATATATAGATAGCCAAACAAGGCTTCAAGTCCTGTAGCATGGCGATAGTCTTTTATAGAAGCATTTTTTGCTGTTGTAAATGATTTTGCATTCCTTCCTCTTTTTAAAATAACCAACTCATCTTCACTTAAAATATCAATCACCTTAAAGTACATTTCTGATTGACTTGTAGCATTTACATAAGAGCGTGACTTCTTGTGAAGTTTGTTTACTTGACTATCGCCATTTTCCAGTACGAGTGTTCTTACAAAAAGTTCAAAAACAGCATCGCCTAAATAAGCAAGACTTAATGCGGAGTATGTTTTTAAGTCATTATTTTTTCCTATATTTCTACCTAGTTCTTGAAAAAATTGCTCCTCATCATTAATATTAACTTTATCCATAATTATTTACCTTTATATGACCATCTAACTCCATTTGGAGTGTCTTCCAATATTATACCCATTTCGTTAAGCTGGTTACGTATATTATCTGCTGTTTGAAAATCTTTATTTTTTCTCGCATTCTGACGTTCTTCAATTAGCTTTTCAATATGCAATTTATTTCCATCATATTTGTTTTTATAAATATCTAATCCTAATATTGAACATAAAGTTGTTAAACCATCTAGGCAAGCCTGTGCAAAACGAATTGATGAATCATTAGTAACATTTTTGTTTACAAATTTTACATAATCAAAAATAGCAGTAACAGCATCAGCGGTATTCAAATCTTCTTCTAAGCTATTTTCAAAATTTGTTTTAAATTTTTTTGTTTCTTCAAAAATAGTTTTTTCTTCTGGTGTTATCTCCATGTTTTCAGAAGTATCGATTATATATTTTAAATTAACAACACAATTTTTAATTCTGTTTAAGCTATTTTCTGCTGCTTGTAAAAGTTCATCACTAAAATTAATTGGCATTCTATAATGTGCATTAATTATAAAAAATCTTATTACTTCATATGGAAACTTTTCTGATATTTCTCTTATTGTAAAAAAGTTTCCTGCTGATTTTGACATTTTTTGATTATCAATATTAATAAACCCATTATGAAGCCAAAAACGTGCTAATGGTTTACCTGTTACGGCTTCACTTTGGCTAATCTCATTTTCATGGTGAGGAAAAACTAAGTCTTCTCCACCTGTATGAATATCAATTGTATCCCCTAAATATCTTTTTATCATTGCAGAACATTCAATATGCCAGCCTGGACGTCCTTCTCCCCAAGGAGATTTCCATTTTGGTTCATTAGGCTTTGCCGGTTTCCAAAGAACAAAATCAGATTTATTAATTTTTTCGCTATCAACTTCAACTCTTGAACCTGCTTCTAATTCTTCTATATTTTTTTTACTGAGCTTTCCATATTCATTAAATTTTTTAGTATTAAAATAAACTGTTCCTTCTTTTTCATAAGCATAGCCTTTCTGCTCTAAAGTCTCTATCATTTTAATAATATTTGGCATTTCGTCTGTAACTTTTGGAGTATATGTTGGTTCTTTAATATTTAACCCTTTTTCATCTATTAAAGCCTCTTTTATATATCTCTCACTTATTTCTGTTGAATCAACATTTTCTTCTATTGCACGATTTATTATTTTATCGTCAACATCAGTAAAATTTTGCACATAAATAACGTCATAGCCTTTATATTCAAGGTATCTGCGTAAAGTATCAAATACTACCATAGGTCTCGCATTTCCAATATGAATATAGCTATATACCGTTGGACCACATGAATATATTTTAATTTTATTTTTTTCTAATGGTTCAAATTCCTCTTTTTTTCTAGTTAGTGTATTATAAAGCCTCAATATCTTCATTCCTCTCTTTTTTATTATCTATATATCATTATTAAAAGTTGCTTTAAATATTTAGTCATTATTTCTTTCAGCTTGTAAACTTTTAATTATTTTTTCTAATTCAGCAACTCGATTTTTTAAATTGCAAATATCCATACTTATTGGGTCGGGATATCTTACTTGGTCTAAGCTTCCAATTTTAGGTCTTGAAATTTCGTTTCTTTTAACAGCTTTTGCTGGTACGCCTACAACAGTGCTGTTTGGCTCAACTTCCTGCAAAACAACAGAACCAGCACCAATACGAGCATTGTCACCTACTTTAAAAGGCCCTAGTATTTTAACACCACTTCCAATTAAAACATTGTTTCCTATTGTTGGATGTCTTTTTCCTTTGTCTTTTCCTGTTCCTCCAAGTGTGACACCTTGATATAAAGTGACATCATCACCTATTTCACAAGTCTCACCTATAACAACACCCATACCATGGTCTATAAATATTCTTTTTCCTATTATAGCACCAGGATGTATTTCTATTCCAGTCAAAAATCTTGCAAACTGAGAAATAAACCTAGCCAAAAAAAATAGTTTTCTTTTATATAAAAAGTGTGATACTCTATAAAAGCCCATAGCCCAAAAACTTGGATATAACAAAACTTCAAAAACACTTCTTGCTGCAGGGTCTTTTTCCTTTATATTTCTTATACTATCACCAAATGACATAACAACTCCCCTTTATTAATTTTATAAATATTAAAAAAGCCCCTTCTCATATAGAGACGAAGCTAATCCGTGGTTCCACTCTTTTTAAAGACAGAAATAAATAATTGTCCTTCACTTATTGTTGGTTAAAAAACCCGACAATTTACTTTAACGCAGTAAACGTAAAAGGCTAATATGAACATGTCTGTTCACCTTTTAAGCTCCAAAACGCACTTCATTTAAGTTAATAATAAAACCATTCCAGCAATATTGGTTTCTCTCTGTATTATTAATACATAAATTACTTTTTTCATCATAGCTTTTATTTATTATAAATTATTTGTAATTTTAATAGTTAGACTCTTTTATAAGGCAAACAGCCTTTGCACTAATGCCTTCCATTCTACCAACAAATCCAAGCCCTTCTTCGGTTGTAGCTTTTACATTAACTATGCCTGAAAAGCCCCCAATACATTTTGAAATGTTTTCCTGCATATTAATAATATATTTAGCAAGCCTAGGTTTTTGTGCAATAATTACGGAGTCAATATTTACTACTGTAAAATTCTCTGCCCTAATCATTTTTATGACTTCTTCCAACAGCTTCATGCTCGAAATACCTCTATATTTAGAATTTGTATCCGGAAAGTGTCTCCCTATATCACCTTTGCCGGCAGCACCCAAAAGAGCATCCATTATAGCATGAACTAAAACGTCAGCATCTGAATGGCCAAGAAGACCCTTTTCATATGGAATTTCTACACCCCCAATTATTAATTTTCTACCAAACTCCAGTCTATGAGTATCGTAACCAATTCCTATTCTATAACACAAAGGCGTTCCCCCCAATTCATTTTTATAAATTTATATTTTATCATTTATGTTTTCAAAATAAAAATAAATTTTATAGAGTAATTTAGAGTAAGTTCGACAAAACTATAATTAAATGATTTCACCGAACTTTTGAGATTATATTCATAAAACTCCCATTATTTTATGAATATAACTTAATTTTGATGTTTATAAAGAGGAGCAACCGAACGAGAATAATTCAAATTATCAATAAGTCTTGCTATAAATTCAGACAAATCAACTTCTTTAAACCATTTAGTTTGTTTAACATTTTCTTGTACATATGTTAAGTTTGTTGAGTATACTTTATTAATAATACCATTTTCATAAAAATCATTAAATTTATTAACACCTTCAGTAAATAAAGCAAAAGTTGTCGCTACAAAAATTTTATTAGCTTTTCTTTTTTTCAGTTCGACAACAATATCAAAAACCGACTCTCCTGAACCTATGATATCATCTACAATAAGAATGTTTTGCCCCTCTACAGAAGGCCCCATATATTCGTGCTCAACAATAGGGTTTTTGCCCTTTATAATTTTAGTATAATCTCGCCTTTTATAAAAGAGCCCTACATCTGCCCCTAAAAGATTTGAGTAATAAATAGCTCTGTCCATTGCTCCTGTATCTGGGCTTATTATAATAAGTTTCTCATGTTTAAATAATTCCTGCTGGTCTTCTGCAATTGTTCTTACAATGTAATGTGTTGCATATAAATTTTCAAATGAAACAAGAGGTATAGCATTCTGGACAGATGAGTCATGTACATCAAATGTTAAAATATCCTTTACACCCATATTTTCCAATTCCTGAAGTGCCATTGCACAGTCGAGAGATTCTCTGCTTTTTCGTTTGTGTTGTCTTGATGCATAAAGCATCGGAAGAATAACTGTTGTTCTGCGTGACTTACCTCCAATAGCAGATAATGTGCGTTTTAAATCCTGAAAATGTTCATCAGGCCCCATATGGTTTGTAAAACCGTGTAAGTCATAAGTACAACTATAATTTCCGATATCACACATAACGAATATATCTTTACCACGTACAGTTTCAGAAATTTTAACTTTGCCTTCACCATTTGCAAATCTTACTTCTTCTATTGGTACAATAAAGCTTTCTGGAGGTTCAACATCACCATGGTCAAATTCAACATTTTCCCTATATCTCTTTAAAAGCAACTCATTTATTTTCTCACCCCTGTTACGAAAGCTATTAAGTGCAATAATACCTAGATTGCCATAAGTATTTACTTTACTACTATGATTATCCATGCTATTTTTACTCCTTTGTATATACAACATAATAAAATTATTTAAAGTTTAAAAACCATTCCTTTTCTTTGGCTTAAGCTAAAAAATTTGTATAAACTATGACTATATTAATATAAATTTCAGAGTGTCGACAGCCTAATATAAGTTTATATTTATATCGGTTTCATTAATACTTCATAATTGAATCAATTTTATAATTTTTTAAAACTTCTCTGCCACCTAATGACTCTAATTCAATAAGAAAAACAGCCGCCTCAATAATTCCCCCAGCTTCTTCTACTAACTCTATTAATGCTTTACTAGTTCCACCTGTTGCTAAAAGGTCATCAATAACAACAACTTTTTGCCCAGGTTTTATAGCATCTGTATGCATTTCTATAGTAGCTTTGCCATACTCTAGGTCATATGATTTTTTTATTGTTTCATAAGGAAGTTTGCCTGCTTTTCTAATTGGTATAAACCCTTTATTCAATTTATAAGCAATAGGTACTCCAAATATAAAACCTCTTGATTCTGGTCCTACAACTAAGTCGAAATCAACATTTTGTATTTTTTCTGCAATCTGCTCTACAGCTTGTCTCAAATATTCACCATTTTGTAGAATAGGAGAAATATCCCTAAATAAAACTCCTTTTTGTGGAAAGTCCTCAATAGTTCTAATAACATCTTTTAAATTCATAAAACTTACCTCTTTCTATTATTATTTTAGAGTAATTACCTTTTGGAAATTTTTATCAAACTGTTGATTATATTTATATATATCCAGAAAATATTCCTATATTTTTAGGCTTATTTAGTATATTATAAAATCTCTAATCCTAATCTGCACAGACGAGTTATTATTATACTCATTTATTTCCATAGAGTAAATAATATCCATTTTAAAATTTGAATTTCGTAAAATTCCGTTTAAAATTTTATTACACTCATATTCATCGTAAACTAATGATATTTGTTGCTTAAAATTTTCAACTTGCCCAAAACAAATACCTTTTAGTTTTCTAAAGCTGTCTGGAATTAGAAATGTAAATATCAAAGTATTTTTTTCTTCTATTACCCTTAGTTCACTTGGTGAAATACTTCTTGAAAGAAATAATGGTTCTTTATTTCCTTTACCAAAAGGGCTCATTTTTGTTAATTCAAACGCTTCTTCATATGTAACTTCATCTAGTGAAAGTTCATCATCTACATAAATTTTTTCTACAAAATTATCTTCTGTAAGAGTACAAGTTTTATTTAGTGTTTCCCTTAGTATATCAATATTTTCTTTTTCAATAGAAAGCCCTGCTGCCATAGCATGCCCACCAAAACGATTAAATAAGTGTCTGCAATTATATAGCTCCTCAAAGATATTGTATCCCTCTATAGACCTTGCAGAGCCCTTTGCACAATGCTCTCCGTCGGTTATTACTATTGTAGGTTTATAAAACATATCTTTAATCCTACCAGCAACAATTCCAGCAATACTTTCATGTATATTTTTGTCAAATAATACAATAACAGGACTTTCATTATAATTTAATTTCATTATATTTGCAATAGAACTCTCTGTGGCATTTGCAGTCATATTTTTTCTGATTTCATTTAGTTCTACCAGTTTTTTTGCAAGTAAAGTTGCTTTTTCGTCATTATCTGTAGTTAATAAATCAACTGCAATTGTTGCTTTTTCAAGTCGTCCTGTAGCATTTATGCACGGACCTATTATAAATCCTATTACAAACTCTGTAATCTGTTTTTCATAGTATCCTTTTTCCTTTATTAAGGCGGCAAGTCCCTTATTTATATTAATATTCGTATTTAATATATGTAAACCATATTTGGCTATTATTCTGTTATCATCTTGTAAATCAACAATATCACAAAAAGTTGCTATCATAGAAAGCACAAGAAATTCTTTTTCTTCAGCAAAAGGAGTATTTGTATAAGAATATAACTCCTTTACAAATATATAAGAAAGCCCTCCTGCACAAAGCGATTTAAAAGGGTATGTACAATCACTCTGCTTCGGGTCGATTATAGCATCTGCAACGGGTAAAATATCAACCTTTATATTTTTTTCATTTTCTAAAAAACTAGGTTCGTGATGGTCTATAACAATTACTTTCATTCCTGAATTTTTTGCTTGTTTTATTTCTTCTAATGCTGATATACCATTATCACAAGTAATTAATAAATCAGTTTCTGCTTCTATTATATTTTTGATAGACTTTAGATTGAGCCCATAACCCTCGTGCTCTCTGTGCGGAATATAAAATGATACATCTGCTCCAAGTTTTTTTAAAGCTTTATATAAAATTGTCGTACTTGTTACACCGTCAACATCATAATCTCCATAAACTACTATTTTCTCTTTAAGATTAATACTTTTGCACACAATTTCAATCGCTTTACTTATATCTTTCATTCTACTGATTGGATTAAGGTATGATAAATTAGGATTCAAATATTTTGTTGCCGTGTTTTTTGTTCTAATATTTCTATTTACCATAACTTGTGCAGTTATTTGTGAAATTTTCATTGTTTCAGCCATAAGTTCTATATTAGCTGACTCTTTTTTTACAATCCATTTGCTCATAAGTTCTCCTTTGAATTTTGGCAAAAAGACCTTGGGAAACTTTTTCGCAAAAAAGTTTCCCAATACCCTTCAAAAAGCTTTAACTTTTAAATACGGAATTTGCTGAATTATGTGTACGTATATTACTTAGCTTAATAATAATTTTACCTAAATTTGCTTATAAAACTCTCCATGCGCTCAAGTGCCATTTTTAAGTTATCCATAGAATAAGCATATGAGCATCTTATAAAGCCTTCACCGCACTCTCCAAAAGCAGTTCCTGGAACAACAGCAAGCTTTTCTTCATGCAAAAGTTTAAAACAAAAATCTTCTGATGAAAGCCCTGTAAGTTTTATAGAAGGAAAAAGATAAAAAGCCCCTAAAGGTTCAAAACATTCCATACCCATATCGTTGAATCCTTTTACCATTAATTTTCTTCTTGAATCATATTCCTCACGCATTTTTTTTACATTATCATCGCCGTTTTTAAGTGCTTCTATTCCAGCATATTGTGCTGTCGTCGGAGCACACATTATTACATACTGATGTATTTTAGTCATAGCGGAAATTAAATCAGGGTGCCCTGCTGCATAACCAAGCCTCCAGCCTGTCATTGCATATGCTTTTGAGAATCCATTAAGTACAATTGTTTTATCATACATTTGTGGAAAACTTGCTATACTTATGTGTTTGTTTTTACCATAGGTTAATTCTGCATAAATTTCATCACTTATAACAATAATATCTTTATTATGCAAAATTTCTACAATTTTTTCTAAATCATCTTTTTCCATAATTGCACCAGTTGGATTGTTTGGAAAACAGAAGATAATAGCTTTTGTTTTGTCCGTTATATTTTTTTCTAACTCTTCAGCAGTTAAACGAAATTGGTTTTCTGCTTTTGTAGTAATTGTAACAGGAACGCCGCCAGCCATAATTACACATGGTTTATAGGAAACATAACAAGGTTCAACAACTAAAACCTCGTCACCAGGATTTATAATTGCACGCAATGCTATATCAATTCCTTCGCTTGCACCTACAGTAACTATTATTTGGTCTTCTGCACTGTAGCTTATGTTAAATTGCCTATTAAGATAGGAGGAAATTTCTTTTCTTAAGTTCATCATACCAGCATTAGAAGAATATACTGTTCTATAGTGTTCAAGAGAATACATTGCTTGCTCACGAACATTCCAAGGTGTAAAAAAGTCGGGTTCTCCAACACCAAGGGATATAACTCCCTCCATCTCATTTGCAACATCAAAAAATTTTCTTATTCCAGAAAATGGCAGTCCTTTAATTTTTTCAGCTATAAAATCATTAATCATGGAGAAACTAACATCCTTTCGTCCCCAAAATTGCCTTCTTTAAAAATAATACCATGGTCTTTGTATTTTTTTAATACAAAATGAGTAGCAGTGCTTAGTACTGACTCTAGCGGGGATAATTTGTCTGAAACAAAGTATGCAATATCTTTTATTGTGTTTCCTTCAACAATAACTGTTAAGTCAAACCCTCCTGACATTAAATAAACAGCTTTAACTTCATCAAAACGGTAAATTCTTTCTGCTATTTTATCAAAACCTTGCCCCCTTTGTGGGCTTACCTTAACTTCTATAAGGGCAGTTACAAACTCTCTGTTAGTTTTTTCCCAATTTATTAATGTGTTATAACCGCAAATGATATTTTCTTTAGTCATTTCAGCTAGTTCTTTTTCAACTATTTCTGTTGACTCTCCAACAATAACTGCTAGGTCGTTCAAACTGATTCTTGAATTTTTTTCTAAAACCGCAAGTATTCTTTCACGCATTACATAATCTCCTTTCTAAAAACCTATTTTATAATTAAACATAAGCTAATAAAAACTAAATGGCATTATGTTTAGTTTAAATTATAATTATCTTAAATCTTACAAAATTCATAATTTACATTATATAATTATTAGATAAATAATGCAAACATAATAACTTGAGTTCAGTAGCAAAAGGTAAATTTTCAAAGATAGCATGGATAACTTCCAATTGTTTTTTCTACACCTAATACTGTTTCCAACCTAAAATATAGATAAAATCCACTTACGATCGGTAATACATTTTACTGTATCGCATGTCAAAGATTTAATGGTAGAGCATAATCTATCCATA
>CAYYRV010000034.1:0-22147 GCA_964474135.1 uncultured Defluviitaleaceae bacterium
GAACAAAGGATTATGCCACAAATATTAATCCTGATATTAATAAAAATTATAGGTTATGTTAGTCGAAACATAGGGGGTAGGTGGCTAATGAAAAGTAAATCACATAAAAATCGTGGCAGTGCTTTTGAAGAACAAATAGAACTTGCAAACCAAAGGTACAAGAAAAAGGGCGAAGCAGTCATACATAAAGTACCTACAAAGTTTATCCCATTGAGAGATAGTTTGGGCAAAATTACCAGTTGCAAAGTTGAAGAAAAATCGTGCGTTGACTTTATAGGCAGATATCAGGACAAGCCAATAGCCTTTGAAGCAAAGCATACGGCTTCTGACAAAATAGAACTAAAAGCGATTAAAGAACATCAAGCCGATTTTTTGGATATGTGGAATGAGAGCGAAAAAGGTATAGCATTTGTAATCGTAAGCTTCAGTATGGAAAAGTTCTTTGTAGTACCGTGGTTCTTTTGGAAATCGGCTTTATTCGCAAGGAGAAATGGCTTAAAAAACATAACTTCAACTTTTAACGGTGTCGAGTGGATAGCAACAGGTAAAGCTTCTATAAAGTGTGACGAGATGCACCCAACATGGGAAGTCAAAAGTAGCGGTAATTTTGATTATTTAAGCACAGTTAAAAGGTTGTTTAAAGTGTAAAAAAATATTAGGGGGTAGAAGTTACTATGTCAAAGAAAAATAATAATACTAAAACTTCACTAATACGAAATAGGGAACACTATGAAGCAATTAAGAGATTTGATAGAAAGCAAATGGAGGAGTTTGCAAGAGAAATATACGAACTAGGTTATGAAACCAGGAAAAGAGAGTCTAGTGATAATGAAATTAAAGCTTTTGCGGAAAAGGCATGTTCGGAAATAAAGAAAATATCGGGTGTGGGAGAGATCCTTCATAGCAAAATATCACATGCGCTTTGGAAAGTAACGTTTGATTATATCAAAGTTTAATAAGGAGTGAAAAAGTATGGAAAATAATTACGATTCTTGGGACATAGAAATACTTAATAAAATTGATAATGGTATTAAGCTATCTGCTAGTGAGATATCAATACTTCTTGATGAAGAAAATGATTATGTAGAAGCTTATTATCCTAGATCTTCTGATGGCAATATTTTAAGCTTTGTGAGTTTCATTAAGTTGTGCGACAAATATTTTTGCACATTATGGCAACGAGACATACAGAGAGATAAAGACATATACCCTAACAAGTTTATTGAGGTTGTAAAAAAACAGTATGAAGAAGTTGTAGAATTTATTGAATGGGCAAGGAAAGATAATGAAAAAACCATATGGAAGTATGAGTTGCTTTAGGAGGGTTCTTATGAGAGATTTATCGCATTTAGAACAATTCAAAATAGATTGCCCAGAAATGCAAGAATTAATGGATAAGGATTTTATAGCAGCGTATTTACTTAAATTAGGCGATTCAAGTCTTGACTTTTTGGTATTAGTAAGTGTTCATGATAACGAGTGGTAACATGTTAGCGTTAGCACTAAATGCAGAATACCTACATGGAATGAAATGAATAAAGTAAAGGACTTATTTTTTGAAGAAAGCGAAGCCGTAATGCAGTTACACCCTCCTAAAAAAGATTATGTAAACAGTCACCCTTATTGCTTACATTTATGGAGACCAAGGAGTATAGAAATTCCGTTACCTAATGTAGATATGGTGTAGTTAGAAGGGATTGATTTAAATGAAGCTTGAAGATATCACAAAAGAAGAATTGATTTATATACTGCAAAATACGTACTTTTGGAGTGAAGAAAGGATAATGTGTGAAGTTTTGTTTTATAGGAATCGGTTGGAATGGCGTAATTTTAACGTTGCAAATGAAATAAGCATAAGAGCCCTTAAAGATAACATTAAAATTCTAAAACCATACGAAGGTAAAAAACACGCTGATATTCCAGATGATATACTTAAAAGTTCTGTTAAACTTTGGGATAAATATAAGAAATATGCTGATATAGCCCAAAAAAATTATGAGAATTACTAATTATCATTACACAAAATTGAAAGTATATATGCTCACTAATTTCGATACAGATTTTCGTTTTGATTTATACAGGATATATACTCTTAAAAATATGGGCTATGACCCTTATGTAATGGTTTATGACAAGCAAAATGCTGACATAAAATATTTACACTTGCAAAGATGGGTTAATAACAAGGTTATTTTTAGAAGTGGGAAAGCTGAAAGATTTGAGGATTATGGAAGGACTGGTGAATGTTATGGATGATGATAAAATTATTATAGACCTTTATAAAAAGGGACGCAGCATAAAACATATAACCAATACTACTCAAAACTTTAAAACAAAAAAAAGAAGAGAAAGAATCAACTTTATATGTACAGCAGGTTATATTGGATTATTTAATTAATATTAATAAATTAAAAAATGGAGGTAATCAATATGGAAAACAATCGTAATTTTTGCGAAGATTTAAAAAACCTAGTTAAAGCCGTTAACAAAATAACTGAATTTTTAGGAAATGAGTTTTCGGAGTGGGTAAAAGCTAGGTCTGAAAATAGAGCATTTATCCTACCAGATATAGAATTCAATCAAGACATGTACTTATTAGCACAAATGAAAATAAAACGCTTACAATTTCAAAGTTGGGTAATTAAAAACGGTGTTTTATCAGGGCATTTATGGGACGGTAATTTTAATGACGGCTTTTTTATTAGTGATATTGGCAAGAAAGTATTCTTTACCAAAGAAGAAGCCGAGAGTGCATTAAAAGCACTAAAGGAGGCTAATAACAATGAATAATAAATCGCAAGAACATTTAAAAAATGACTATCCCCAATTAAAAGCAGATATTGATTTATGTCGCAAGCATTTATCTGATATTTGCAAAGGAAATATACTACCAATGTGCGTTCCTCCTTACTATAAAGATTTTGATATGCAATTTTCAGCGGCATTTGATGAACTGAAAGCATACAGAGAAACAGGTAAAACTCCCGAACAGGTTGCAGAGCGGGTAAAGGCAGAGCAAGAAGAACGTTTAAAGTTATTACCGTGCAAAATAGGTGATACCGTCTATATAGCTAATTTTTGGCGTAAAAAGGTAGATTCATTCATAATAAACTTTGTAAGTATTGACCGTGAAGGACGCATTTTTTGCTATGAACACCGTAATACACAGCCAGTAAACCCGATATTTGGGGTAAAACTGTATTTCTAACTAGATAAGAAGCTAAACAAGCCTTAGAGGAGTTGAATAATCGTGAGAACAACCGTGAGCAATAACAATTCCTTATTTTGGAAACTATTATCATCTGCAACATTCATAATATCAGCAATATTCACTATTCTACTAATAACGTCACAAGCAATAAGCCCTTTTACACACCTTTTGTACTTTTCTATGGGTTTAACGCTTGAAATATCTAAATATAGCTTTTTGGGAGTTGCCGTCAACTCCCACGGCTTCTACAAAAGCCTAACCATTGCCATAAGCGGAGTATTAATATTTTTAAGCGTAATAGCAAGCTTAAGTTTTATGCTTAATATAAGTTCATATAATCAGGGTGAAATCATACAAGCCCAAAACGAACGAAACAGGCTAAATAACGAAGCCGAAAAAGAAAAGGTACTAAAGCTTCAAAAAATAAAAGAACACGAAATTTCAGCCGTTAAAACATCAATAAACGAACTTAAAGAACAGAGGGACAATTTACCCGAAAATTATGTAACACAAAAAAAAGAAATACAAAATAGGATATCAGATTCAGAATTAAAACTGGAACAGAAATATACCGAATTAAGTCAAATAATTGATTCTAGTCCTAGTAACGTAGAAGTAGCAGAAGTAGCACCGGAATTAGAAAATGGTATCACTTCTAAAGGCTATACAGCCTTTTTATTAAGTATAACAAAAGGGTTAGGAGTAGTAGGCATTAATACAACGGTAGGCGGTTTAGAGTTAATTCTTTTTGGCACTATAAGCGTTCTGTTTGAGGTGTTAGCAGTATTAGCGTATTACCAAAGCAGATTAATGCAAGGAGTTAAAACTAATTCTGATACTGGTTCTAGTATTAATACAAGTTCTGATATTAATACCGAAAAAGTTATTGGTTTTAGTCCTAGAATTAATACAGATTCAAATATTAGTCTTGCTTCTGTTACCAGTTCAGAACCAAAAGTTAATACACAAAATACTAATGCTTCTGATGTTGCTATAGACAATACTAAATTTACAACGGAACAGCTTGAACTTTATAAGGATACAATAGGTAAAAATTTAAAAAAAAATAATAAATGCTTAGGATATCGAAAACTTGCGGAGATAGCAGGGATATCACAAGAGACTGCTTATAGCATTATGCAATATTTGAAAGAACAGAACTTTGTAAAGGTTGATGGCCGTAATACGTTTTTGGTTGGGTAAGCAGAGGTGATATTAATGAAATTCATTGACTTCTTTGCCGGCATAGGTGGTTTTAGAAGTGGTATGACAAAAGCCGGGCATGAATGCGTTGGATATGTAGAAATAGATAAATTTGCAGTCAAATCATATAAAGAAATGTATAAAACAGAGGGGGAATATTATGCAAATGACATTAGAACAGTTAAATCCGAAGATTTACCCAAAGCAGAAATTTACACAGCCGGATTTCCTTGCCAAGCTTTCAGTATTGCTGGGAACAGGAGAGGTTTTGAGGATACAAGAGGAACTCTTATCTTTGAAGTCCTTAGGCTTGCTAAAGACAGAAAACCCAAATATTTATTCCTCGAAAACGTTAAAGGAATCTTTAGCCACGACAAAGGAAGAACCTTTGCAACAATCCTCCTTGCATTGGACGAACTGGGGTATGATGCAGAATGGCAATGTATTAACAGCAAGAACTACGTTCCCCAAAACAGAGAGCGAGTATACATTATCGGACATTTTAGAGGAGAACGTACCAGAAAAGTATTTCCTTTCGGAGGAGAAAACGAAGCAACTCTTGAACAGGTTGTAGGAGGAACACAAGGAGACAGAGTATATAGTAAGCAAGGAATCAGCTGTACCCTTAACAGTCAAGGCGGTGGCGGTGGGGCTAAAACAGGGCTTTATTTAGTTGATGAAGCAAAAATAAATGTTGTAGGTAGTTTTGTAGAAGGGAGACAAAGAACACGAGTTTATAACACAGATGGTATTATGGCTACTTTAGTTGCTACTGAATATAAAGACCCTAAAAAAATTTTAGTACAGGCTTGCTTAACGCCTGATAGAACAAACAAAAGGCAAAATGGTAGAAGGTTTAAAGAAGAAGGTGAGCCTATGTTCACTTTAACATCTCAAGATATGCATGGTGTAAATATAAATGAACGAATTAGAAGATTAACACCATTAGAATGTTTTAGGCTTCAATGTTTTACAGATGAACAATTTTATAAGGCCCAATCAGTTAATAGCGATTCACAACTTTATAAGCAAGCCGGGAATAGCGTTACAGTTGATGTTATATACGATATTGCAAAAAGATTTAGTTAGTATTATATGTAACGGGACGGCTTGGAGCCGTCCTTACAGGGCGAATATTCACACATTAAAGTGCGTTTTTTAATAAAAAGCATATTGACCCTGCAAAGTTAGTTTATGCAGTTTAGGGAATATTATGCAAAATCAGAAAGGTGGGTTTTAATGTTTATTTCTACAGAAAACAAAGATTTTTATCCAACACCAAAAGCTTTAATAGAAAAAATGCTTAATAAAATAAGAGATAAAAAAATAACAACCATTTTAGAACCAAGTGCAGGCAAAGGTGATATATGTGATTATATACTGGAATCCAAAATCATGGTAAGTATTGATACGATTGAAATAGATAATAGCCTTTGTAGCATATTAAAAAATAAAAATTATAAAGTTATACATAATGATTTTTTAAGTTTTAAAACTTTGAAAAAATATGACTTAATTATCGCTAACTTTCCATTTTCAGAAGGAGACAAGCATTTAGATAAAGCATTAAATATATTAGAAATTCATGGAGGACAATTGGTTTGCTTAGTTAATGCGGAAACAATAAAAAACCCTTTTTCTAATGTTAGAACAATGCTAATCAGTCGATTAAATAAATATAATGCTGAAATTGAGTTTTTGGAAAATGAGTTTATTAATGCCGAAAGAAAAACAGATGTTGAAGTAGCATTAATTTATGTAGCTGTACCTCGACCCAAAAGAACTAGCTTTATATTTGAAAATCTTAAAAAAGCCGAAAAGTATAAAAACCGTTTTCCGAACGAAACCGAAGTTGTTGAAACTGATTATATAAAAGCAGCTGTTTCTCGCTATCAATTTGAGTGTAATGCCGGTATTAATTTAATATATGAATATAATGCCATAAAGCCCTATATACAAAGAAATATAGATAGTTCTTATAATTCACCTATACTAGAGCTTAAATTAGATGTAAATAGTTATAGCGGATTGATTAATGGATATATTGAGAAAGTTAGAATTAAATACTGGAAAGCACTTTTTCAAAACCCTAAATTTGTAGGTAAATTAACATCTAATTTGCAAAAAGAATTATATAGCAAAGTTGAATCTTTAATAGATTATGAGTTTTCGGAATTTAATATAGCTTCAATAGAAAAAGATATTAGAGCCAAACTATTTGATGGTGTAGAGCAGTCTATAATGAAATTATTCGATAAATTATCAGGAGACCATGCTTGGTATCCAGAAACTAAAAATAATATTCATTATTTTAATGGTTGGGCTTCAAATAAAGCTCACAAGGTTAATAAAAAAGTTATTATACCTATACGAGGTATGTTCTCAACAAATTCATGGGATAAAGGTTGTTTTAATAAAAATGAAGTTTTTGATGTTCTGCAAGATATCGAAAAATCTTTAAATTATTTAGACGGAAATACAACAGCGGATGTAGATATGAGCTGCTTATTGACTAAGGCTAAAGAAAGTAATAATTTTAAAAAAATAACATTAAAGTATTTTGATATTACTTTATATAAAAAAGGGACATGCCATATCGAATTTACTAATATGGATTTATTAGATAAATTTAACATATATGCGTCACTTAATCGTAAATGGTTACCTCCTTCTTATGGTAAAAAAGCATATAAAGATATGAATAACGAAGAAAAAGATGTTATAGACGGATTTCAAGGGGAAAATAATTACAATAAAGTATTTGCTAATAGGGATTTTTATATAGCAAAAACAGAAAATTTGTTAATGATAACAGGTTGAAAAGGTAGATGAGGTTATGCGAAAAAATGCTTGGTCGGAGGAAGAAAAGGAATTTCTTATAAATAATTACGCTAATATGGATAATAAGGAAATTGCTAAAGAGCTTAAAAAATCAACAAAAGTAATAGCAACTAAAGCTAGTGCAATGAGGCTACTCAAACCAGAAGCACTAAAAATAAAATGGACAAAAGAACAAGAGAGGTTTCTTACAAATAATTACATCAACATGTCACTTAGAGAAATTTCAAAAATAATTAATAAGTCTGTTAAGGCCGTAGCGGATAAGGCTTATGAATTAAATTTAAGAAAACCATCAATTTCATATGAGCACAAGCACAAGAAGGAAGGACACCAACAACCGTGTTGGGAATGTGTACATGCAGTACCCAACAAAAACGGTAATCCTAATATAGGTTGCGAATGGAGCAGATACTTAAAGCCTGTAGAAGGTTGGGTTGCAGAATATGTTAATACTTATTATGGGGGTTTTTATAAAATAAAGCATTGCCCGAAGTTTGTTAAAGAAAACAGAAGGGCATAAAAAAGGGCTATCGCCCCAAAGACCTTTTATCTATTTTACAGCATTTTAATGCTTATGTAAAGGGGCGATAGCTTAATGGTTACTAATTCTATTATTAATTCAACCGAAGACAAAATTAAGATTTATTACAGAAATTTAGAAGAAATTGAACGACTAGAGTATAAGCTTACATTATTACAAAAGCAGAAAACAGATATTGAATTTGATATTAATAATAGCAACATAGATTTAGATTATGAAATTAAAGCAGTTAATTACGACAGGGTTAATGTTCAGACATCTAACACCACAAGCCCACAAGAAAAGTCAATTGATATCGCATTCAAGCAATTAGAAAAACAACTGGAACTGGTTAATAAAGAAATTCTTGAAACAAAAATTTTAATTAGGGATTTGCAAAAGAAAAGTTCTGATATTGGATTTATTATTAATAAGCTGAATAATGAGGCAAAAGACTTTATAAAGATGCATTATAAGCTAAGAAAAAATTACAGAGAAATAAGTTTTTTACTTCATATTTCCACGGCTTCCGTTGTTAGGTTAAGAAAAAATATATTGTATGATGTATCTAAATGGATATGTTTTTATTTTTAAAATTACAAATTATATAGTTATAAGAACAACACAGAGAAGATACGAATTAATTGTGTTGTTTTTTTTTTTATAAAAAATTTTAATAAATTACTTGACATTAGCGTAACGCTAATGTATAATATATATAGAAAGGAGGTGAACTTGATGAGTAAAAGGAAAAAGGGTAAGAAACAAAGGCAACAAACCATTAATAATCAAGAAACAAAAAAACTACCCCTAGATAGAATAATATAATTAGTAATTCAAGCTATAATAGCAATTTCATCATTAATAACAACATTGATTGTTATAGCTGAAAAACTAAACGACTAACAAGAGGTAGCAAAAGGTGAGGCTACACCCTCACCTTCCATTTTCCTATTTTACTACATCATTAAAGTATGTGCAATGCAAAAAAAGCAAGATTATGGGTTTTAATTCTAGTAACAAATTTTTTTATAGGTGTATTAACAGGTTGGAAAATAGCTTCAATTGTAGCTGTTATGTTTAATGCGATTTATGTTTTAATGTTAGTATATAAGCAAATAAAGGATATTAAATTCCCCAAAAAATAAAGGACGTGTAAAAGTGAAATTAGCAATTAAAAAAAATGGTAAGGGCTATATTACTAGCTATTCTTTAAATATCGGTAGTGCGGAGGCTCGTAAAGCTGGGTTCATTGATGAAAATGGTAGCCCTTTAGAATTAAAAAAAATAATTGACGAAGATTCAAAAACTATTACTATTAGCTTGGCTTCTGAAAAATCATGAAACAAAAGTGAAACAAATGTGAAACAAAGTTGATTATCTTTTCTGTTTTTTATGTGTTATAATAATATCGTGGAAATTTATATAAAGCCTTTGCAGATAACTGCAAGGGCTTTTGTGCTTCAAAGAATTAATATATGTTATTCGTCTGTTTTGTTTTTACGCCAATTTATATATTTGCCGGATTTTACTCGTTTATCCTCCGGCTTTGGTGTCTCAGCAGGTATTGCCCACTGATTCCCAATTTTTATTGCAGGGATACGACCTTGAGCAATTATTTTTCTAATATAACCTACATCCATTTTATGCATTTTGGCGTATTCGGATACGGATACATATTTGTTTTCCAATATTACTACCTCCTTTCAAGGATGTTTAGTAAAAACAGGATTAAAACAATAACAGTAGAGATAATAGTAAGTAAATCAAAATCTGTTTTTACAGCACTACAAAGATTTACTATAAATAAAACAATTAATGCTACAGAAATACTATTTTTCTTGTACATTTTATTAAGATGGGATAAAATAAGGGTAGGGGGAGATTTCCCTACCCTTTGGGTTTTAGCTTAATAAGGTTTTAATTGCAACCGCTATTCCAACAATCAGTCCAATGATTTCAAGCGTTTGTTTTGTTACTTTATAAGCTAATTCCCATTTTTCTCTATTTCCCATCATGTTCACCTCCTTTCTAAATTAATTATATCACTAATTCGTGAATATGTCAATTATTTTTTTTACAGAAATTAACTTAGTATAAAATACAACAGGAGATGATGCATAATGAATAGTTTCATAGGTTGGGTAGGCGGTAAGAAATTACTAAGAAAGCATATATGCAAGAGATTTCCAACTGAAATAGATAAATACATAGAGGTTTTTGGTGGTGCAGGGTGGGTTCTCTTTCATAAAGAAAAACATGCTGAAACTGAAATTTATAATGACATTAATAACGAATTAGTTAATTTATTCAAATGTATGAAATATTACCCAGAAGCTATTGTACAAGAAATGGGATTATTGTTAAATTCAAGGGCGATATTTAATTATTTTAGAGATCAAAGCACAGAATGCTTGACTGATATCCAAAGGGCTTCACGTTATCTATATCTAATTAGAACTTCATATGGTTGCAAGCTTAAAACATATAGTGCTAGACCTCGAAAAATAAATAATATAAAGGATATTAAAGCAATACAACAAAGACTTGAAAATGTTATTATTGAAAATAAAAGCTTTGATAATCTAATCAAACAATATGACAGCGAAGGCTGTCTTTTTTATTGCGACCCTCCATATTTTGAAGCTGAAAAGTATTATGATACAGGAAGCTTTGTTTTTGATGAAGAGCAACATGCTAAGCTTAGGGATATATTAAAAGATATCAAAGGTAGGTTTATATTGTCCTATAATGATTGCGAATTTATAAGAGAAATGTATGCTGACTTTAACATAGAAAGTATAGAGAGACAAAGCAATTTAGCTTCTAGATATGGAAGGGGCAAGGTTTACAAGGAAGTTATTATAAGAAACTATTAGGGTGTGTATATTATGAAAGCAATAGCAAAAAGGAGACAAAAAACAAATAAAAAGGAAGAGAACACAAACAAACCGCCAATAGGTGTAATGCCCTTATATTTATGGCTGGAGTTTCGTCTTTTAGAATTAAGCAGATATCTTTACGAGCGTTCTCAATATTGCGGATTTGACCTAGTTTGCCATGACCTAGCAAAAGAAATATACAAAGTTTCTAAATGGCAAGAAGATATTTGCTGATATTAATTAAGTAAATAAAATAAAATGAGGTGAGGTGGTGGCTAAGTATGATTGGATAAAATTAAAGCAAGAGTACATCTTAGGTAAATATAAAAACTTAAAAGAATTTGCTGAAAAAAAGGGTATAACTTATAGCGTTTTAAGGAAAAAGGCTAAAGAGTGGAACGCTGAAAAAGGAACAAAAAGAGAACAAAAAGGGAACAAAATAATTGAAAAAGGGAACACAATAATAAGTAAAAAGGCTAATGATTTAGGCGTTTATGAGCAGTGTAATCTTGACGAAAACAAAAATGCAAAAACGCCCTCACCCTTTGCTAGATTGCGTAACCGTAATGCCGAAAAAACTGGTGAGTACATCAAGCTGTACTATGATGACTTAGAACAAAGCGAAAAAGAACTATTGAACCTTTCTGAGGATATAGGTATTTACCAAAAACTAATTAAGCAAGATGCAGAATATACCCTATTAAAAAAGCACATAAGAGGGCGTATAAAGGAACTAAAGTCCCAATTAGTATGTCTTAATTTAAAGCTAATATCTACCACAGGAAAGACAGACAGGCAACTAATGGAAGAACAGATATCAGCAATAGATGAAGAAATATTTCGCCGTGAGCAAGCGTTGGGTAATGTCCTAGCCAAACATGATAAGTTACTGGTGAACTTAGCTAAGCTAGAACAAGATGATGAAAAGCTTTTATTGTATCAAGAAAAACATAATCTTGATAGTGAAAAATTTGAATATCAAAAACTATTAGATGATAAGAAGGCGTTTTAGTGGCACAGAAATTTTCTAAACAATTTTATTCATGTAAAGCATGGAGAGATTTATCTTTTTTGTGCAGAACGGAAAGTGGTGGAAAATGTAGTAAATGTAATAATATTTTTGCTGATATTTCTAAGCTTAAAGCACACCATAAAATGGAATTGACTCCGGATAATATTAACGATTCCAATATTTCTTTAAACAAAAGCAATATTGAAGTATTGTGTACGGATTGTCACAATAGGGAGCATTATAGATTTACCTCAGATAAACAAAATGTATATATTGTATGGGGAAGTCCTTTGTCAGGTAAAAATACATACGTTAAAGAGGTAATGAATTATGGGGATATGATTATAGATATAGATAGCATATATAAGTGTATCAGTGGGCTACCTATTTATAATAAACCTAATACTCTAAAATATAATGTATTTAAAATTAGAGATTTACTATATGATATGGTTTACACTAGGTATGGGCATTGGCACGATTGCTATATCGTTGGAGGATTTGCCAATGAAATTGAACGTAATCAATTAGCTGAAAGATTAGGGGGCGAATTAATTTATATCGAGAGTACGAAGAGAGAATGCATTGAAAGAGCGGCGCAAAGACCTGTTGAGTGGATTCAGTATGTCGAGGATTGGTGGCGTGAATATGAATTAAATTCAGGTTAGCCCCCCTTATTAATATAATTATGGAAAATTTTCCGCGACTGTTAGCGGACCATTTTGTATCACATGCCAAAATTTTGACTTTTTTCCGAAAAAATATTAAAAAATTAAAAAAACTTAGGTGGGTGTGGAAAAATTTTCATAATCCATAGTAATTTGTAGCGAGGTCGGTAAAGATAAAGACTTTTTCAAATAAAAGAGATAGAGAAATTAAAAAAAATTATGATAGATTATTAGAATTATATGAAAAACAGTGCCCTGATAAAGATAAAATTGAAAGAATAAAAGATTTAATCTTTGAGCACGCAAGGATTAAAGTGGATTTAGATTACCTTGAACAATTACCTCTAGGTGATGGAAAAACAAAACCTATTATCTCCTTAAAGAATCAAACAAGAGCAAGTCTAGTAAACATAACTTATAAGCTTGAAAATATGCTTGAAGTAGAAGTTGAAGATGAATCTGATGATATGAGTGCATATGAATAAGGAGGCGTTTCTTCTGAAAACTGTAAAATGTGATATTTGTAAAGGTGAATTTAATTTAGAATCAGCTATACACATATTAAAACATGAAAAAGTTAAATTTGTGTATATAAAATGTTTACATTGTGGTCACGTTATACTTTCTTATGTAATAGATGATAAATGTGAGCAGTATCAATATGAAATAAGTTTAATAAAATCACAAATTCAACAATTTGTACAATTTGAAAAATTTAATATCAAAAATAAAAGAATTAAAAATTCTAAATTAGAGAAACAGCATTCAAAAATGGTTTCTAAATACAAAAGTATAAAAAATAAACTTAAAGTACACATGGATAAGCTAGAAAAAGATAACAAGCAGATATTTTATGAGTTGGTGAATACTTGTAAAGTATGAGCTACTTATTAGAATACTACAGCAAAATAAAGAGTAGTGAAATAATAGTCGGTAAAGAACTACTAATGCAACTTGAAATGCTTATGAAAGACATGAAAGATGATAAATATAAATTTGACTTAACGGAAGCCCATAAGCGAATTAAATTTATAGAAGCTGAATGCAAACATAGTATTTCTCCTTTTGCCGGCAAACCTTTTAAGTTAGAATTGTGGCAAAAAGCACATATTGAAGCCTGTTACGGTTTTTACATATACATTGAGGATATTTGTGTTAGGCGTTTTAATTACACAACCCTTATTGTTGGCAGAAAAAACGGCAAAAGCACATATGCCGCCGCCCTAGCTTTAGCAGAGTTTTTTTGTGGCAATGCTGGAACAAATATATTACTTGCAAGTAATGATTATGAACAAGCAGGCATACTTTTTGATGAAGTCAATAATATGCGTGAAGAAAGCCCTTCTTTAGTGAAAAGAACTCGAAAAAATTTAAGAGGTATTTTCATGGGCAACACCAAACAGAAAACAAAAAAAGGTAAATTTTCAATGCAAAATAAAGCTAAAATAAAGAAATTATCTATGAATACAGGTGGCAAAGAAGGTAGGAATATTGACTTAGCTGTTATTGATGAAACCCATGAAATGAAAGATGATAGCCTAATAATGCCAATAGTACAATCTACTTCAACTAAAGATGAACTTTTAATAATTGAAATTTCTACAGAGGGTAATGTGCTTAATGGGCATTTAGATAAACATCTTATAGAATGCCGCAAATCATTGAGAGGTGAGAGTGAACATGATTCCAGACATTTAATTTGGCTTTATACACAAGATAGTGAAGCAGAAATTTGGCGTGACCGTAACAGTTGGGTAAAATCTAACCCAAACTTAGGAGTTAGTAAAAAATGGGTCTATCTTGATGGGTTGGTAGAGAAAGCTAAAATCGACAATGAAAAAAGAAGTTTTATGCTTGCTAAGGACTTCAATATTAAACAAAATGCGGCTATAGCGTGGCTAAATCCCACAGATATATTAAATACAGATACATTTGCAATAGATGATATCAAAGGTTGTTATTATGTAGGCGGTAATGACTTTGCTGAAACAACTGACCTATGTGCATCCACATTAATAATTTATAAAGAAAACAAAAAATATAATTTAACTCATTATTGGATAACCAATAACAAATTAGAAAGCAATAATGATGATGCAGACTATTTAGAATGGGCAAGACAAGGCTTTATAACTATTGTTGATAATACATATATAGACACATCTATTATAGCGGATTGGCACTTAGATTTATATCGTCAATACGCTTTAAAGCCTTATAAGATAGGATATGACAGGCGATTTGCAACGTCATATAAAGCTAGATTCATAGAGCATTTTGGTGATGACAGTTTATTAGTTGATGTTATCCAAAACCCCACAAGGCTTAATGAACCAATGAAAGCATTAGGTATTGAACTTAGAAAAAAGGAACTTAATTATCAAAATAACCCTGTAACATATTATTGCTTGTGTAATACAGGATTTAAGCGGGATAATAAGGACTTTATTCAGCCTTGCAAAATATCACAGAACAAAAGAATAGATGGTGCTGCAAGTACCATTACGGCTTATGCAGTATACAAAGATGTTCAAACTGAGTATGAAAAAATTAATATATAAATAATATAAAAATAAAAAGGATGGTATAAAATTATGAATGATTATTGGATTGAATATTTAAAGGGAAATGATGCAGTGATGAAATCATTTAAAGATGAAAGAAGTCTAAAAGAGTTAATATTATTAATTAAAAACCCTGTTATAAAAGAACAGTTTACTTGCTTTGGTAGTGATAACGATATATGTATAAAAACCGATAATATAATTGCTATAGGAAAGCCATTGAAGTTATAGTAACAAATCAAGAGAGTAATTTTATGCTATATGCAGTTTTAGCTTTTATAGTTGGTAACTTTGTAGGAGTAGTAATAAAAATTTAAATTGATACACTTGTCCGAAATGACATAAAACTACAGCAAGCACAACCGATTGCAACGGTGAACGTAAGCCTTAACGTTTGGTGCTTGCTTTTTTATTGCAAATTTTAAGGCAAATATCTAAAGGCGAGGAGTAAATAAAATGATGTTAAATATTAATGATAACTTTAAAACCTTAATACCAACATTATCAAGTGACGAATTTTCGCAGCTTGAGGAAAACATAATAAGAGACGGCATAAGAGAACCTTTAAGTATATGGAACGACACTATTATTGATGGACATAATAGATATGAAATAGCAACAAAGCATGACTTAATATTTGAAACTAAAAACTATAATTTTGAAAATGAAGAAAATGTTATTGAATGGATAATTAAGAACCAGTTAGGACGCAGAAACTTAACTGCTGAACAGAAGGCTTACTTAATTGGCTTGCAGTATGAGAGGGAGAAAAAGCGTAAAGAGGATAATTTAAAACAAAATTTACCGAACCGACAAAATGTCGCTTCGGATAATACTGCTAAAACAATTGGTAAACAACATAACATATCAGATAGGACAGTTGAACGCAACGCCCTCTACACCAAAGCCATAGACACAATAGCCCAAAATACAACGCCTGATATAAAAGACAAAATATTAAGCGGTGAGACTAAACTTACAAAGCAAGATACAATAAAGCTTGCAAATATTGAGCCTGAAAAGCAAAAGGTTATTGTAAATAAAGTTGTTGACGAAGGAATAGCAGTTGAAAAAGCCATTAAAGAAATTAAAGCTGAAAACCGTAAAGAAGAAATAAAAGAAAAAATAAAAGATAACTCTTCCGAAAGTCAAAGTGTAGATATTTATTCAATAAATAAAAAATATCGTGTTATATATGCTGACCCAGCATGGAGTTATAACGACAAATGTGAAAATGGAGGAGTTCAAGCAAGAGGAGCAAATGGGGTATATCCTACAATGAGCATATCAGAAATTTGTAAATTGCCAGTCAAAAGTATTGCAGATGATAATGCAGTGCTTTTTTTATGGGTAACATCACCTCTACTTGAAGAATGTTTTGAAGTTATAAAAGCATGGGGCTTTAAATATAAAAGTAGTTTTGTGTGGGATAAAATACAACATAATATGGGCCATTATAATAGTGTAAGGCATGAATTATTACTTATCTGCACTAAAGGAAGCTGTACTCCTGATAATAAAAAATTATTTGACAGCGTACAAAGCATTGAACGCCTTGAACATAGTAAAAAACCGGAAGAATTTAGAAACATAATTAATGAATTGTATCTTTTTGGAAACAAGATAGAATTATTTAGTAGGAATGTTGTTAACGGTTGGGATTGTTGGGGGAATATGATTTGAATGAATATTATAAAGAAAAATTGGAACAAGGCTTGCAATATCAAGATTTTGTTGTTAATGAACTATTTAAGATTGGAATACCTTTAATATCTTATTCTAGCAAAAAATATCAATATGAAATTGGAGAAAATAAGGCAGGATTTGAAATAAAGTACGACAGCCTTATAAGTAAAACAGGAAATTTATATATAGAAACGCATGAAAAGTCTTGTATTGAAATAGAGTGCTTTTCAGAAAGTGGTATTTTACGCAATGATAATAGTTGGCTTTATGTAATAGGTGATTATAACAATATATTTATATTATCAAAATATCAATTAATAAAGATATACCAAAATGTAAGCAAATATTACGATAAAGGTATACAGATAAAGGAAATACCAACATCTATTGGATTTGTTATTCCAGTAGAATATGTAAGGAAATTTTTAATATTAAAAGAAATTAAAGTCACCTAAAGCACACTGTGCTTTATTTTTATGTCTTTATTAATTTTTATAAAATATATAGCACTGACTTAGGAGGCAATAATGGAAATTTTTATTATAGATGCTAATAGGAACGTTATTGAGGCTTTTAAGACTTATTTTGACGACTTAAAAGATGTAAAAATCATCTACAGTCACCTAGAGAAATTTTTGTCTTGTAATAAAGTAGAATGCCTTGTTTCTCCTGCAAACTCATTTGGATTAATGGACGGAGGTTATGATTACGCAATTACTAAACATTTCGGATGTGAATTACAAGAAAAAGTACAAAGATATATAGTTGATAATTTTTACGGTGAGCAACCAACAGGAACATCTTTCTTAATTGAAACAGATAGCAACCCTAAATATTTAATACACACACCTACAATGCGTTATCCACAAAAAATTAACAACCCTGAAATAATTTATCATTGTATGCGTTCTTGCCTTATTGAAGCAATGAAACACAACATAAAAAATATACTTATACCAGCTTTTGGAGGTGGAACAGGACAAGTTTCTTATACAACTATAGCATATCTTATGAGAAAGGCGTATGAGCAACTAAAAACGCTTCCTGAAAAATTAGACTGGAATTATGTAAGAAGTCTTAATATTTAACAGTTAATGGTGAAGAAAGGTGGGATATTATATTTAACCCAGTACAATATTTTAGAAAAATATTTAGTAAGTTAGCAAAAGAAGCTGGATATAACAGTAGGGAACAACCAGTATCAAGTAGCTATTCATACAGCACAATTAATTCTTATATAAGTGACTTTGCAACAAACTGTATAGACGTGATAGCAAGAGAGATAAGTAAGATGGAGATAAAATCCGTTGTGGAAAACGATAATATGGTAACTCCGAAAAATGATGAAATAGCACGGCTATTTGCTTCTTCTCCTAATCCGTTTCAAACAACTAAGGATTTTCTCTCTTGTATTGTTTGGCGATTATACCGTGACTATAATGCTTATATTTACCCAACATACGTTTTATTAAATGATTACAGCACAAAAAAGTATTATACAGGTTTTTATGTTATACCTACCGTAGCCGCTGAAATTATTCAAAGAGACTATGATGAGTGGTTTATAAGGCTAATGTTAAAAGATGGTACAGTTTGGCTACTACCTTACAATGAAATAATACACTTAAAATGGAGACGTGGCATAAATGAATTTTTTGGCGGTAATGATAACGGTGCTCCACAGAGAGAAGGCTTAGAGCCCATTGTAAAATGTTTACATGAAGTTATAAGACTAACACCTAAAGTTATTGAGGATTCAATGCAATCTAAGTTCTTTATGCAAGGCAAAGGAACTATAGGTTTTGATGCATTAAGCAAACTACGTGACGACTATGAAAAACATATTTTTAAAGCTGGAAAAAATGTTTTTGTAACTGATTTAAGCGTAGATGTAACACCATTAGAAACAAAACCTGTAGGGATACCAAAGGATATACTAGATTTTTTGCAAACTTCAATTTGTCAACATTATGGTGTGTCTATGCCTATACTTACAGGAGACTATACAGGCGACCAACATGCAGCGTTTTTTCAGCGTACAATTGAAGATTTCATAGTTGAATTTGAGCAAGCATTTACATCAGTTTTATTTACACGAAGAGAACTTGATGTTGGGCATAAAGTAAAGTGCTATTATAACAAAATTTTACACTACTCAATAGAACAAAGATTAAGGTTACTGGAAACAGTAACCCCATATGGTGCTTTCACCATTAATGACATTTTAGAAACAATAGGTAAGCCACCTATTGAAGGCGGTGATAAGTATGTAAAATCACTTAATACTATTGATGCTGATATTGCAGCAAAATATCAAGCAGGAAAGGCAGGCATAGAAATTGAAAAACAAGAAAAAACCAATATTAAGAACGTCACAATCCCAGAATAATTATAAAATAATAGAAAGAACACTACAATTTAAAGCTACAGACGATTTAATACTTGAAGGTTTGGCTATTCCCTATAATAGCACAGGTACTAATAAAGCAAGAAACAGTAGGGGTAAAATAAGTGAAATATCAGAAACGTTTAGGAGTGGGGCTTTAGCAAATGCCGATATTGAAAACGTTGTTTTAAGATACAATCACAAGGATACTATTCCTGTTTTAGCTAAAGTAGGTAATGGCAGTTTATCTATAATAGAAAATACTGATGGAGTTTACTTTAGGGCCCAATTACAAGAAGATGACCGACAATATTACAATAAAGTCAAAAGCGGATTAATTGATAAATGCTCATTCGGTTATATAGCAGCCCCTAATGGACTTAGTATTAAGCGTTCTTCTAATGGAAATGAACATTGGGAAGTTACAGCGATTGCTAAACTAACAGATATTTCAATAGTAGATGACCCTTTTCATAGCAGCACTAGCGTTGTTGCTAGAAATAATTTAAAAAACGAAGGAGAAAAGAAAATGATTAAAAAACCACCTATATTCGCAAATGAACAGCTTTTCCACGACTACATAGTCGCACAAAACGAAATTTTACGCAGTTTAGAAATAGAAAGAAAAGAAAATCAATTAGACCCCGAAAAAATACTTGAAGTAAATACTCGTATTACAGAGGTTAATGACGACATAAGGCGTGCTACATTGTCCTATGATAGCGAAGAAAGAACAAGAACAGCACATGAAATCATTGAAAATGTTAACGCACAAAGCGAATTTATTAGTAATGCTTTTACAGGTTCAGCAAAAAGGGTAAATAGCAATAAGCCAATTAAATCTACAGGATTTAGCCCAACAGGAAATATTTCACGTGCAGCAAATACAGATGACGATATCGAATATCGTACAGCATTTATGAATTATATCACTAAAAAAGAACCTATACCGGCTCACTTAAGAGCTGCAGAAAACACAATGTCTACTGATGTAGCGGCAGCAATACCTACTGCAATTCTTGGTGCCATAAAAGAAAAAGCGATTGAAATAGGCATGATTTTACCGCTTGTTTCGCAATCAAATGTGCAATTCGATTTAAATGTTGCAATAAATGAATTAAGCCCTACAGCACAATGGGTTGGTGAAGGTGAAGGGGTTGACCCTCAAAAATTACAATTAGGTAAAATTTCATTTACACCAAACAAATTAAAAGTTGCTATTTCCAGAACATTAGAAGCTGGTGTTAGAACAATATCCGATTTTGAAAGAGTATTCGTTCAAGAAGCCAGTAAAGCCATGTTAAAGAGCCTTGAAAATTCAATAGTAAATGGAACAGGAGTAGTGCAACCAACAGGTATTTTACATTCTACTCCTATAAAAACAGTTGAAGTTACTACGTGGGATTTTGATACTTTAATGAAAATTGAAAAAGCAATACCAAGAGCATATTCCGTTGGTGCTGTTTACTGTTTAGCAAACTCTACATTCCTTGATATTATAAGTATAAAAGACACTGTGGGACAACCTATCGCCGGTACAAATATGGGGCTTGACGGTGCTATAACCAATCGTATAAGAGGTAGAAATGTTGTTATTGCTGATGAATACTTAAAAACTTTTGAAGAAGCGGCTGCTGGTGAGATTTTTGGTTTTGTATTCAGATTTGCAGATTATCATGTTAATACTAATTACAATATGGCTATAGAGGAATACAAAGATTATCAAACTGATAATATTATAAAACAATCCGTAATGCTTGTTGATGGCAAAGTTATTGATAATGGTAGTCTAGTATTACTAAAAAAAAAGTAGTTAGTGGATATAGTGCATTAAAATCAAATTTATCAGAACAAGAAGTAGCTGAAGAGACACCTGAAAACAATGTTACCGATAATACAACTAGTGCAAAATTACTTTCATTGTCATTAGGTTCTGCTAATTTAACTCCAAACTTTGACAGTGAGATATTTTATTACAATGCAGAAACAACAAACCTAACAAATACTATAACCGCAATAGCAAGTGACTTGTCATCTGATATTAAAATAGATGTAGATGGCGTAAATGTTATAAGCGGTAGTTCTGCTGTATGGAACGAGGGCATTAATAATGTTAGCATAAAAGTATCTAATGACACAGATATGTCACTTTACACAATAATTGTTAATAAAAAGTAGAGTGTGATTAAATGGAATTATTACCAACAATTAAATCTCGACTAGGTATTTATTATGACGACCCTATAAAAGATGCTGAAATTTTATCTATGATAAATGCCGCAACACAAACTTTAAGAAGTTCAGGTATATCAAGAGGTGCATTAAAAACACCTCTTGCAATTGATACAATAATCATTTATATAAAAATGGCACTATCCACAGAACCTAAGGATAGCGTTATAAATCCTTTAATAATATCAAACATTATACAATTAAGGGGGCTAACTATGATTGATGATATGCAAAGAGAATACATTAAAAATAATGTAAACCTAGAAATTGACGTGAATACTTTAGTAAATAATATTTCGGTTAAACTTGCGGAAATGGTAACTGATATTTTAAATTCAGAATTGCCTAACACTATAAATGCTACAATTGACAAAACTATTGATATGGTAAACGAGATACAATCAACATGAGAATGTCATATACAACTCCTATTAAATTTGCATATTCAGAGGAATCAAATGAAAGAGATGGTTTAAGCAGAACTATTATTGAAGTAACCTCTCAATTTGGTGAAAATGAGATAAACGTATTTTGGTGTGAGTGGCGTGGTGAGCACGGTACACAAGTTTATATGAGCCAATCGGCAAGCGTTAATGATACAGCTACAGTGCGAATGCCATTTAATCCAAGCATTTATAAGGCTCTCAAAGAAAAAACTGTTTATATTGGGAAAAATGCTGTACCAATTGATATAAGTGAAGACGGCTTGCCTGATGAAGAAAACCCTAATATTTATATTTTATGGGGTGGTGTTGATAATGTCCTTGAAAATAATCAGATATTAGAATTCAAGGTAAGAAGATATGGCAGAAAGTAAAATAATTAATTAAAAACTTCTTGACAATACGTAAAATACGTATTATAATATATTTATAAGGAGTTGATAAAAGTGAAGCCAAAAGACCTTATAAAAGAACTTGAAAAGAATGGTTGGGAATTGGA